>NZ_NEIR01000006.1:0-344242 GCF_002112825.1 Pseudomonas sp. B5(2017)
TTGCCGGCGATGGGCCGCAAAGCGGCCCCGGGGATGTCACAGGCTGCGCTCGCGCTCCAGCCAATCCACGAACCGCTCGATCAACGCCCCACGCCGCTTGCGTGGTGGCAGCACCGCGTAATACCCGCGCGCCGAGCGCAAACTCCCCTCCAACGGCCGGCACAGCAACCCCTGCTCCACCAGCCCATCCACCAGATGCCCCCAGCCAATCGCCACCCCTTGCCCGGCAATCGCCGCCTGGATCAGCAACGTATAGTTATCAAACCGCAACTGCCCGGCCGGCGGCGGGCTGGCCACCCCAAACCCGCGAAACACCCCCGCCCAGTCAAACCAACGGCTAGCCTGCTCGCCCTTCAAGTGCAGCAAGGGCAATCGTTGCAAAGCCACGGCTGACAAGGGTTTGCCATGAATCAGCCGGGGGCTGCACACAGGGAAAACCTCCTCATCGAACAGCCAGCGGCTCTCGCCCTGGTGAAAACGCCCGTCGCCAAACAGCACCGCCACATCGATGTCCGGTCGCAACATGCCCTGGCTGCGCTCACCGGTCACCAGGCTCACGTCCACCTGTGGATAAGCCTCGTGAAAACGCTGCAGCCGTGGCATCAGCCAGAACGCCGCAAAGGCGAAGTCGGTAGCCACCTGCAGCACTTCGCGCTGGCCGCGCCCACTGGCCTGGGCAATGCCGTCCTCCATGGCCTGCAGGCCCTGATGCACCTGTTCGAACAGCACCTGGCCAGCCTCGGTCAGCTCGATACCCCGGTAAATGCGGTCGAACAGGCGCGTGCCCAACTGTGCCTCCAGCCGTTTTACTTGCTGGCTCACCGCTGGCTGCGTGGTACCCAGCTCCAGCGCCGCGGCGGTAAAGCCGCGCAACCGTGCGGCGGCCTCGAACACGCGCAAGGTATCCAGCGACAGCTCGGCAAGGTGGTCAAACATAAGCGTGGCTAATCCCAGTTATTGCCCACCGTGGGCTTTACCCATGTTATCCACAGTCGCATCTTGATAGGCAAGCGGTTCGCATAACCCTCAACGATGGAAGCCACCATGACGCGCCCGAATATCCTGTTCATCATGGCCGACCAGATGGCCGCGCCCTTGCTGCCGATCTACGCCTCTTCGCCGATCCAGATGCCGCACCTGAGCCGCCTTGCCGAACAGGCGGTGGTGTTCGACTCGGCCTACTGCAACAGTCCGTTGTGCGCGCCGTCGCGCTTCACTCTGGTCAGCGGCCAGTTGCCCAGTCGCATCGGCGCCTACGACAACGCCGCCGACTTCCCCGCCGACGTGCCGACCTACGCCCACTATCTGCGCCGCCTTGGCTACCGCACCGCGCTGTCGGGCAAGATGCACTTCTGCGGCCCGGACCAGTTGCATGGCTACGAAGAACGCCTGACCAGCGACATCTACCCGGCCGACTACGGCTGGGCGGTGAACTGGGATGAACCGGACGTGCGCCCGAGCTGGTATCACAACATGTCCTCGGTACTGCAGGCCGGCCCGTGCGTGCGCACCAACCAGCTGGATTTCGACGAGGAGGTGGTGTTCAAGGCGCGCCAGTACCTGTACGACCATGTGCGCGAAAACGATGGCCGACCGTTCTGCCTGACCGTGTCGATGACCCACCCGCACGACCCCTACACCATCCCCCGGCGCTATTGGGATCGCTACGAGGGTGTGAATATCCCCATGCCCCGCGCCGAATTCGACCAGGCAGAACTCGACCCGCACTCGCAGCGCCTGCTGAAGGTCTACGACCTGTGGAACAAGCCGCTGCCTGTGGACAAGATCCGTGACGCCCGCCGTGCCTACTTCGGCGCCTGCAGCTACATCGATGACAACATCGGCCTGCTGCTGCAGACCCTGGAGGAATGCAACCTGGCCGACGACACCCTGATCGTGTTCTCCGGCGACCACGGCGATATGCTTGGCGAGCGTGGCCTCTGGTACAAGATGCACTGGTTCGAGATGTCGGCGCGGGTGCCGCTGCTGGTGCACGCGCCGAAGCGCTTCGCGCCAGCCCGGGTCAGTGCCTCGGTGTCTACCTGCGACCTGCTGCCGACCTTGGTCGAGCTGGCCGGAGGTGCTGTGGATAACCACCTGCACCTGGATGGCCGCTCGCTGGTCGGCCACCTGCAAGGGCAGGGCGGCCATGACGAAGTGATCGGCGAATACATGGCCGAAGGCACCGTCGGCCCGCTGATGATGATCCGCCGCGGGCCGTACAAGTTCGTGTACAGCGAAGACGACCCATGCCTACTCTATGACCTGAGCCGCGACCCGCACGAGCGGGAGAACCTCACCGGCAGCCCGGAACACCAGGCGCTGCTGCAGGCATTTGTCGATGAAGCACAGCAACGTTGGGATATCCCCAGCCTGCGCCAGCAGGTTCTTGCCAGCCAGCGGCGCCGCCGCCTGGTGGCCGAGGCGCTGGCCATCGGCAAGCTGAAAAGCTGGGACCACCAACCGCTGGTGGACGCCAGCCAACAGTACATGCGCAACCACATCGATCTCGACGACCTCGAGCGCAAGGCACGTTATCCACAGCCCGCCCCCCTGGATTGAGAAAAGAGGCCGCCATGCACAAGTTCTCCGCCGCCGTGTTCGCCCTGGCCCTGAGCCTGGGTACCGCCACGGCCCACGCCGCCGACAGCGACGCGCAATGCACCACCGTGAAGATGGCCGACCCCGGCTGGAGCGACATCGCCACGACCAACGCCTTGGCCCGCCTGCTTCTGGAAAGCTTGGGTTACCGGGTGAAAATCGACAGCCTGGCCGTGCCGATCATCTACGGCGGCCTCAAGGATGGCCGCGTCGATGCCTTCCTCGGCAACTGGATGCCGGCACAGCAGGGCTTTCATGAGAAGTTCATCGCCAACGGCGATGTGCAGCAGCTTTCACGCAACCTGGAAGGAACCGAGTTCACCCTGGCAGTGCCCGACTATGTGTGGAATGCCGGGGTGAAGGATTTTGCCGACTTGCAGAAACACGCCGACCAGTTCGACAAGAAGCTGTACGGGATCGGTTCCGGGGCACCGGCCAACCTGTCGTTGAAGGAAATCATCGACAAGAATGAGTTCAACCTAGGCCAGTGGAAGCTGGTGGAGTCCAGCGAGCAGGCGATGCTGGCGCAGGTCGACCGGGCGGTGAAGAAACAGCAGTTCATCACCTTCCTCGGCTGGACCCCGCACCCGATGAACGTGAAGCTGAAGATGCATTACCTGAGCGGCGGGGAGAAGTGGTTTGGCAGCAAGGGCGAGGTGTATACCCTGACCCGCAAGGGTTATCCACAAGCCTGCCCGAATGCGGCCAAGCTGCTGGGCAACCTGAAGTTCACGCTGGACATGGAAAACACCATCATGGCCGAAGTTGTGGACAAGAAGATGAGCTTCGATGATGCGGCCAAGGCTTGGCTGAAGGCGCACCCCGAGTTGCTGGAAGGGTGGTTGACCGGGGTGACGACCAAGGCCGATGGCAATGCGCTGGAGGCCGTCAAAGCCAAACTGTAACCTCACAAGCAAAACCTCTATTCCTGTGGGAGCGGGCATGCCCGCGAACACCGGCGAAGCCGGTGCCATCCACCGCGGCGGCTTCTTCGCGGGCGCGCCCGCTCCCACAGGGATTGGCGAAACAGTAAGGAATGTGGATAACCCATGCATCGCCTCACTCACCTGCTGCCCTTCCTCTCCTGGCTCCCCCGCCAATCGGGCCGCAGCCTGCGCCAGGACCTGCTGGTGGGCCTGAGCGGTGCAATCCTCGCCCTGCCGCAATCCATCGCCTATGCCCTGATCGCCGGCCTGCCGGCCGAGTACGGGCTGTACGCCGCCATCGTGCCAGTGCTGATCGCCTGCCTGTGGGGCTCGTCCTGGCACCTGATCTGCGGCCCGACCGCTGCCATCTCCATCGTCCTCTACGCCAGCATCAGCCCGCTGGCCGTGGCCGGCAGCGCCGACTATGTCACCTTGGTGCTGCTGCTGACCTTCCTCGGCGGCATCTTCCAGTTGCTGCTGGGGCTTTTGCGCTTCGGCGCACTGGTCAATTTCGTCTCCCATTCCGTGGTGCTCGGCTTCACCCTGGGCGCCGCTGTCGTCATTGCCCTGGGCCAGCTGCCCAACCTGCTGGGCATGGACCTGCCAAGCCAGGCCACGGCGTTGAAGACCGTGCAGGACCTGGCCAGCCATGCCGGCGAGGTCGACCTGCCTTCCTTGATTCTGGGCCTGACCACAGTGGTGATCGGCGTGGCCTTCAAGCTCTGGCGCCCACGCTGGCCCAGCCTGTTGATAAGCCTGATTTTGGTAAGCCTGCTGGCCTGGCTGCTGCCTGGGTTCTTTGGCCATGTGCCGCGTGTGCCGGCATTCACCGGGCAGCTGCCACCCTTCAGCCCGCTGCCCTTGCTGGATGTGGAACTGATACTGCGCCTGCTGCCCAGCGCCGTGGCAGTGGGCATGCTCGGGCTGGTCACCAGCCTGTCGATCGCCCGCTCGTTGTCGGCACGTTCGGAGCAGTTGACCGACGCAGACCAGGAAATACGCGCACAGGGCCTGTCGAACATCGTCGGTGCGTTTTTCTCCGGTTACCTGTCTTCCGGCTCCTTCACCCGCTCCGGGCTGAGCTACGACGCCGGCGCCCGCTCGCCCATGGCCGGGGTATTCTCGGCGCTGTGGGTGGCGGTGTTCGCCGTTGCCGGGGCCGGTCTGATCGCGCACCTGCCGATCCCGGCCATGGCCGGCAGCATCCTGCTGATCTGCTGGGGGTTGGTGGACCACCGGGGGATTCGTGCGCTGTTCCGGGTCAGCCGCTCGGAGTTTCTGGTAATGGCACTGACGGCGGCAGCGACCTTGTTGCTGGAGCTGCAGACGGCGATCTATGCCGGAGTGCTGGCGTCGCTGTTCTTCTATCTGAAGCGCACCTCGCGACCACGGGTGCAACAAAGCCGTGAAGGGGAGGCGGACGTGCTGCGGGTGGGCGGGTCGATCTTCTTTGGTGCGGCGCATTACCTGCAGGTGCGCTTGCAGCGCTGCCAGGGGCCGCATGTAGTGATCGATGCGCGGCAGGTGAACTTCATCGACTACTCGGGTGTGGATATGTTGCACCGCGAGGCGCGGCGGTTGCGGCGGGCGGGGGGGAGTCTGACCCTGCACCGGGCCAGGCCGCAGGTGATCGAGGAATTGCAGAAGCTGGAAGGGGTGGAGCTTTGTCCGATCCGGTTTGAGGAGTGATAGCTGAGATCCTGGGGCTGCTTTGCAGCCCATCGCGACGCAAGGCCGCTCCCACAAGGGTATGGTGTACGCCGATCCAATGTGGGAGCGGCCTTGTGTCGCGATGGGCCGCAAAGCGGCCCCCAACAATCTCAGCCCCGAGCCAGCTGCCGGCGCAACTCAGCCAACACTGGCGCCGTATCCGGCCGCACCCCACGCCAGATATAGAAAGCCTCAGCCGCCTGCTCAGCCAGCATCCCCAGCCCATCCAGCACCTTGGCCGCCCCCAGCTTCTCTGCCCACTGGCAAAACGGCGTAGGCTCCTTGCCATACATCATGTCGTAGCAAACCGTGCGCCCCGCCTCGACCAGGCTGTCGGCAATCGGCGGCAACTCACCGGCCAGGCTCGCCGAGGTGGCATTGATGATCACATCCACCGGTTCCTGCAACCAGGCAAACCCGCTGGCTACCACCGGCCCCAGCTCATCGAACTCACGCGCCAGCTGCTCGGCCTTCTCCACAGTCCGGTTGGCAATCACCAGCGACTGCGGCTTGTGCGCAAGGATCGGCTCCAGCACCCCACGCACCGCACCACCAGCACCCAGGATCAGAATGCGTTTGCCCGCCAGTTCGACCCCGGCATTCACCGTCAGGTCGCGCACCAGGCCAGCGCCATCGGTGTTGTCGCCCTGCAGGCTGCCATCGGCCAGCTTGCTCAGCGTGTTCACCGCGCCAGCGCGCTGGGCACGCGGGGTCAGGCTGTCGCACAGGCGGAAGGCCTCTTCCTTGAACGGCACGGTGACGTTGCCACCGCGGCCTTGCTTGAAGAAGCCGCGCGCGCAGTCGCTGAACTCGTCCAGCGGCGCCAGCAGGGTGGCGTATTCCAGGTCCTGGCCGGTCTGTTCGGCGAACAGGCGATGGATCAGCGGCGACTTGCTGTGGCCGATGGGGTTACCAAAAACGACGTACTGGTCCATGACGGCTCCTTGATTATCCACAGGCTTACTGGCCGAGCCAGTCGCGGTCCTGCAGGAAGTACTCGGTCAAGCGCGCTTCTTCGCTGCCGGGCGCGGCCTTCCAGTCGTAGCCCCAGCGCACCTGCGGCGGCAGCGACATGAGGATGGACTCGGTGCGGCCACCGGACTGCAGGCCGAACAGGGTGCCACGGTCGTATACCAGGTTGAACTCCACGTAGCGGCCACGGCGGTATTCCTGGAACTCGCGCTGCTGCGGGGTGTAAGGGGTGTCCTTGCGGCGCTGGATGATCGGCAGGTAGGCGTTGACGTAGGCGTCACCGATGGCGCGGATGAAGGCGAAGCAGGTGTCGAAGTCCCACTCGTTCAGGTCGTCGAAGAACAAGCCACCGATGCCGCGTGGCTCGCCACGGTGCTTGAGGTGGAAGTAGCGGTCGCACCAGGCCTTGTAGCGCGGGTACACGTCGGCGCCGAACGGCGCGCAGGCCTGCTCGGCCACACGGTGCCAGTGGATGCAGTCTTCTTCATTGCCGTAGTACGGTGTCAGGTCGAAGCCGCCGCCGAACCACCAGACAGCCTCTTCACCTTCCTTTTCGGCGATGAAGAAGCGCACGTTGGCGTGGGAAGTGGGCACATGCGGGTTGTGCGGGTGGATCACCAGCGACACGCCCAGGGCCTCGAAGCCACGGCCCGCCAGCTCGGGGCGGTGGGCACTGGCCGACGGCGGCAGACCAGCGCCGAACACGTGGGAAAAGTTGACCCCGCCTTTCTCGATCACCTTGCCATCGCCGATCACCCGCGTGCGGCCCCCGCCACCGGCTTCGCGCACCCAGGCGTCCTCGACGAAGCGGGCGCCGCCGTCTTCAGCTTCGAGGGCAGAGCAGATGCGGTCTTGCAGGTCGAGCAGGTAGGCTTTCACGGCCTCGGTGCGGCTAGTCATCGGGTCACCAGGAACGGGCAGGGAAGAATTCGCCGCGTAGCATACCACCCCCAGCCCGCGCGCCGCAGTTGACGGCGATCAAGCAAAGGCGTCCGATAGAAGGCCTTTCCCGACCCATACGACAGGAGTGCGAGATGGCCAAGCGTATCCAGTTCAGCCAGCATGGCGGCCCGGAAGTGCTGCAGTTTGTGGAATTCGAACCTGCCCCGCCAGGGCCACAGCAGGTGCGTGTACGTAACCATGCGATCGGCCTGAACTTCATCGATACCTACTTCCGCAGCGGGCTGTATGCACCGCCATCCCTGCCTTCGGGGCTGGGCACTGAAGCGGCTGGCGTGGTCGAGGCCGTGGGCGAGGGCGTGACCCGGCTGAAAGTGGGTGACCGCGTGGCCCATGCCGGCGGCCCGCTGGGCGCGTATAGCGAGGTGCATACGCTGCCGGAAGCCAACCTGGTGAAGCTGCCCGACACCATCAGCTTCGAACAGGCGGCGGCGGTGATGCTCAAGGGTTTGACCGTGCAGTACCTGCTGAAGCAGACCTATGAGGTGAAGGCGGGTGACGTGATCTTGTTCCACGCAGCAGCTGGCGGCGTGGGTTCGTTGGCGTGCCAGTGGGCCAAGGCCTTGGGCGCCAAGCTGATCGGGACCGTGAGCTCTGCCGAGAAGGCCGAGCGGGCCAAGGCGCTGGGGGCGTGGGCGACCATTGATTACAGCCGTGAAGACGTGGCCCAGCGGGTGCTGGAGCTGACCGACGGCAAGAAATGCCCTGTGGTGTATGACGGTGTGGGTGCCGACACCTGGCTGACCTCGCTGGACTGCCTGCAGCCGCGCGGGTTGATGGTGAGCTTTGGCAATGCCTCGGGGGCAGTGAGCGGGGTGAACCTGGGGATTCTGGCGCAGAAAGGGTCGCTGTATGTGACCCGGCCGACTTTGGCGACCTATGCCAACAGTGCCGAGAATACCCAGGCCATGGCCGATGACCTGTTCGCCATGATTGGCAGCGGCAATCTGGTTGTGGATATCCAGCAGCGGTATCCGCTGAGTGAGGCGGCAAAGGCACAGGCAGAGCTGTCGGCGCGCAGGACTGTGGGGTCGACTGTACTGATCCCCTGAGCCCACTCCCACAGGTTCCCAAGAACTGGGGCCAATCACTTTACCTGTGGGAGCGGGTTTACCCGCGAAGAAGACACCGCGGTGCATGGCACCGGCTTTGCCGGTGTTCGCGGGTGAACCCGCTCCCACAGGTACTGCGTCGGCGTTGAATACGGCGCTATCCCTGTGGGAGCGGGCATGCCCGCGAAGCAAGCACCGCGGTGCATGGCACCGGCTGCGCCGGTGTTCGCGGGCGCGCCCGCTCCCACAGGTACTGCACCAGCGTTGAATACAGCGTTATACCTGTGGGAGCGGGTTTACCCGCGAAGAAGACACTGCGGTGCATGGCACCGGCTTTGCCGGTGTTCGCGGGTGAACCCGCTCCCACAGGTACTGCGTCGGCCTTGAATATGGCGCTATGCCTGTGGGGGACGGGTGGTTGGTATCGACTCGATACCATCGAGAATCGCCTCCACCAATCCCTCCGCAAGTTCAATGGAATGCAGGCTCGACCAATACATGCCACGGCCTTCTTCGCGCAGGTACTCGAGGGCTTTCGAGCCCGTTTCGTAGGCGCCTCGCAGATACAGAGCTACATGAACCAAGGCGTCCTCGGCGGAAATGTTCGGGTTTACGGTGAACAGCGGTTCGTGGCCGGCATCGCAGCGACCGAAGGGACGAGTAGAGGTGCAGGGAAGCGGTGGATCGGGGACTATTTTCTTCATCATTGGAAAATGCTCCTCATTGCCGCCACCAATCACTACCACGTGAATGGGTGGCGACTGTACGCGAGGTGGTAGACCCGGGCATTTTCCAATCCAGGCAGGCTCGAAAGCCTCCCACGCACAGTCACCATAGACTGCCATGGAAAAAATGCATCCGGGCTACCACACCCGATCGCCAAGGTATTCAGCGACGGATGAAGCCTAGAGGCACTGGTTCCCACTGAGAAGGTGATGGCAGGGGACGCGGCTCGTAGGATATTTCCCAAGCCGCAAGCTGGACAGCCATTCGAGACAAAATCAGAAAAATCCGCGGGGACTTGGCCCTGACCTGTGGGAGCGGGCATGCCCGCGAACACGGGCGAAGCCCGTGCCAGACACCACGTTGGATTCTTCGCGGGCTCGCCCGCTCCCACAGGAGGTCGCGGCCAGGCCTGTGGATATGTATCAGCCCGGGCGAACGACTTCGCCAGTCACCAGGTCACGAATCACACTCGGGTTCTTCCTTCCACCCAATGCGCCACCCAGTACCAGATCCAGCTGGCCATGGAAGTACTGCTCCACCCGCAACCGGGTCTTCGCCGCCGGGCGCCCGCCCGGGTTGCACGAAGTGGAAATCAACGGCCCCACCAACGCACACAGCTCGCGCACCAACGGGTGGTCGCTGACCCGCAGCGCCACGGTGTCATGCTCCCCGGTCACCCACTCGGGCAACAGGTCCTGGTGCGGTACCAGCCAGGTGTTCGGCCCCGGCCAGGTGCTGCCCATGCGGTCGATCCAGTCTTCGGGGAAATCCTCGAACAAGAAGTCGAACTGGCGGATGTTGTCGGCTACCAGGATCAGGCCTTTATCCACAGGCCGCGACTTCAGCGCCAGCAGGCGATACACCGCGTCCTCGTTCCACGGGTCGCAGCCCAGGCCCCAGACCGCTTCCGTCGGATAGGCGATCACTGCGCCCGCCCGGATCTCACGTGCGGCTTGTTGCACACGAAAACTGCTCACCATTTCTGTTACTCCGCCTATATACCTTGCTTGTGAGCAGTGTACTTAGCCCGCGCGGGCAAACCAACGCCCGGCTTCATTGCTGACCCGGCCTTCCAGCTCCAGTTCGGTCAGCTGCGCCAGCACGTCGGCCAGCGGCAGCTCGCTGCAGTGGGCCAGGCTTTCGCTGGTTTGTGGCGCAGCATGCAGCAGGGCGAGCAGGGGATGGTCGAATTTATCCACAACCGCAGGCGGCAGGTTCTGCCAGCCCTGCAGGCTTTCCAATATCTGCTCCACGCTCTCCACCAGCAGCGCGCCGTCACGGATCAACTGGTGGCAGCCCTTGGCACCGGGGTGGTGAATGGAGCCCGGTATGGCATACACCTCGCGGCCTTGCTCGGCAGCCAGGCGTGCGGTGATCAGCGAACCACTGGCCAGGCTGGCCTCGACCACCAGCACGCCCAGCGACAGGCCACTGATGATGCGATTGCGCCGTGGGAAGTTGCCAGGTAGCGGCCCGGCATCCAGCGGGTACTCGGAAACCAGCGCGCTACCGTTGTCGATCATCGCTTGCGCAAGCGACTTGTGGCGCTGTGGATAAAGTTTTTGCAACCCCGTACCTAGGACGCCAACCGTGCCCCCACCAGCCTGCAATGCGGCCCGATGAGCGGCACCGTCGATGCCCACGGCCAAGCCGCTGGTAATGGTGAAACCGGCCTGCGCCAGGTAGCGGGAAAATGCCGCAGCAGTGTCGAGCGCCGGGGGTGAAGCACGCCTGCTACCCACAATTGCCAGCTGTGGGCGCTCGAGCAAGGCCGGGTTGCCAGCGACGAAAAGCAGCGGAGGGGCATCGTCGATTTCCGCCAATAGTGGCGGGTAGCCAGGGCCGTCCCACATCAGTAAATGCTGGCCCGGGCGCTCTAACCAGGCCATTGCGGCCAGTGCGCCCTCACGTACTTCGGCACTGCGCCGGGCATCGATGGTGGCCTGTGGTATGCCCAATGCGCGCCACGCGCCGGCCGGTGCGCACAGTGCCGAAGAGGCACTGCCAAAGGCCTCCAGCAAGGTGTTAAAGCGACGCAATCCCATTTCCGGCAGCCGGTGCAGGCGTAATCGCGCCTCCAGTTCGGCAGGCGGAAGAGGCGACGAATGGTAAGTCTGCATGGGGATCATCCTTGATCGAATTGGGGCCATCGACGTGGCACAAACTGTGGATAACTTTGTTGATAACGCTTTGACAACCTGTCCATCGAATGGGCTATAAGCGGCCCTTGAAAACCCTAGCCGAGCTTTGCCAGGTGCTGAAATCCCCGTTTCCCTTTATTATGTGTGCTCAGTTTTCAACCGAACGCACAGTGACTGCCTGACCTTATGGCCATCTTGAACATTCTCGAATTCCCGGACCCGCGCCTGCGCACCATCGCCAAGCCGGTGACGGTGTTCGACGACGCCCTGCGTCAGCTGATCGACGACATGTTTGAAACCATGTACGAAGCCCCTGGCATCGGCCTGGCCGCCACCCAGGTCAACGTGCACCAGCAGGTCGTGGTCATGGACCTCAGTGAAGACCGCAGCGAGCCGCGCGTCTTTATCAACCCCACGGTCGAAGAGCTGACCCATGACATGGGCCAGTACCAGGAAGGCTGCCTGTCGGTACCTGGCTTCTACGAGAACGTCGACCGCCCGCTGCGTGTGCGGGTCAAGGCCCAGGACCGCGACGGCAAGCCGTACGAACTGGAGTGCGAAGGCCTGCTGGCGGTGTGCGTGCAGCACGAATTCGATCACCTCAACGGCAAGCTGTTCGTCGACTACCTGTCGCAGCTCAAGCGCGACCGGATCAAGAAAAAGCTGGAAAAGCAGCACCGCCAGCAAGCCTGATCCCCACCTTCCAGAAGGCTTGCTCCGGCAAGCCTTTTTCTTTTTTGAAGCGAGAACTCCATGCGCATCGTCTTTGCAGGCACTCCAGAGTTTGCCGCCGAACACCTCAAGGCCTTGCTCGACAGCCCCTACGAGATCGTGGCCGTCTACACCCAGCCCGACCGCCCGGCCGGCCGCGGCCAGAAGCTGATGCCGAGCGCGGTCAAGCAACTGGCTGTGGCCCATGACATCCCGGTGTTCCAGCCGCCGACCCTGCGCAACGCCGAAGCCCAGGCCGAACTGGCCGCGCTGAAGCCGGACCTGATGGTGGTGGTCGCCTATGGCCTGATCCTGCCGCAGGTGGTGCTGGATATCCCGCGCCTGGGCTGCATCAACAGCCATGCCTCCCTGCTGCCACGCTGGCGCGGTGCCGCACCGATCCAGCGCGCCGTGGAAGCCGGCGACGCCGAGAGCGGTGTGACCGTGATGCGTATGGAAGCAGGCCTGGACACCGGCCCGATGCTGCTCAAGGTAGTCACCCCGATCAGCGCCGAAGACACCGGCGGCAGCCTGCACGACCGCTTGGCCGAGATGGGCCCGCCCGCAGTCGTCCAGGCCATTGCCGGCCTGGCCGACGGTTCGCTGCAAGGCGAAGTGCAGGACGATGCCCTGGCCACCTACGCGCACAAGCTGAACAAGGACGAAGCGCGCATCGACTGGAGCCGTCCGGCCGTCGAGCTGGAACGCCTGATCCGTGCCTTCAACCCGTGGCCGGTTTGCCACAGCACCCTCGATGGCGAAAGCGTGAAAGTGCTGACCGCCAACTTGTCCACAGCGACAGGCACCCCCGGCGAGATCCTCTCCGCCAGCAAGGACGGCCTGGTGGTCGCCTGCGGTGACCAGGCGCTGAGCCTGACCCGCCTGCAACTGCCCGGCGGCAAGCCGCTGAACTTCAGCGACCTGTTCAACAGCCGTCGCGAGAAATTCGCCAGCGGCAAGGTGCTGGGCCAATGAACCCACGCCTCGCCGCCGCCCGTGCCCTTGCCGCTGTGCTCAGTGGCAAGGCCTCGCTGAACAGCTCGCTGCCGGCGCAACTGGACAAGGTCGATGAACGCGACCGCGGCCTGACCCAGGACCTGGCGTTCGGCACCGCGCGCTGGCAGCCACGCCTCGACCTGCTGGCCGCGCAGCTGCTGCAGAAGCCGTTCAAGGCCGCCGATGCCGATGTGCAGGCGCTGCTGCTGGTCGGCCTGTACCAGCTGTTCTACAGCCGTATTCCGGCCCACGCGGCCATTGGCGAGACCGTCGGCTGTGCCGACAAGCTGAAGAAGCCGTGGGCCAAGGGCCTGCTCAATGCCGTGCTGCGCCGCGCCCAACGCGAAGGCGAAGAATTGCTGGCCGGCATGGAGCGCGACCCGGTGGTACGCACTGCCCACCCGCGCTGGCTGCAGAAGTCGCTCAAGGCCTTCTGGCCGGAGCAGTGGGAGGCCATCTGCGCCGCCAACAACGCCCACCCGCCGATGATCCTGCGGGTCAACCGTCGCCACCATAGCCGCGATGCCTACCTGGCACTGCTGGCCGAGGCAGGTGTAGTCGCCAGCGCCTGCCAGTACAGCCGTGACGGTATCGTGCTGGCCGAAGCCTGCGATGTGCGCGGCCTGCCAGGCTTTGCCGAAGGCTGGGTGAGCGTTCAGGACGAAGCCGCGCAGCTGTCCGCCGACCTGCTGGAACTGGCCCCCGGCCAACGCGTGCTCGACGCCTGCTGTGCACCGGGCGGCAAGACCTGCCACCTGCTGGAAGCCGAAGCCGGTCTGGCCCACGTTGTGGCCATCGACCTCGAAGCCAAGCGCCTGACCCGCGTGCGCGAGAACCTCGACCGCCTGCAACTGGACGCCGAGCTGATCGCCTGCGATGCCCGCGACACCGCCAGCTGGTGGGACGGCAAGCCGTTCCAGCGCATCCTCCTCGACGCACCATGCTCGGCCACCGGCGTGATCCGCCGTCACCCGGACATCAAGCTGACCCGTCAGGCCGACGACATCCCGGCCCTGGCCACGCTGCAAGGCGAGCTGCTCGATGCCCTGTGGCCGACCCTGGAAGTGGGCGGCATGCTGCTGTACGCCACCTGCTCCAGCCTGCCGACCGAGAACACCGAAGTGATCGATGCCTTCCTCGCCCGCACCCCGGGCGCCCGTGAGCTGGACCTGGCCACCGAAGCCGGCCTGCGCCAGCCCCACGGCCGCCAGTTGCTGGCCCAGGAGGGCGGCCACGACGGTTTCTACTATGCCAAGCTGATCAAGATCGCCGCCTCGCGCGGATAAGAACAAAAGGTAGGGAGTAGCGGATGAAGATCATCATCCTCGGCGCAGGGCAGGTAGGCGGTACGCTGGCGGAGCACCTGGCCAGCGAAGCCAACGACATCACCGTGGTCGACACTGACGGCGACCGCCTGCGCGACCTGGGCGACCGCCTGGACATCCGCACCGTGCAAGGCCGCGGCTCGCTGCCTACGGTGTTGCGCCAGGCCGGTGCCGACGACGCCGACATGCTGGTGGCGGTAACCAACAGTGACGAGACCAACATGGTCGCCTGCCAGGTGGCCTATTCGCTGTTCCACACCCCGACCAAGATCGCCCGGGTGCGCGAGTCGGCCTACCTGACCCGTGAAGAGCTGTTCGACAACGACCATATCCCGGTCGACGTGCTGATCAGCCCCGAGCAGGTAGTGACCAACTACATCAAGCGCCTGATCGAGCACCCGGGCTCGCTGCAGGTAATCGACTTCGCCGAAGGCAAGGCCCAACTGGTGGCAGTGAAGGCGTACTACGGCGGCCCATTGGTAGGCCAGCAACTGCGCCAGATCCGCGCGCACATGCCCAACGTCGACACCCGCGTGGCGGCCATCTTCCGCCGCGACCGCCCGATCACCCCGCGGGGCGACACGGTGATCGAAGCCGACGACGAAGTGTTCTTCATCGCCGCGAAGAAGGACATCCGCGCGGTGATGGGTGAGCTGCGCCGTATCGACGAAACCAACAAGCGTGTGGTCATCGCCGGTGGCGGGCAGATCGGCGAACGCCTGGCCGAGGCCATCGAAAGCCGCTACCAGGTGAAGATCATCGAGATGAGCCCGGCCCGTTGCCGACACCTCTCCGACACCCTGGAAAGCACCGTGGTGCTGCAGGGCAGCGCCTCGGACAAGGACCTGATGCTGGAGGAGAACATCGCCGACGCCGACATCTTCCTGGCCCTGACCAACGACGACGAGGCCAACATCATGTCGTCGCTGCTGGCCAAGCGCCTGGGTGCGCGCAAGGTGATGACCATCATCAACAACCCGGCCTATGTCGACCTGGTGCAGGGTGGCGACATCGACATCGCCATCAGCCCGCAGCTGGCCACCATCGGCACCTTGCTGGCGCATGTGCGCCGGGGCGACATCGTCAGCGTGCACTCGCTGCGCCGTGGCGCGGCCGAAGCTATCGAAGCGGTGGCGCACGGGGATTCGAAGTCGAGCAAGGTGGTCGGCAAGGCGATCGAAGACATCGCCCTGCCGCCGGGCACTACCATCGGCGCGATCATTCGTGACGAAGAGGTGATGATTGCCCACGACGACACCATGATCGAATCGGGCGACCATGTGATCCTGTTCGTTGTGGATAAAAAGCATATTCGGGATGTGGAGAAGCTGTTCCACGTCGGCTTGAGTTTCTTCTAGGAGCACAGGGCATGCGCGAATCGCTGGAGAAGATGCTGGCCAAGGGTGTGGATAACCCGTTGTTGAGGTTCGGCTTGGGCAAGGCCTGGCTGGACGAAGGCAATGGTGCTGAAGCGGCGCTGCATCTGGCACGGTGCGTGGAACAGGACCCGAAGTACTCGGCGGCGTGGAAGCTGCTGGGCAAGGCGCATCAGCTGCAGGGTGACCTGGCGGCGGCGCGCAAGGCCTGGGAGGAGGGGATCGTGGCGGCGCAGGCCCATGGGGACAAGCAGGCAGAGAAAGAGATGACCGTGTTCCTGAAGAAGCTCAACAAGACATCAGGTTAACGCGGTCCCTGTGGGAGCGGGTTCACCCGCGAATGCGATGTTGGATTCACCGACGCATTCGCGGGTAAACCCGCTCCCACAGGGGACAGTGAAAATCTCAATACCAGCGCGGCTCGCCAGCCGGGCGCTTCTTGAAGCGCTTCATGCTCCACATGTACTGGCTCGGGTACTCGCGCACATAGCGCTCGACCACCTTGCTCATCGCCGCTGCCGACACGGTCACGTCGGTGCTGTACATCTCTTCTGGCGCCGCCTCCAGGAACACCTTGAAGCCCGAGCCATCCGGCAGCCGCAGGGCATGCAGGAACACCCCCACCGCCTTGCCCCCGGCCAGCATGTTCGGCACGAACTTGCTGGTCAGCGCCTGAGTACCCAGGAACGGCACGAACACCCCCGCCGACTCCGCCGGCTCCGGGTCGGCAGGAATACCCACCTGGCCACCACGGCGCACTTCCTTGATCACGCTGAGGATGCCTTCCTTGGTCGAAGGCGCCACGCGGTTGCCCATCTGCACCCGCTGCTCACGCAGCAGGTCATCCACCGCCTTCAGCTTCGGCGGGCGGTAGAAGATGATCGGTTTGCACTGGTTGCAGTAGAAGTGGTTCAGCACTTCCCAGTTGCCCAGGTGGCTGGTGATGCCGACCACGCCCTTGCCCGAGGCCAGGGCCTGCTCCAGCACTTCCAGGCCGTGCACTTCCTTGACCAGCTCCAGCGAGCGCTGCGGCGGCCAGATCCAGGCACAGGCACTTTCGACGAAGGATTTACCGATATCCTTCAACGCGCGGCCAACCAGCTGCTCGCGCTCGGCCGGGTCCATCTCCGGGAAGCACTTGGCCAGGTTGATGCGCACGACATTGCGCGAGCCGTTGGGGATCTTCCACATCAGCCAGCCGATACCGGCGCCGACGCGCTGCACAGCGCCCCAGGGCAGCTTGGCAAACAGACGCAGCACCCCGACCATCAGGGCGCCCTTGAACTTTTCCACAGGCGAATTCCTTATTTCAGCAAGGCGCGCATTGTAACCCCTCAGCGCAACAAGGCGGCGTAGCGATCGCAATCGGTGGTGTGGTCCATGACCATGCCGGTGGCCTGCATGAAGGCATAGCAGATGGTCGGGCCAACGAACGTGAAGCCGGCTTTCTGCAGGGCTTTGCTCATCGCCTTGGCTTCATCGGTAACCGCTGGCACCTCGCTGCGGCCCGTGAAGTGGTTGATCTTCGGCGCACCACCAACGAATGACCAGAGCCAGTCGGCGGGGTTGTCCACAGCCAGCCAGGCCTGGGCATTGCGCCTGGCAGCCTTTAGCTTGAGGCGGTTGCGGATGATGCCGGCATCCTGCATCAGCTCCTCGATGCGTTCGTCGCTCATGACGGCGAGTTTCACAGGATCGAAGCCGTGCATCACCTCGCGATAACGCTCGCGCTTACGCAAAACGGTGATCCACGACAGCCCCGCCTGGAACCCTTCGAGCAAAAGCATCTCGAACAGCAACGCCGGGTCACGCTGGGGCGTTCCCCATTCCTGGTCATGGTAGGCCTGGTACAACGGATCGTCGGTACACCAAAAGCAGCGTGGCATAAGGCTCCAATGAGTAGAGGGCGAGGCGAATCAGGTTATACTCCCGCTCTTTACATCCGCATCCCCAGATACAGGTGAATTTCGTGAGCCAGCCTACGCCAGCCGTGCGTACCTTCCAAGACCTGATCCTCGCCCTGCAGAACTACTGGGCCGAGCAAGGTTGTGTGGTGCTTCAGCCCTACGATATGGAAGTAGGCGCCGGCACTTTCCACACCGCTACATTCCTGCGCGCCGTGGGTCCAGAAACCTGGAACGCCGCCTATGTGCAGCCTAGCCGTCGCCCTGCCGACGGGCGGTATGGCGAAAACCCCAACCGCCTGCAGCACTACTACCAGTTCCAGGTGGTACTGAAGCCCAACCCGGCCAACTTCCAGGAGCTGTACCTCGGCTCGCTGAAAGCCATCGGCCTGGACCCGCTGGTCCACGACATTCGCTTCGTCGAAGACAACTGGGAATCGCCGACCCTCGGCGCCTGGGGCCTGGGCTGGGAAATCTGGCTCAACGGCATGGAAGTCACCCAGTTCACCTACTTCCAGCAGGTAGGCGGTATCGAGTGCTACCCGGTCACCGGTGAAATCACCTACGGCCTGGAGCGCCTGGCCATGTACATCCAGGGCGTCGACTCGGTGTACGACCTGGTGTGGGCCGACGGCCCGTTCGGCAAGGTCACCTACGGCGACGTGTTCCACCAGAACGAGGTGGAGCAGTCGACCTACAACTTCGAGCACGCCAACGTCGAGAAGCTGTTCGAGCTGTTCGACTTCTACGAAAGCGAAGCCAACCGCCTGATCAAGCTGGACCTGCCGCTGCCGACCTATGAAATGGTGCTGAAGGCCTCGCACACCTTCAACCTGCTGGACGCCCGCCGCGCCATCTCGGTAACCGAGCGCCAGCGCTACATCCTGCGTGTACGTACCCTGGCCCGGGACGTGGCGCAAAGCTATCTGCAAGCCCGCGCACGCCTGGGCTTCCCGATGGCCACCCCTGAACTGCGTGACGAAGTGTTGGCTAAGCTGGAGGCTGCACAATGAGTGCTCAAGATTTCCTGGTAGAACTGGGCACCGAGGAGCTGCCACCGAAGGCCCTCGCCAGCCTTGGCGAAGCCTTCCTGGCGGGTATCGAGAAAGGCCTGCAGGCCGCTGGCCTGAACTACACCGGCAAGCAGGTTTACGCCGCGCCGCGTCGCCTGGCCGTGCTGATCCGCCAGCTGGACGTGCAGCAGCCTGACCGCAGCATCAATATCGACGGCCCGCCCCTGCAGGCTGCTTTCAAAGACGGCGAGCCGACCCAGGCTGCCTTGGGCTTTGCCAAGAAATGCGGTGTGGATCTGTCGGAAATCGACCAGACCGGCGCCAAGCTGCGTTTCTCCCAGCACATCCCGGGCAAGGCCACCGCTGGCCTGCTGCCGACCATCGTCGAAGATTCGCTCAACGACCTGCCGATCCCCAAGCGCATGCGCTGGGCGGCCAGCCGTGAAGAGTTCGTGCGCCCGACCCAATGGCTGGTGATGCTGCTGGGCGACCAGGTGGTCGACTGCACCATCCTGTCGCAGAAGGCCGGCCGTGAATCCCGTGGCCATCGCTTCCACCACCCGGAAAACGTGGTCATCACCACCCCGGCCAACTACGTCGAAGACCTGCGCAAAGCCTACGTGCTGGCCGACTTCGCCGAGCGCCGCGAGCTGATCAGCAAGCGTACCGCCGAACTGGCCATGCAGCAGGAAGGCAGCGCCATCGTGCCGCCGGCACTGCTGGACGAAGTGACCGCCCTGGTCGAGTGGCCGGTGCCGCTGGTGTGCTCGTTCGAGGAGCGTTTCCTCGAAGTGCCGCAGGAAGCCCTGATCACCACCATGCAGGACAACCAGAAGTACTTCTGCCTGCTGGACAGTGAAGGCAAGCTGCTGCCGCGCTTCATCACCGTGGCCAACGTCGAGAGCCGCGACCCGAAGCAGATCGTGCAAGGCAACGAGAAGGTCGTGCGCCCACGCCTGACCGACGCCGAGTTCTTCTTCAAGCAGGACAAGAAGCAGCCGCTGGAAACCTTCAACGAGCGCCTGAAGAACGTGGTGTTCCAGGCTCAGCTGGGTACCGTGTACGACAAGGCCGAGCGCGTTTCCAGGCTGGCCGCCTTCATCGCCCCGCTGATCGGCGGCGACGCCCAGCGCGCCGGCCGTGCCGGCCTGCTGTCGAAGTGCGACCTGGCCACCGAGATGGTCGGCGAATTCCCTGAGATGCAGGGTGTTGCCGGTTACTACTACGCGCTCAACGACGGTGAGCCGGAAGACGTGGCCCTGGCCCTGAACGAGCAGTACATGCCGCGCGGTGCCGGCGCCGAGCTGCCGCAGACCCTTACCGGTGCTGCCGTGGCCATCGCCGACAAGCTCGACACCCTGGTCGGCATCTTCGGCATCGGCATGCTGCCTACCGGCAGCAAGGACCCGTACGCCCTGCGCCGTGCCGCCCTGGGCGTGCTGCGTATCCTGATCGAGAAGCAGCTGGACCTGGACCTGACCGGTGCGGTCGAGTTCGCGGTCAAGCAGTTCGGCACCAAGGTCAAGGCCGCCGGCCTGGCCGAACAGGTGCTGGAGTTCATCTTCGACCGCCTGCGTGCGCGTTACGAAGACGAAGGCATCGACGTGGCCACCTACCTGTCGGTACGTGCCCTGCAACCAGGTTCTGCCCTGGACTTCGACCAGCGCGTGCAGGCTGTACAAGCCTTCCGCAAGCTGCCGGAAGCCGAGGCCCTGGCCGCGGTGAACAAGCGCGTGTCGAACCTGCTGAGCAAGGCCGAAGGCGCCATCGCCGATCACGTCGAGCCGAAGTACTTCGACAACGCCAACGAGTTCTCCCTGTACTCGGCCATCCAGCAGGCCGACCAGGCCGTGCAACCGATGGCTGCTGCACGCCAGTACAGCGAATCGCTGGCCCGCCTGGCGGCCCTGCGTGACCCGGTCGACGCCTTCTTCGAGGCGGTGATGGTCAACGCCGAGGATGCCAAGGTACGCGCCAACCGTTATGCCCTGCTCAGCCGCCTGCGCGGCCTGTTCCTGGGCGTGGCCGACATTTCGCTGCTGGGGTAAGCCTTGAAACTGCTGATTCTCGACCGTGACGGAGTCATCAACTACGACTCCGACGCCTATATCAAGACGCTGGACGAGTGGGTGCCGATCCCTGGCTCGGTCGAAGCGATCGCGCAGTTGAGCAAGGCGGGCTGGACGGTGGCCGTGGCCACCAACCAGTCCGGCATTGCCCGTGGCTACTATGCGCTGGCAACCCTCGAGGCCATGCACGCGCGCCTGCGCGCGCTGGTGGCCGAGCAGGGTGGCGAGGTGGGTCACATCGTGTATTGCCCGCACGGGCCGGACGAAGGCTGCGATTGCCGCAAGCCCAAGCCTGGCATGCTGCGGGCGATCGCCGAGCATTACCAGGTCGGCCTGGAAGGCGTCTGGTTCGTTGGCGACAGCAAAGGTGACCTGGAGGCCGCCCTGGCCGTCGGTGCACAACCCGTGCTGGTGAAAACCGGCAAGGGCGAGCGGACCCTGGAAAAAGGCGTCCCGGAAACTACACTGATTTTCGACGATCTGGCAGCTATCGCCAGAGAACTAATTTAAACAGTGCGCCTTCGGGCGCATTTTTCTCAGGCGGGCATGCCCCGCAATGGTACAAGCCACTATGTCGATCCTGCAGGCGATCAGAATCTTTCTTTTTTACCTGCTGCTGGGCACCAGTTCGCTGCTGTGGTGCTCGCTGAGCTTCTTCGTCGCGCCGTTCCTGTCGTTCCCCAAGCGCTACAAGTTCATCAACGTGTACTGGTGCCGTTGCGCGTTGTTCCTGGTGCGCACCATCCTGGGTATCGACTACAAGATCACTGGCGCCGAGAACGTGCCTGATGAGCCTTGCGTGATCCTGTCCAACCACCAGAGCACCTGGGAAACCTTCTTCCTTTCCCAGTATTTCTCGCCGCTGAGCCAGGTGCTCAAGCGCGAGTTGCTGTACGTGCCGTTCTTCGGTTGGGCCATGGCCATGCTGCGGCCGATCGCGATCAACCGCGATAACCCCAAGGAAGCCCTGCGCCAGGTAGCCAGCAAGGGTGACGAGCTGCTCAAGCAGAAGACCTGGGTGCTGATCTTCCCGGAAGGCACCCGCGTGCCATTCGGCACCATGGGCAAGTTCTCCCGTGGCGGTACCGCGCTGGCAGTGAATGCCGGGCTGCCGGTGCTGCCGATTGCCCATAACGCCGGCAAGTTCTGGCCGAAGACCGGTTGGGGCAAGCGCGCTGGCACCATCGAGGTGGTGATTGGCGAACCGATGTACGCCAACGGCACCGGGCCACGGGCCATCGCCGAGCTCAACGACCGCGCCGCGGCGTGGAACGAAGCGACCCAGCGGGCCATGGGTTCGCTGCCGCCAGCAGAGGAAAAACCCCAGGAACAGATGGCCTGACCATCTGTGGATAACTTGTGAACTGTTTTTGGATTAAAAGCCTGAATTGATAGCTAAGTGTTTGAATTAGCTGTTTATTTCTGTGTATGACATTTTTCTGAAAATCGTGCATAAGTTTTTTCTGGGCATAAGAAAACCGGCTTTTACAGCCGGTTTTTTTATGGGCTCATGCGGGTGTGGGTGATCGGTGTAGGAGCGGCCTTGTGTCGCGACAGGGCTGCAAGGCAGCCCCAGCAATTTGCGCATCACTGCTGATGCCCCGGGGCCGCTTTGCGGCCCTTTCGCGACACAAGGCCGCTCCTACAAGAAGCCCGTGCCAACCGTCAGATTTTGTCGATATCCACGTCCTTGGTTTCTTTCAGGCAGAAGATCCCCACCACCAGGCTGACCCCGGTCACCAGCACCGGGTACCACAGCCCGTAGAAGATATCCCCGGTATACACCACCAGCGCGAACGACACCGTTGGCAGGAAGCCACCGAACCAGCCGTTGCCGATATGGTAGGGCAGCGACATGGAGGTGTAGCGGATGCGGGTCGGGAACAGCTCGACCATCACCGCCGCCAGCGGGCCATAGGTCATGGTCGCGATCAGGATCATCGCCACGATCAGCACCACCACCATCACCTGGTTGACCTGCCCAGGGTCGGCCTTGGCCGGGTAGCCGGCCTGTTCCACCGCCGCACGCATGGCCGCTTCGTCGAAGCCGTTGATGGTCTTGTCACCGATGTTGACCACCACATCGCTGCCGGCCACATCCACCGAGCTGTACGGTAGGCCCTGCTTGACCAGGAAGGTCTTGACCTTGTCGCACGGGCTGTCGAAACGCGCCTTGCCCACCGGGTCGAACTGGAAGGTGCAGCCTTGCGGGTCGGCAGTGACAACGATCGGCGCCTGGCGGCTGGCCGCGTCGATCTGTGGGTTGGCGTAGTGGCTCAGCGCCTTGAACAGCGGGAAGTACAGCACCGTGGCCAGGAGCAGGCCGAGCATCAGGATCGGCTTGCGGCCAATACGGTCGGACAACCAGCCGAAGAACACGAAGAACGGCGCACCAATGACCACGCTGATGATCAGCAGGGTGTTGGCCTGGGCCGGGTCCATCTTCAGCATCTGGGTCATGAAGAACAGCACGTAGAACTGCGCCGTGTAGAAGGTCACAGCCTGCCCGGCGTTGATGCTGAACAGGGCGGTGAGCACCACTTTAAGGTTCGGCCAGGAGGTGAACGACTCACGGATCGGCGACTTGCTGACCTTGCCCTGGGCCTTCATTTTCACGAAGGCCGGCGACTCGTGCATGCTCATGCGGATCCAGGTGGAAATCGCCAGCAGCACGATCGACAGCAGGAACGGCAGGCGCCAACCCCAGGTTTCGAACTGGTCGCCACTGATATAGCGGCTGCCCAGCACCACCACCAGCGACAACAACAGGCCAAGGGTGGCGGTGGACTGGATGAAACCCGTGTGGAAACCGCGCTTGCCGGGCGGTGCATGCTCGGCCACATAGGTGGCCGCGCCGCCGTATTCACCACCCAGCGCCAGCCCCTGCAGCATGCGCAGGACCACCAGGATGATCGGTGCCGCGATGCCGATGCTGGCGTAGGAGGGCAACAACCCCACCGCGAAGGTGGACAGGCCCATCAGCACGATGGTGACCAGGAAGGTGTACTTGCGCCCGATCATGTCGCCCAGCCGGCCGAACACCAGCGCACCGAACGGCCGCACCAGGAAGCCGGCGGCAAAGGCCATGAGGGCGAAGATGAAGGCGGTGGTGTCGTTCACGCCAGCGAAGAACTGCTTGCTGATGACCGCTGCCAGCGCACCATAGAGAAAAAAGTCATACCACTCGAAAACTGTCCCGAGGGATGACGCGAAAATGATCTTGCGTTCTTCACGACGGCTGGAGCTGCTGGCCGCCGCACCCTGCTCTTGGATGTAATCCGACATCGTTGCTGTCCTCGGCCCGCAGGCCACAGTGATTATTCTTGTTGTTCCACTGTCGGCAGCTTCTGACCGCCAGCTGCCGGTACTGCACGCACCCGGGGTCAGGGCGTCGGTATCGCGTCTTCGTTCAGATAGGTCTGGGTAGCAGCTCCTTTGAGGATCAGTTGAGCCGCCTTCTCGGCGATCATCAGGGTGGGTGAACAAGTATTGCCGGAGGTGATCTGCGGCATGATCGAGGCGTCCGCCACGCGCAGGCCAGGGATGCCGTGTACGCGCAACTGGTTATCCACAACGTCCAGTTCGCTATTGCCCATGCGGCAGGTGCCTACCGGGTGGAAGATGGTGGTACCTATCTTGCCGGCGGCTTCGAACAGCTCTTCTTCGGTTTGCAGGGCTGGGCCCGGCAGGTATTCCTTTGGGTCGAACGCAGCGAGGGCAGGGGCCTGGACGATACGCCGGGTAAGGCGAATGGAATCGGCGGCGACGCGCAGGTCCTGGGGGTCGCTGAGGTAGTTGGGGTCGATCAGCGGTGTGCTGTTCATGTCGCTGCTGCGGATATCGATACGCCCGCGGCTGGCCGGGCGCAGGTTGCACACCGAGGCGGTAAAGGCCGGGAACCTGTGCAGTGGCTCGCCGAAGCGTTCAAGTGACAGCGGCTGCACGTGGTACTGCAGGTTGGCAGTGGCCTGCTCCGGGCTCGAACGCACGAACGCGCCCAGTTGGCTCGGCGCCATGGCCAGCGGGCCACTGCGGTCATAGAGGTAGCGCAGACCCATGCCCATCTTGCCCCACAGGCTGTTGGCCATCTGGTTCAGGGTTCGGGTATTGCGGATCTGGTAGATCAGGCGCAGTTGCAGGTGATCCTGCAGGTTGCCGCCAACACCGGGCATGTCGTGACGCACGCCAATGCCCAGGCTTTCCAGTAACTGCCGCGGGCCGATGCCGGAGCGCTGCAGGATACCGGGAGAGCCCACAGCACCCGCACAGAGGATGATCTCGCGACGTGCCGCAAACTCGTGCCAGGCACCCTGCCAGAACGCCTTTACCGCCCGTGCACGGGTGTTGTTGAGCAGCACCTGGTCAACCTGAACGCCGGTCAGCACGGTGAGGTTGGGGCGGTCCTTGATCGGCCGCAGGAAAGCCTTGGAAGCGTTCCAGCGCACACCGCTGCGCTGGTTGACCTGGAAATATCCACAGCCCTGGTTGTCGCCGGTATTGAAGTCATCGACCTTGCCGATGCCGCTTTGCTCGGCGGCATCACGGAAGGCATCGAGGATCGGCCAACTGTAGCGCTGGCGCTCGACCCGCCATTCGCCATCACCACCGTGGTGCTCGCTGGCGCCGGCAAAGTGGCTTTCGCTGGCCTTGAACAACGGCAGTACGTCCTTCCAGGCCCAGCCGTCGTTGCCTTGCTCGGCCCAACGGTCGTAGTCGGCGGCCTGGCCGCGCATGTAGATCATGCCGTTGATCGAGGAGCAGCCACCCAGCACCTTGCCGCGTGGATAGCCCAGCGCACGACCGCCCAGGCCGGCCTGAGCCTCGGTCTTGAAGCACCAGTCGGTGCGCGGGTTGCCGATGCAATAGAGGTAACCGACGGGGATATGGATCCAGGGATAGTTGTCGCGCCCACCCGCTTCCAGCAGCAGCACTCGGCAGGAAGGGTCGGCGGACAAACGATTGGCCAACAGGCAACCGGCGGGACCGGCCCCTACGACCACGTAGTCGAAGACAGAATCGGCTGATGGCATGTGCAACCTCGGGCCTGATTATTATTCTTGTCCCGATCCATCTTAGTGAGTAATTTCGTGGAGGAAACACGAGATTTCGCGCAGCCGCTGTGCGTTTTAGCACAGCGATCATCACGGCAACGGCGCGGTCCTGTAGGAGCGGCCTTGTGTCGCGATGGGGCGCGCAGCGGCCCTGAGTCAGCACATGTGGTCCTTCAGGTAGACCGAGTTTGCTGAATTCAGGGCCGCTGCGCGCCCCATCGCGACACAAGGCCGCTCCTACAAAGGTTCGCGCGGTCTGGATGCATAGGGACAAGCATGTTCGACTGGAACGATCTGCGGTTTTTCCTCGAGTTGCAGCGCAGCGGCCGCCTGCTTACCGCCGCCAAGCGCCTCAACACCACCCACAGCACCGTGGCCCGGCACATCGAGAGCATCGAGCAAAGCCTGGGTACTGCGCTGTTCGTGCAGCATGCCCAGGGCTATGAACTGACCCCATCGGGCCAGGCCCTGCTCAAGCACGCCGAAGCCATGGAGAACGTCGCCCTGCTGGCGCAGGAAGAAATCACCCAGGCCATCACGCCGCTGGGCAAGATTCGCCTGGGGGTGACCGAAGGCATCGGCATCATGTTCTTCACCCCGCGCATGAATGCGCTGTTCGACCGCTACCCCGGCCTGGAAGTGGAGCTGGTGGCGGTACCGCGCTTCGTCAGCATCCTCAACCGCGAGGCAGAGATCAGCATCCACCTGGAACGGCCCAACGCCGACCTGCTGATCACCCGCAAGCTCACCGACTATCGCCTGGCCCTGTACGCCAGCCAGGACTACCTGGATCGCGCGCCCCCGCTGCGCAACCGCGAGGACCTGGCCCGGCACAGTTGGATCGGCTACGTCGACGACTTGCTGTTCAGCCAGGAACTGCTGTTTCTCAACAGCTTCTGTCGGGCCCCCAACGTGGTGTTTCGCAGCACCAGCGTGATCGCCCAGCAAACCGCCGCCCGCGCCGGGTTGGGCATCGCCGTACTGCCCAACTACATGGCCCGCCACGACCCGACGCTGGTGCGCGTGCTGCCTGGCGAAACCATCCAGCGCAGCTACTGGATCTGCACCCGCCGCGAACTGCACAAGTCGGTGCGCCTGCGGGTAGTGTGGGACTACCTGCTGGCGCTGTGCGCGGCAGAACAGAGCGAGCTGCTAGCCCAGTAGCGCCTTGCCGGCCAGCAGTAGGGCCGCAGCCCAACCGGCCACGGCAAACATCTGCTGCAAGCGCGGCCCGGCCAGCCTGGCCGCCAATGGCCGCGCCAGCAGCAGGCCGAGCACCGCACCGACGGCGAACGGGGCGCCAACCTGCCAGTGCATGACCCCTGCCAGGCTGGCGCTGACCACACTGCCGGTGGACACCAGCGCGATCACTGCCAGCGAGGTGGAAACGATGCTGGCCATGCGCAGGTTGGTGTAGCGGTTAAGGGCCGGGATGATGACAAAGCCACCGCCCACGCCGAGCAGGCCGGACAGCAGCCCGGACAATGCGCCGGTGAAGGCCAGGGCGCGCGCGCAGGGCAGGGTCCAGCGCAAACGGCCCTGCAGCGGGTTCAGCACGCAGGGTTCGATGTAGCGATGGGCATCATTGGCTTCGCCGCGCAGTTCCTTGGCCGCCTTGCGCCAGATGCGCAGGCAGGCATAAACCAGCACCCCGGCGAACACCAACTGCAGCGGCGTGTTCGGCAGGCGGTGCGCCAGCATCAGCCCAAACGGCGCCGCTGCCACACCGATCAATGCGATGAACAGCGCCGCGCGGTAGCGCACCAGGCCCTGCCGCAAGCCCAGCACAGCACCCACCGCTGCCGCCATGCCTACGGCCAGCAGGCCGACCGGTGCCGCCTCGACCATCGACAGCCCCAGGCCAAACACCAGCAAAGGCACTGCGAGAATGCCACCGCCGGCACCGGTCAACGCCAGCACGGCACCGATGATCGCGCCCAGGCCCGCTCCCAGTATTTGATGTTCGATCACTGCCGGCCCTCGGCTACCAGTGGCTGTGGCCGTGCCAGCCACTCGCGGCCCTTGAGCATGCCTTTCCAGTACAAGGGTGGCAGCACCTGCGCCTTGAGCAACCAGGCCAGACGTGTCGGCTTGCGGCCATCCAGCAACCAGTTGGGGAAGCTTGGAGCCAGCTTGCCGCCATAGGTGAACTCGGCCAGGACGATCTTGCCGCGCTCGACGGTGAGCGGGCACGAGCCATAACCATCGTACTGGGCCAGGGTAGGCAACCTGCCCAGGGCCACCAGCACGTTGTTGGCAACGACCGGAGCCTGCTTGCGTGCAGCGGCGGCGGTCTTGGCATTGCTGGTGTTGGTCACGTCCCCAAGGGCATGGACATTGGTGAAGTGGCGATGGCGCAGGGTGTGCGGGTCGACATCGACCCAGCCGACGCTGTCGGCCAACGGGCTTTCACGAATGAAGTCCGGTGCCACCTGCGGCGGTACCACGTGCAGCATGTCGAAGGCCTCGATACGGGTTTCGCTGCTGCCATCGGCCAAGGTGCGCACGAAGGTGGCGCGCTTGTTCGGGCCGTCCACGGCGACCAGGCGGTGGGAAAAATTGAGATCCACGGCGTACTTGTCGATGTACTTCATCAGTGCGGGCACGTAGTCCGCCACTCCGAACAACACTGCGCCGGCATTGAAGAAACTGGCTTTCACAGCCCCCAGGTGACCGTGCCGCAGCCAGTGGTCGCAAGACAGGTACAGCGCCTTCTGCGGCGCGCCTGCGCACTTGATCGGCATGGGTGGCTGGCAAAACAGGGCTCGGCCTTGCTTGAGCTTCTGTACCAGTTCCCAGGTGTAGGGCGCCAGGTCGTAGCGGTAGTTGGAGGTGACGCCGTTGCGGCCCAAGGTCTCGCTGAGGCCATCAATGGCCGCCCAATCCAGCTTGAGGCCGGGGCAGACCACCAACTGTTCATAACTGATGGCGCGGCCGCCTTCGAGGAGGACCAGTTGGCCCAGCGGGTCGAACCCCTGCACGCGTGCCTTTATCCAGCGCACGCCGCGCGGAATGGTCGAGGCCATGGTGCGGGCAGTGCTTGGCGCCTTGAACACACCGGCACCGACCATGGTCCAGCCGGGCTGGTAGTAATGCACTTCGGCGGGGTCGATCAAGGTCACATCCAGCGACGGGTCACGGCTGATCAAGCTGGAAGCGGTGGCGATTCCGGCGGCGCCGGCACCGACGATGACCACTTTGTGGTGGTCGGTATTGGCAGGGGACAACAAGGCAGGCATGGCGGTAAATCCTGTAAATCTGGTTATGGGGCAGGGCGGTCACAGCTTGTTCAGCGGAATCTTCAGGTAGCTCACACCGTTATCTTCCGGCGCGGGGAATTGGCCGCTGCGCATGTTCACCTGCACCGAAGGCAGGATCAGCACGGGCATGTCGAGGGTCTTGTCGCGGGCTTCACGCATGGCGACGAAGCTGTCCTCATCGATGCCCTGGTGGATATGAATATTGTTGGCGCGCTGCTCGGCCACGGTGGTGACGTACTGCATGTCACGGCCACCTGGCAGGTAGTCGTGGCACATGAACAGCCGGGTCTGGTCGGGGAAGGCCAGCAGGCGACGGATCGAGCGGTACAGGGTGCGGGCATCGGCCCCAGGGAAGTCGCAACGGGCGGTACCGTAGTCGGGCATGAACAGGGTGTCGCCGACGAACACCGCTATCTCGCCGGCGTCCTCGATCATGAAGCTCATGCACGCAGGCGTGTGCCCCGGGGTGTGCAACGCGCGGGCATGCAGGTTGCCAATGCGGAAACCTTCCTCGTCCTCGAACAACACATCGAACTGGCTGCCATCGCGGGCGAAGCCAGGCTCGGCGTTGAACAGGGCACCGAACACTTTCTGTACCTGGGTGATGTGCGCGCCGATGGCGGTATGGCCGCCGAGCTTTTCCTTCAAATAGGCCGCCGCCGAAAGGTGGTCGGCATGCACATGGGTTTCCAGCACCCACTGCACGCTGGCTTCAAGCTCGGTCACGCGCTGGATCAGGCGGTCCGCCGACGCAGTGCAAGTGCACCCGGACTTGGGGTCGTAATCCAGCACACTGTCGATCAATGCGCATTGGCGGGTTTCACGGTCCATGACCAGGTAGCTGATGGTCGAGGTCGCCTTGTCGTAAAAGGCATCCACGTGCAGGTTGTTGCCGATGATCATCGCGTTCTCCAATTTATCCGCCCAGCCTTGTACAGGCGTAGGCAGTGCCAGGAGGTTTATCAAGATGCATGCCAGGCATTTTCCTGCGCTTGGGCCAATGAAACCGGCCCGTTGCTGACAATTGCCGACGACAGTGGCAGCGCAGATGGCAGTCGACTGTCAGCCAATGGCAGTGTTTGGCAGTCCTTGTTACCCTGCGCCGGTCATCCAATCGGTGCCGTCATGCCTGAAGCCCATCCCCTCATCCTAGCTTTGGTTTCCTATCTTGAGCACGATGCCCTGCCAACCATCGTGCTGGATACCGACTACAACATCCTGGCGGCCAACGCTGCCTATCGCCGCCAGTTCGGTCGCCATGAGCAGGCGCCACTGGGTGAGAAATGCCACAAGGTCTCGCACCACTACGCCGTGCCTTGCGACCAGGCCGGCGAGCATTGCCCGATGCGCAAGGCGTGGCACAGCAAGGTTCCGGAGCGGGTGTTGCACATTCATCACACACCACGCGGCCCCGAGCATGTGGATGTCGAGCTGCGGCCGATCCTGGATGAACAGGGCAGGGTGGTGGCCTTTGTCGAACGCCTGACCAGCATCACCTTCGCGTCGGCGCAGCCTCAGGAACAAGGCCTGGTCGGCCGGGCGCCTGCGTTCAAGGCGGCCCTGGCCAGCCTGCAACGTGCGGCGCCGGCGCAGATCCCGGTATTGCTGCAGGGTGAGTCGGGTACCGGCAAGGAACTGTTCGCCCGTGCGGTGCACATGGGCAGCCCCAGGGCCAACGGCCCATTGGTGGTGGTCGACTGTACCGGCCTGACCGAGTCGTTGTTCGAGAGCGAGTTGTTCGGCTACGAGAAGGGCGCGTTCACTGGCGCCAACCAGCGCAAGATCGGCCTGGCTGAAGCGGCGCATGGCGGCACCCTGTTCCTCGATGAAATTGGCGAAGTACCGCTGGCGATGCAGGTGAAGCTGCTGCGCCTGATCGAGTCCGGCAGTTTCCGCCCGGTGGGTAGCCTGCGCACGGTGCATTCGGATTTTCGCCTGGTGTCGGCAACCCATAAACCGCTCAGGCAAATGGTCGCGGACGGCACCTTCCGTGAAGACCTGTACTACCGCATCAGCGGCTTCCCGATCCGTCTGCCGGCGTTGCGCGAACGGGTAGAAGACCTGCCCTTGCTCGCCCAGAGCCTGCTGCAGCGCATGGCAGGCAAGCCGACGCCCAGGCTGAGCGACGAAGCTTTGCAGCAGCTTGGGCTGCATCCATTCCCGGGCAACATTCGCGAACTGCGCAACATTCTGGAAAGGGCGCGCTTGTTTGCCGATGACGGGCTGATCCGGCCCGAGCATTTGCCGGAGGATATCGGCCCAGCGGGGGCGATCAAGACAGGTGGCCGGCGCAATCACCTGGGTGAGCTGGCGCAGGCACTGGAACAGTTCAAGGGCTCGCGCAGTGAACTGGCCCGTCACCTTGGCCTGAGCGAGCGTACCCTGTATCGCCGGTTGAAGGAGCTTGGCCTGAATTGACGCGTTGGCTGTGCTGGCCGTATCGCCGTACAGGCCCTTAATACGGCGCAATACCTGTGGGAGCGGGTTTACCCGCGAAGAATTTGACGCGGTGGATGGCACCGGCTTCGCCGGTGTTCGCGGGTAAACCCGCTCCCACAGTGATGGCGCTTCACGGACCTTTACCGGACCTTTACCTCTGTCCTGACATTAAGCGGGAATGATTGTGGTCTGATCAGTTAACCGAACCTGGCAACCAGTCAGCTTCCGCCAGGCGTCAACATGCAGAGGACCGCAAAATGAAGAAAACCCTGACCGTGATCTGCGCCGCGCTCATGCTCAGCGCCCCCTTGGCCAGTTTCGCGCAGCCAGGCCCACCTGACCGGCATGATGGCGGCCCATCGCACCAGGGCAACCCACCGCATGGTCAGCCACAGTACCAAGGCCGACATGACAATGGCCGCGGTCCCGCCTACCGCGACCCGAACTTCCGCCCACAACAGGGCATGCCGGTTCCGCATCAGCAGTGGCAGCGTGGCCATGTGGTTGACCCGCATTATCGTGGCGACCGTTACTGGGTGACCGACTGGAAAGCACGCCACCTGTATGCGCCACCGCGTGATCACCGTTGGTTGTATGTGAACGGGGACTATGTGCTGGTGGCTATTGCCAGTGGTGTGATCGTCAACGTCCTCAGCGGTTACTGATTTCTGCAGGCACTAAAAAGCCCGCTTTCGCGGGCTTTTTAGTGCCTGGCGATCTACACCGGATCAGAAGTCCAGGTTCGATACCGACAGCGCGTTGCTTTCGATGAAGTCACGACGTGGCTCGACCGCATCACCCATCAGGGTGTTGAAGATCTGGTCGGCTGCGATCGCATCCTCGATGGTGACCTTGAGCATACGGCGGACGGTTGGGTCCATGGTGGTTTCCCACAGCTGCTCAGGGTTCATCTCGCCCAGCCCTTTGTATCGCTGGATGGTGTGGCGCTTGGTGGTTTCGTTCATCAGCCAATCCAGGCCTTCCTTGAACTCGACAATTGCCTTGCGGCGCTCACCGCGCTGCACGTAAGCACCTTCGCCCAACAAGCTGGACAGCTTGGCACCAATGTTGACTACGGTACGGTAGTCATTACTGCCAAAGAAGTCACGGTTGAAGGTGACGTAGCTGGCCAGGCCGTGGGAGGTAACTTCCACTTCTGGCAACCATACGTTGCGCTCTTTGTCTTCGCGCAGGCTGGCTTTGTAAACCAGTCCGGACTTCTGGCTGTTGTTCAGACGTTCCTGGAACTGGGCCAGCCAGGCTTGCATCACCGCGTGGTCACCCAGCTGTTCCAGGCTCACCTCCGGCAGGTAGATGAAGTGCTCGGTCAGCTCTTCCGGGTACAAGCGAGACAGACGCTTGAGTGTCTTCATGACACTACGGAATTCATTCACCAGTGCTTCCAACTGCACACCGGAAACCGCTGGTGCCGACTCGTCCAGGTGCAGGCTGGCATCTTCCAGGGCCGACTGGGTCATGTACTCTTCCATGGCCTCGTCGTCCTTGATGTACTGCTCCTGCTTGCCTTTCTTCACCTTGTACAGCGGTGGCTGGGCAATGTAGATGTAGCCGCGCTCGACCAGCTCCGGCAGCTGACGGAAGAAGAAGGTCAGCAGCAGGGTACGGATGTGCGAACCGTCAACGTCAGCATCGGTCATGATGATGATGTTGTGATAACGCAGCTTGTCGATGTTGTACTCTTCGCGGCCGATACCGCAGCCCAGTGCAGTGATCAGCGTGCCCACTTCCTGGGACGAGATCATCTTGTCGAAGCGCGCTTTCTCGACGTTGAGGATTTTACCCTTCAACGGCAGGATTGCCTGGGTACGACGGTTGCGGCCTTGCTTCGCCGAGCCACCCGCGGAGTCACCCTCCACCAGGTACAGTTCGGAAAGGGCAGGGTCCTTTTCCTGGCAGTCCGCCAGTTTGCCTGGCAGGCCGGCAATATCCAGCGCGCCTTTACGGCGAGTCATTTCACGGGCTTTACGTGCCGCTTCACGGGCACGGGCAGCATCGATCATCTTGCCAACGACGGCCTTGGCCTCGTTCGGGTTTTCCAGCAGGAAGTCGGCGAAGTACTTGTTCATCTCCTGTTCCACGGCGGTTTTCACCTCCGAGGAGACCAGCTTGTCCTTGGTCTGCGAGCTGAACTTAGGGTCCGGCACCTTCACCGAGATGATGGCGGTCAGGCCTTCACGGGCGTCGTCGCCAGTGGTCGCCACCTTGTTCTTCTTGGCCAGGCCTTCCTGTTCGATGTAGCTGTTCAGGCTACGGGTCAGCGAGGAACGGAAGCCCACCAGGTGAGTACCGCCATCACGCTGCGGAATGTTGTTGGTGAAGCACAGCAGGTTTTCGTTGAAGCTGTCGTTCCACTGCAGGGCGACTTCAACACCCACGCCATCGTCACGCTGGACGTTGAAGTGGAATACCTGGGAGTTGACCGGGGTCTTGTTGGTGTTCAGGTACTCGACGAACGCACGCAGGCCGCCTTCGTACTTGAAGAACTCTTCCTTGCCGCTACGTTCATCCTTCAGCAGGATGCCAACGCCCGAGTTGAGGAACGACAGCTCGCGGATACGCTTGGCCAGGATGTCCCAGCTGAAGTGAATGTTCTTGAAGGTTTCAGCCGAAGGCTTGAAGTGGATGTGGGTACCGGTGGTTTCGCTGTCACCGACAACCGCCATCGGCGCCTGTGGAACACCGTGAACGTAGGTCTGTTCCCAAATTTTGCCGCTACGGCGAACGGTCAGTACCAGTTTCTCGGACAGGGCGTTCACAACAGAAACACCTACGCCGTGCAGACCGCCGGATACCTTGTAGGAGTTGTCGTCGAACTTACCGCCAGCGTGCAGCACGGTCATGATGACCTCGGCTGCGGAAACGCCTTCTTCTTTATGCACGTCGACCGGAATGCCGCGACCGTTGTCGCGCACACTGATGGATTCGTCCGGGTGGATGATGACGGTGATGTCATCGCAGTGACCGGCGAGGGCTTCGTCGATCGAGTTGTCGACCACCTCGAAGACCATGTGGTGCAGGCCGCTACCATCATCGGTGTCGCCAATGTACATGCCGGGGCGCTTGCGCACGGCATCCAAACCTTTCAGCACCTTGATGCTGGAGGAGTCGTACGTTTGATTTTCGCTCATGCATTCACTCCCGATGGTCGTGGGTCTGGGTGATACGGCCTTGTTCCACGTGGAACAAAGCAACTGGCGTTTCCGTCTGCCAGCCTTCCCTCAGTAATTCGTGATCTACACAGGTGATGAACACCTGGCAGCGTAATTCTTCAAGCAAGCGACACAGCGCGCGGCGATGCTGGTCGTCCAGTTCGGACGGCAAGTCATCCACGAGATAAATACAGTGACCGCGGCGAGCCTGACTAACGAGGTGGCCTTGGGCAATGCGCAATGCGCACACCACCAGCTTTTGCTGACCACGCGACAGGATGTCGGCTGCATTGTTGGCAGCCAGACGAAGACGCAGATCAGCACGCTGCGGACCGGCCTGGGTGTGGCCCATCTGCTGATCGCGAAGGAGAGAGGAAGCGAGTACTTCTTGCAGTTCCCGGTCCTTGTCCCAGCCTCGGTAGTAGCTAAGGGTCAACCCGTCCAGCTCGACCAGTTCGCTCAGGGTTCGCTCGAAGACGGGCTTCAAGGCCTTGATGTAGTTGCGACGGTATTCATCTATTTCCGCACTGGCCAGGCACAATTCCCGGTCCCAGGCGGCTTGCGAAGCTGGGTCAAGTGTACCATGCCGCAACCATGAGTTCCGCTGCCGCAGTGCCTTCTGCAGCCGTTGCCAGGCTGGCAGAAAACGAGGTTCCACGTGGAACACCCCCCAATCCAAGAACTGGCGGCGTATTTTCGGAGCGCCTTCCAACAAGCGGAAACTGTCCGGATTGATGAGCTGAAGCGGTAGCAATTCAGCCAGTTGCGCCGCACTCCGCGCATTCTGCCCATCGATGCGAATTGTGAACTCCCCCTGCCGCTCCCGGGATACACCCAGGTTACTGCTGCCACCCTCGGCCAATTGCACTTCGCCGAACACGGTACAGGCCGGTTGTTCGTACTGGATAACCGGGTTCAGGCGGGTGCTGCGGAACGAGCGCGCCAGCCCGAGCAGATGCACGGCCTCAAGCACGCTCGTTTTGCCGCTGCCGTTGGCGCCGTAAAGGATGTTGATGCGGGGGGACGGTGAGAGTGTCACCGGGTGCAAGTTGCGCACCGCGGTGACCATGATACGTCGAAGAGACATTTCGCCTGCTACGTTACAGACGCATCGGCATGACAACGTAGGAAGAATCGTCATTGCCAGCTTCCTGCAGCAGGGCACTGCTGTTGGAATCGGACAGGATCAGACGAACTTGCTCGGTAGTCATTACGCCCAGCACGTCCAGCAGGTAGCTGACGTTGAAGCCGATTTCCAGCGAGCTACCTTCGTAGTCCACGCTGATTTCTTCTTCAGCTTCTTCCTGCTCGGGGTTGTTGGCCTGGATCTTCAGTTGGCCAGCAGCCAGTTGCAGGCGGATACCGCGGTACTTTTCGTTGGAAAGAATCGCAGTACGGCTGAAGGCTTCACGCAGCGCCTGGCGGTCGCCGACCACCAGCTTGTCACCGCCCTTGGGCAGTACGCGCTCGTAGTCCGGGAACTTGCCGTCCACCAGCTTGGAAGTGAAGGTGAATTCACCGGTGGTGGCGCGAATGTGGTGCTGGCCCAGGACGATGCTGACCATGCCTTCCGGGTCGGTCAGCAGGCGTGCCAGTTCGAGGATACCTTTGCGTGGCACGATGACCTGGTGGCGATCATCCTGCTCGATCGGTGCGCTCATGGAGCACAGCGCCAGGCGGTGACCGTCAGTGGACACAGCTCGCAGGGTGTTGCGGGAAACCTCCAGCAGCATACCGTTGAGGTAGTAGCGCACATCCTGCTGGGCCATGGCGAAACTGGTGCGCTCGATAAGGCGGCGCAGCTTGCTCTGTTCCAGGTTGCAGGTCAGCGAGCCCGGGCCTTCTTCCACGGTCGGGAAGTCATTGGCTGGCAGGGTCGACAGGGTAAAGCGGCTGCGGCCGGCCTTGACCAACAGTTTCTGCTCGTCGACCTTGATATCGATCAGGGCGTCGTTCGGCAGGCTTTTGCAAATGTCCATCAGCTTGCGTGCCGGGACAGTGATTTCGCCAGGCTCGGCCGGCTCTTCCAGTTGCACGCGGCCTACCAGTTCGACTTCCAGGTCGGTACCAGTCAACGACAGTTGCTGGCCTTGCACCACCAGCAATACGTTGGACAGGACCGGCAAGGTCTGGCGGCGCTCGACGACACCGGCGACCAGTTGCAGGGGTTTCAACAGGGCTTCGCGTTGAATGGTGAAATGCATGGTCTAGTCCCTTGCCTTCAATTAGCTGCGCAGACGGCCATCAGGTCGTCAGCGTCCGCAGCAGGTTCTTGTAGTCCTCGCGGATGTCCGCGTCGGATTCCTTCAGTTCGTTGATCTTGCGGCAGGCATGCAGCACGGTCGTATGGTCGCGACCACCGAACATGTCGCCGATTTCCGGCAGACTGTGGTTGGTCAGTTCCTTGGACAGCGCCATGGCCACCTGGCGTGGACGCGCCACGGAACGCGAACGACGCTTGGACAACAGATCGGAGATCTTGATCTTGTAGTACTCGGCGACGGTACGCTGAATGTTATCCACACTGACCAGCTTGTCCTGGAGCGCCAGCAGGTCCTTGAGCGACTCACGAATCAGTTCGATGGTGATGTCGCGGCCCATGAAGTGCGAGTGAGCGATCACCCGCTTCAATGCGCCTTCCAGTTCACGGACGTTGGAACGGATGCGCTGGGCAATGAAGAAGGCCGCGTCATGCGGTAGTTCGACCTTGGCCTGGTCGGCCTTCTTCATCAGGATCGCCACGCGGGTTTCCAGCTCTGGTGGCTCGACGGCAACCGTCAGGCCCCAACCAAAGCGCGACTTCAGGCGCTCTTCCAGGCCTTCGATCTCCTTGGGGTAGCGGTCAGAAGTAAGGATTACCTGCTGACCACCCTCGAGCAGGGCGTTGAAGGTGTGGAAAAACTCTTCCTGCGAGCGCTCTTTACGGGCAAAGAACTGGATATCGTCGATCAGCAACGCATCCACCGAGCGGTAGAAACGCTTGAATTCGTTGATGGCGTTGAGCTGCAGCGCCTTGACCATGTCCGCGACGAAGCGCTCCGAATGCAGGTACACGACCTTGGCGTTCGGGTTTTTCTTCAGCAGGTGGTTACCCACAGCATGCATGAGGTGGGTTTTACCCAGGCCCACACCACCATAGAGGAACAGCGGGTTGTAACCATGCTTGGGGTTGTCTGCCACCTGCCAGGCAGCCGCGCGCGCCAACTGGTTCGACTTACCTTCGACGAAGGTGTCGAACGTGAAGGTGCGGTTCAGGTAACTGGTGTGTTTGAGCGCACCTTCAACCTGCACGGTGCGCTGTTCGGCCCGGGCACTGCCAGCCGACGCAGAAGCCGGCTCGGCCATGGCATCGAAGCTGTCACGCGAGGATGGCTCGGCCAGTTCATCGACCAGCACAGGCTCGGCAGCCGCCACAGCGACGGGTTCGACCGCTGCCGGCACTGCCTTCTGTGTCTGGCTCTGGGCCTGGGTCTGGGCCAGCGAGGCGGCCACCGCAGCACTCACTGGCGCGTTGGGTGCGGCACGTGGCGCGGAGCTACGACGGCTGCCGATCAACAAGGAAAGGGCAGGCGCAATGCCGCTGCCGTTTTCGCCCAACAGCTCGAGCAAACGACCCAGGTACTTTTCATTGACCCAATCGAGAACGAAACGGTTAGGCGCATAGACGCGCAACTCGTCGCCTTCGGCTTCGACCTGTAGCGGACGGATCCAGGTGTTGAATTGCTGGGCAGGCAGTTCATCGCGCAGAAGCTCCACGCACTGCTGCCAAAGTTCCACTGACACGGATATCCCCTGAGTTTGAAAGCCGGATGAGGCAAAAACAAACCGCCATTGTACCGGTCGAGCGTTCAGTTATCCACATGTGGACACGTTAGGAACCATGACAAAACAGCCATTTATCGACCAAAACGACTTCTTCGCACTGTGAATAAGCCCTGTGGATAAGCAGCCATGAGCGCTATGCACAACCCTGAGGTCAAGCCTGTTGATAACTCTGCTGTGGATAAGCGGCTATTTAATCCACAGCTTTTGACCACGAAGAAAACAAGCGCAGCACCGGTTGAGAACACAGTTGTAAAACTCTGTACAGCCCGGATTTTATGGCCTCAAGCTGGTTATCCACAGAAGGTTATCCACTTAAGATTTATAGATTCTTCAGAAAAGCTTTTTATATGTCTCTTCTTTTTTTTCATGTTGTCCCCAATTCGTGTGTCCGATCAAGCACCCTTGGGCGATGGACAAGCACGCACCGTCCATCACGTGCTCTATATGGAAAGACTGGTTGGAAATTGACCTACGGGCTTGCTTTCTCTAGAATCGCCGGTCTCTTAAAAAGGGGGCCATCCCGGCCCGTCGTCGACAAACCAGGTAACACGCCATGAAACGTACTTTCCAACCAAGCACCATCAAGCGCGCGCGCACCCACGGCTTCCGTGCCCGTATGGCTACCAAGAACGGCCGCGCTGTTCTGTCGCGTCGTCGTGCCAAAGGCCGTAAGCGTCTGGCCATTTGATTTTTCGGCACAGGTGGTGAGTCAGGACTTCAGTCGGGAAAAGCGACTGCTTACACCCCGACATTTCAAAGCGGTCTTCGACTCCCCAACCGGCAAGGTTCCAGGGAAAAACCTGCTGATCCTTGCTCGCGAGAACGGCCTCGATCACCCACGCCTTGGCCTGGTGATCGGCAAGAAGAGCGTCAAGCTCGCCGTTCAACGCAACCGCCTCAAGCGCTTGATGCGCGATTCCTTTCGCCTGAACCAGCAATTGCTTGCCGGGTTGGACATTGTGATCGTCGCGCGCAAGGGATTGGGTGAGATAGAAAACCCGGAATTGCACCAACACTTTGGCAAACTCTGGAAACGCCTGGCGCGCAGCCGGCCCACTCCAGCAGTGACCGCCAATTCCGCAGGGGTAGACAGCCAAGATGCGTAAACTGGCGCTCGTTCCGATCCAGTTTTACCGTTACGCCATTAGTCCTCTGATGGCCAACCACTGTCGTTTCTTCCCCAGTTGCTCCTGTTACGCTTATGAAGCCATCGAAAACCACGGCCTCTGGCGTGGTGGGTGGCTAGCCGTTCGTCGCCTGGGGCGTTGTCATCCGTGGAACGACGGCGGTTTCGATCCCGTTCCTCCCGCTCCTTCCTCCCGAACTTCTTCGATAGCCGAGTAATCATGGATATTAAACGCACGATCCTGATCGTCGCCCTGGCAATCGTGTCCTACGTCATGGTCCTCAAGTGGAACCAGGACTACGGCCAGGCTGCCCTGCCGACTCAGAATACTGCTGCCAGCACCGTTGCCCCGGGTTTGCCGGATGGCGTACCGGCCGGTAACGCCGGCGCCAGCGCCGATGTGCCAAGCGCCAACGCCGAAACCAGCGCAGCCGAACTGGCACCGGTTGCGGTCAGCAAGGACCTGATCCGGGTCAAGACCGATGTCCTGGAGCTGGCTATCGATCCGGTCGGTGGTGACATCGTCCAGCTGAACCTGCCGCAGTACCCACGTCGCCAGGACCACCCGGACATTCCGTTCCAGCTGTTCGACAACGGTGGCGAGCGTGTCTACCTGGCACAAAGCGGCCTGACCGGCGTCAACGGTCCGGATGCCCGTCCTGCCGGTCGCCCTCTGTACGCTACCGACAAGAAGGGTTACCAGCTGGCCGATGGCCAGGAACAACTGGTGGTCGACCTGAAGTTCAGCGACAACGGCGTCAACTACATCAAGCGCTTCAGCTTCAAGCGCGGCGAGTACGACCTGACCGTCAGCTACCTGATCGACAACCAGAGCGGTCAGGCCTGGAGCGGCAACATGTTTGCCCAGCTCAAGCGTGACGCCAGCTCCGATCCGTCGTCGAGCACTGCCACCGGCACCGCCACCTACCTGGGCGCAGCCCTGTGGACAGCTTCCGAGCCTTACAAAAAGGTCTCGATGAAGGACATCGACAAAGGTAGTTTGAAAGAAAATGTGTCCGGCGGCTGGGTTGCCTGGCTGCAGCACTACTTCGTGACCGCCTGGATTCCGGCCAAGTCGGACAACAACGTTGTCCAGACCCGCAAGGACAGCCAGGGCAACTACATCATCGGCTACACCGGCCCGGCCATCAGCGTGCCTGCTGGCGGCAAGGTCGAAACCAGCGCCATGCTGTACGCCGGCCCGAAAATCCAGTCCAAGCTGAAAGAGTTGTCCCCAGGCCTGGAACTGACCGTCGACTACGGCTTCCTGTGGTTCATCGCCCAGCCGATCTTCTGGCTGCTGCAACATATCCACAGCCTGCTGGGTAACTGGGGCTGGTCGATCATCGTGCTGACCATGCTGATCAAAGGCCTGTTCTTCCCGCTGTCGGCTGCCAGCTATCGTTCGATGGCGCGCATGCGTGCCGTTGCGCCGAAGCTCGCTGCACTGAAGGAACGCTTCGGTGACGATCGCCAGAAGATGTCCCAGGCGATGATGGAGCTGTACAAGAAAGAGAAGATCAACCCGCTGGGCGGCTGCCTGCCGATCCTGGTGCAGATGCCAGTGTTCCTGGCCCTGTACTGGGTACTGCTGGAAAGCGTGGAAATGCGCCAGGCTCCATGGATGCTGTGGATTACCGACCTGTCGATCAAGGATCCGTTCTTCATCCTGCCGATCATCATGGGCGCCACCATGTTCATCCAGCAGCGCCTGAACCCGACGCCGCCGGATCCGATGCAGGCCAAGGTGATGAAAATGATGCCGATCATCTTCACCTTCTTCTTCCTGTGGTTCCCGGCTGGTCTGGTGCTGTACTGGGTTGTGAACAACTGCCTGTCGATCGCACAGCAGTGGTACATCACCCGCAGCATCGAAGCAGCCAGCAAAAAAGCTGCTGCTTGACAGGCTACTGCGCTAGCCTGTGAATAAAAAACGCCCCCTAGTGGGGCGTTTTTGCTATCTGTCGTTTTTGTCGTAGAGGCTTTCGAGCATGAACACTGTGCGTGAAACCATCGCCGCCATCGCCACCGCCCAGGGCCGCGGCGGTGTGGGTATTGTCAGGTTGTCCGGCCCTCTGGCTGCCAAGGCCGGCCAGTTGATCACCGGCCGTACGCTTACCCCGCGCCACGCCCATTACGGCCCGTTCCGCGACGAGGAAGGCCTGGTACTGGACGAAGGGATCGCGCTGTTCTTCCCCGGGCCGAATTCGTTCACCGGCGAGGACGTGCTGGAACTGCAGGGCCATGGTGGCCCGGTGGTGCTGGATATGCTGCTGCAGCGCTGTGTACAGGTTGGTTGCCGGCTGGCTCGCCCGGGTGAGTTCAGCGAACGTGCATTCCTCAATGACAAGCTCGACCTGGCCCAGGCCGAAGCCATTGCCGACCTGATCGAAGCCAGTTCCAGCCAGGCTGCGCGCAACGCACTGCGTTCGCTGCAGGGCGAGTTCTCCAAGCGCGTGCACAGCCTGACCGAAGCACTGATAGCCCTGCGCATATACGTCGAGGCGGCGATCGACTTCCCCGAAGAAGAAATCGACTTCCTCGCCGATGGCCATGTACTTTCGATGCTCGATATCGTTCGCGGCGAGTTGTCCACAGTGCAGCGGGAAGCCGGGCAGGGTGCCTTGCTGCGTGACGGCATGACCGTGGTCATCGCCGGTCGGCCGAATGCCGGCAAGTCGAGCCTGCTGAACCAGCTGGCCGGGCGGGAAGCGGCCATCGTCACCGATATTGCCGGCACCACGCGGGACATCCTGCGCGAACATATCCACATCGACGGTATGCCGCTGCACGTAGTCGATACTGCCGGTTTGCGCGACACCGATGACCATGTGGAAAAGATCGGCGTGGAACGTGCGCTGAAGGCCATTGGCGAGGCAGACCGTGTGTTGTTGGTGGTGGATTCCACTGCGCCCGAGGCCAGCGACCCGTTCGCCCTGTGGCCAGAATTTCTCGACCAGCGGCCAGACCCGGCCAAGGTGACGCTGATTCGGAACAAGGCCGATCTTAGTGGTGAGCGGGTAGCGCTGGAACAGTGCGATGACGGCCATGTAACGATCACCCTCAGTGCCAAAGGGGACGATGCAGGGCTGCAGTTGCTGCGTGACCACCTGAAGGCCTGCATGGGTTATGAACAGACGGCCGAGAGTGGTTTCAGCGCTCGCCGGCGCCATCTGGATGCCCTGCGCCAGGCCAGTGAGCACCTGGAACATGGCCGTGCACAACTGACCCTGGCTGGCGCGGGTGAGCTGTTGGCGGAAGACCTGCGGCAGGCGCAGCAGGCCCTGGGGGAGATTACCGGGGCATTCAGCTCTGATGACCTGCTGGGGCGGATTTTCTCCAGCTTCTGCATCGGCAAGTAATTCACAGCCAGGCAAAACCAAGAGCCGCTCCTTCGGGAGCGGCTTTTTTTTGCCTCAAATTTCGCAGCTTCTACGGAAATCGCGCCGCACCTGAAGGCTGTGCAGAACCCTGTGGGAGCGGGTTCACCCGCGAAGAGGCCGGTGCAGGTTCACATTTTTTTCATTCACCTACCCCAATCTGCTCTCAGGAGCCCTGTGGAAAACTCGCCTTCAGCTCCGTTGATAAGCAGGCTTTTTTTCTGAGGACAAACCCGCTTGTGGGTAAACAGCCATTTAATCCACAGGCTAAATCGTGTTATCCATAGCCCTCATGGTACTCCAGCCACAGGGTTTAATTTTTCTCTACACTGCATGAATAAAGGCCTGCATAACCTTATCCACAGTAAAGCTTGTGCATAAGAATAAACATAAAAACAAAGCTTTTTTAAATTCTTCCTCTTTGATTTCTGTTGGCTGCCACTCATCCACAGACTGGTCAAAATTTGCTCAGACGGTTTCTTTAAAGGGGGTGAAGTCCCTATACTTGTCCGCTTACCTTCTCTATTCGCAAAAACAGGCACGAGGTGCGTGGTGGATTTCCCTTCCCGTTTTGAAGTGATCGTCATCGGCGGCGGCCATGCCGGTACCGAGGCTGCGCTTGCGTCTGCACGCATGGGTGTGAAAACCCTGCTGCTGACCCATAACGTGGAAACCCTCGGTCACATGAGCTGCAACCCCGCCATTGGCGGTATTGGCAAAAGCCATCTGGTCAAAGAGATCGATGCCCTCGGCGGCGCCATGGCGCTGGCCACCGACAAGAGCGGCATCCAGTTCCGCGTTTTGAACAACCGCAAGGGCCCGGCCGTACGCGCCACCCGTGCACAGGCCGACCGCGCCATCTACAAGGCAGTGGTGCGCGAAATCCTGGAAAACCAGCCGAACCTGTGGATATTCCAGCAGTCCTGCGACGACCTGATCGTCGAGCAGGACCAGGTCAAAGGCGTGGTGACCCAGATGGGCCTGCGTTTCTTCGCCGAATCGGTGGTACTGACCACCGGTACCTTCCTCGGCGGGCTTATCCACATTGGTTTGCAAAATCATTCCGGTGGTCGCGCCGGCGATCCACCTTCGATCGCCCTGGCCCACCGCATGCGTGAACTGCCGCTGCGCGTCGGCCGCCTGAAAACCGGTACCCCGCCACGCATCGACGGCCGCTCGGTGGACTTCTCGGTGATGACCGAGCAGCCAGGCGATACGCCGATCCCGGTGATGTCGTTCATGGGCAATGCCCAGATGCACCCGCGCCAGGTGAGCTGCTGGATCACCCACACCAATGCGCGCACCCACGAGATCATCGCCTCGAACCTCGACCGTTCGCCGATGTACTCGGGTGTCATCGAAGGTGTCGGCCCGCGCTACTGCCCGTCGATCGAAGACAAGATCCACCGCTTCGCCGACAAGGAAAGCCACCAGGTGTTCATCGAGCCGGAAGGCCTGACCACCCATGAGCTGTACCCCAACGGTATTTCCACTTCGCTGCCGTTCGACGTGCAGTTGGAGCTGGTGCGGTCGATCCGCGGCATGGAGAACGCCCACATCGTTCGCCCGGGCTATGCCATCGAATACGACTACTTCGACCCGCGCGACCTCAAGTACAGTCTCGAGACCAAAGTCATCGGCGGCCTGTTCTTCGCCGGCCAGATCAACGGCACCACCGGTTACGAAGAAGCCGGCGCCCAGGGTTTGCTGGCCGGGACCAACGCCGCCCTGCGGGCGCAGGGCCGAGACAGCTGGTGCCCGCGCCGCGACGAGGCGTACATCGGCGTACTGGTCGACGACCTGATTACCCTGGGTACCCAGGAGCCGTACCGCATGTTCACTTCGCGTGCCGAGTACCGCCTGATCCTGCGCGAAGACAACGCCGACCTGCGCCTGACCGAAAAGGGCCGCGAACTCGGCCTGATCGACGACCAGCGTTGGGCCGCCTTCTGCGCCAAGCGCGACGGCATCGAGCGCGAGGAGCAGCGCCTGAAGTCGACCTGGGTACGCCCGAACACCGAGCAAGGCCAGGCCATTGTGGATAAGTTCGGTACCCCGCTCAGCCACGAATACAGCCTGCTCAACCTGCTGGCGCGCCCGGAAATCGACTACGTCGGGCTGATCGAGGCAACCGGCGGCGAAGCGATCGATCCACAGGTCGCCGAGCAAGTCGAAATCCGCACCAAGTACGCCGGCTACATCGATCGCCAGCAGGATGAAATCGCACGTTTGCGTGCCAGCGAAGACACCCGCCTGCCTGTGGATATCGATTATTCGACGATTTCCGGCCTGTCCAAGGAAATCCAGGGCAAGCTGGGCCAGACCCGACCGGAAACCCTGGGTCAGGCTTCGCGTATCCCGGGCGTGACCCCGGCGGCGATTTCCCTGTTGCTGATTCACTTGAAAAAACGCGGCGCTGGCCGCGAATTGGAGCAAAGCGCTTGAGTTCCCTGGTCACCCCGCAACACGCTGAAGAGTTGTCCACAGGTGCGCGCCAGCTCGGTGTCGAGCTGAGCGCCGAGCATCACGAAAAGCTGCTCGGCTACCTGGCCCTGTTGATCAAATGGAACAAAGCCTACAACCTCACCGCCGTGCGCGACCCCGACGAGATGGTGTCGCGTCACCTGCTCGACAGCCTCAGTGTCATGCCGTTTATCCACAGCGAGCGTGACAACTGGCTGGATGTCGGTAGTGGCGGTGGCATGCCCGGTATCCCATTGGCTATCCTGCATCCGCACAAGCGCGTGACGGTGCTGGACGCCAATGGCAAGAAGACCCGCTTCCTCACCCAGGTGAAAATGGAGCTCAAGCTGGACAACCTCACGGTTATCCACAGTCGGGTCGAAGCCTTCCAGCCGACACAACCGTTCAGCGGAATTATCTCCCGCGCCTTCAGCAGCATGGAGAACTTCACCAACTGGACCCGCCACCTGGGCGACACCGGGACGCAATGGCTTGCAATGAAGGGGCTGCATCCTGCCGATGAACTGGTAGCATTGCCCGCAGACTTCACAGTGGAAAGCGAGCAGGCCCTGACCGTTCCAGGTTGCCAGGGCCAGCGCCATCTGCTGATACTGCGCCGCAAGGCATGACTGGGAACACACGCAACAATGGCTAAGGTATTCGCAATCGCGAACCAGAAAGGTGGTGTGGGCAAGACAACCACCTGTATCAATCTCGCCGCCTCGCTGGCCGCGACCAAGCGTCGTGTGCTGCTGATCGACCTCGATCCGCAGGGCAACGCCACCATGGGCAGCGGTGTGGACAAGCACGAGCTCGAGCACTCGGTCTACGACCTGTTGATCGGGGAATGCGACCTGGCCCAGGCCATGCATTACTCCGAGCACGGTGGTTTCCAGTTGCTGCCGGCCAACCGTGACCTGACCGCCGCCGAAGTGGTGCTGCTGGAAATGCAGGTCAAGGAGAGCCGCCTGCGCAACGCCCTGGCGCCGATTCGCGAGAACTACGACTACATCCTCATCGACTGCCCTCCGTCGCTGTCGATGCTCACGCTCAACGCCCTGGTCGCCTCCGATGGCGTGATCATCCCGATGCAGTGCGAGTACTACGCACTGGAAGGTCTCAGCGACCTTGTGGATAACATCAAGCGCATCGCCGCCCGGTTGAACCCGGAGCTGAAGATCGAGGGCCTGCTGCGGACCATGTACGATCCGCGCCTGAGCCTGAACAACGATGTCTCGGCGCAGCTGAAGGAGCACTTTGGCCCGCAGCTGTACGACACGGTCATTCCGCGCAACATTCGCCTGGCCGAGGCCCCGAGCTTCGGCATGCCGGCCCTGGCCTACGACAAGCAATCGCGAGGCGCGCTGGCTTATCTGGCCCTGGCCGGGGAACTGGTACGCCGTCAACGCCGTCAATCACGCACTGCACAAACAACTTAAGGAATCCGTATGGCCGTCAAGAAACGGGGTCTCGGACGTGGGTTGGATGCACTGCTCAGTGGTCCTTCCGTCAGCGCGCTCGAAGAGCAGGCTGTGAAGATCGACCAGAAAGAACTGCAACACCTGCCGGTCGAGCTGATCCAGCGTGGCAAGTACCAGCCGCGCCGGGACATGGACCCGGAGGCGCTGGAAGAGCTCGCGCACTCGATTCGCAACCATGGCGTGATGCAACCGATCGTGGTGCGCCCGATCGATGGCAACCGCTTCGAGATCATCGCCGGTGAGCGCCGCTGGCGCGCCACCCAGCAGGCTGGCCTGGACAAGATCCCGGCGATGGTCCGCGAAGTGCCCGACGAAGCCGCCATCGCCATGGCGCTGATCGAGAACATCCAGCGCGAAGACCTCAACCCGCTGGAAGAGGCCCTGGCCCTGCAGCGGCTGCAGCAGGAGTTCGAGCTCACCCAGCAACAGGTGGCCGATGCCGTGGGCAAGTCGCGGGTGACCGTGGCCAACCTGCTGCGCCTGATCACCCTGCCTGACGCGATCAAGACCATGCTCGCCCATGGCGACCTGGAGATGGGCCACGCCCGTGCATTGCTCGGCCTGGAAGAACACCGCCAGGAAGAGGGGGCGCGTCATGTTGTCGCACGTGGCCTCACCGTGCGCCAAACCGAGGCACTGGTTCGTCAGTGGCTCAGCGACAAACCTGATCCGGTCGAACCGAGCAAACCTGATCCGGATATCGCACGCCTTGAACAGAGGCTCGCAGAGCGCCTGGGCTCGGCCGTGCAGATCCGCCATGGCAACAAGGGCAAAGGCCAATTGGTTATTCGCTACAACTCGCTTGACGAGTTGCAAGGCGTGCTTGCTCACATCCGCTGAAACAATTCCCGTTGTAGCGCGCAGTCGGAAATCACTACCGAATAGTTGAATAGGGGTTAATCCACCCCTATACTCTGCGCGCATTTTGTCGGCACAAATTATGCCAAGTCATAACTGACTTGCTGGTCGACTTCCGAGGAGCAGTTGTGATGGAAATCCGCACGCCAAACCGCCTGCCTTTCCATCGCTGGGCGGTTTTCCCGGTACTGCTGGCTCAATTCGTCGTACTGCTGCTGGCAACGTTGGTGTTGTGGCAGTGGAAAGGGGCGGTCAGTGGATATTCAGGCCTTTGCGGAGGTTTGATTGCCTGGCTACCCAATGTGTATTTCGCCTGGAAGGCTTTTCGCTTCAGCGGGGCCCGGGCGGCACAAGCCATCGTCAAGTCGTTCTACGCTGGCGAGGCAGGCAAGATGATTTTGACGGCAGTGCTTTTTGCACTGACCTTCGCAGGAGTGAAGCCACTGGCGCCGTTAGCAGTATTCGGCGTCTTCGTGTTGACCCTTTTGGTCAGCTGGTTCGCGCCCCTGCTGATGAATAAAAGACTTTCGAGACCTTAGGGCGTTTGAGGCAACCATGGCAGCAGAAACCGCTTCGGGCTATATCCAGCACCACTTGCAGAACCTGACCTACGGTCAACTACCAGACGGCAGCTGGGGCTTCGCCCATTCGGCTGCAGAAGCCAAGGCAATGGGCTTCTGGGCGTTCCACCTGGACACCCTGGGTTGGTCCGTCGCGCTGGGTCTGATCTTCCTGTTCATCTTCCGCATGGCGGCCAAGAAGGCGACTTCCGGCCAACCTGGCGGCCTGCAGAACTTCGTAGAAGTGATGGTGGACTTCGTCAACGGCAGCGTGAAGGACTCCTTCCACGGCCGTAGCCCGGTAATCGCTCCGCTGGCGCTGACCATTTTCGTCTGGGTATTCCTGATGAACGCCGTCGACCTGGTACCGGTCGACTGGATTCCTCAGCTGGCCATCCTGATCTCCGGTGACCCGCACATTCCGTTCCGCGCCGTGTCGACCACCGACCCGAACGCGACCCTGGCCATGGCCTTCTGCGTGTTCGCCCTGATCATCTTCTACAGCATCAAGGTCAAGGGCCTGGGCGGCTTCATCGGTGAGCTGACCCTGCACCCGTTCGGCAGCAAGAACATCTTCGTTCAGATCCTGCTGATTCCGGTCAACTTCCTGCTGGAATTCGTCACCCTGATCGCCAAGCCGATCTCGCTGGCACTGCGTCTGTTCGGCAACATGTATGCCGGCGAACTGGTGTTCATCCTGATCGCTGTAATGTTCGGCTCCGGCCTGCTGTGGCTCAGCGGCCTGGGTGTGGTGCTGCAATGGGCGTGGGCTGTGTTCCACATCCTGATCATCACCCTGCAAGCTTTCATCTTCATGATGCTGACCATCGTCTACCTGTCGATGGCCCACGAAGATAACCATTAAGACCGCCTGGCGTGTCTGATAGCCTTCCCCGCCTGTTCGGGGGGAGGGCTTAAAAAGTCCGCAAGGGCATGCTGTACCAAACGATTTGTTTTACCGCTTCAAACTAAAAACCTAACCAATACGACGTAAAAGTCGGGAGGAAAGATGGAAACTGTAGTTGGTCTGACCGCTATCGCTGTTGCTCTGCTGATCGGCCTGGGTGCTCTGGGTACCGCCATTGGTTTCGGCCTGCTGGGCGGCAAGTTCCTGGAAGGCGCTGCTCGTCAACCAGAAATGGTTCCGATGCTGCAGGTTAAAATGTTCATCGTTGCCGGTCTGCTCGACGCCGTAACCATGATCGGTGTTGGTATCGCTCTGTTCTTCACCTTCGCGAATCCGTTCGTTGGTCAGATCGCCGGCTAATCACTCGTCACCACGAGTTGATGGCTGTATGAATTAAGACCGAGCGAGGTGTTGGCGTGAACATTAATGCAACCCTGATTGGCCAATCCGTTGCTTTTCTGATTTTTGTACTCTTCTGCATGAAGTATGTATGGCCTCCGGTCATCACTGCCCTGCAAGAGCGCCAAAAGAAGATTGCCGACGGCTTGGACGCTGCCAACCGCGCAGCTCGCGACCTGGAGCTGGCCCAAGAGAAAGCGGGTCAGCAACTGCGTGAAGCTAAAGCACAGGCAGCCGAAATCATCGAGCAAAGCAAGAAACGCGCTGCTCAGCTTGTCGAGGAAGCCCGTGATCAGGCCCGCGTCGAAGCTGACCGTGTGAAAGCTCAGGCTCTGGCCGAGATCGAACAGGAACTGAACAGCGCTAAAGACGCCCTGCGTGCCCAAGTGGGTGCCCTGGCCGTTGGTGGTGCTGAAAAGATCCTTGGCGCCACAATCGATCAAAACGCGCATGCGGAGCTGGTTAACAAACTGGCCGCTGAAATTTAAGCGAGGGCGATCATGGCAGAACTGACCACGTTGGCCCGACCTTACGCTAAGGCTGCCTTTGAGCATGCCCAGGCCCATCAGCAACTGGCCAATTGGTCAGCCATGCTCGGCCTGGCTGCTGCGGTGTCGCAAGACGACACCATGCAGCGCCTGCTCAAGGCCCCGCGACTGACGAGCGCAGAAAAGGCCGCCACGTTCATTGACGTGTGCGGTGACAAGTTCAATGCACAGGCACAGAATTTCATTCATGTTGCCGCGGAAAACGACCGTCTCCTGCTTCTGCCGGAGATTGCCGCCCTGTTCGACCTGTACAAGGCCGAGCAAGAGAAATCCGTGGACGTGGAAGTCACCAGTGCCTTCGCGTTGAACCAAGAACAGCAAGACAAACTCGCCAAGGTTCTCAGTGCACGGTTAGGCCAGGAAGTGCGCCTGCACGCGTCGGAGGATGCCAGCCTGATTGGCGGCGTCGTCATCCGCGCTGGTGACCTGGTAATCGATGGCTCTGTTCGCGGCAAAATCGCGAAACTGGCCGAAGCATTGAAATCTTGAGTTTGAAGGGGCAGCAGAGCAATGCAGCAACTCAATCCTTCCGAAATTAGTGAAATCATCAAGGGCCGCATCGACAACCTCGATGTGAGCTCCCAAGCCCGTAACGAAGGTACCGTTGTTTCGGTATCCGACGGTATCGTGCGGATCCACGGTCTGGCCGACGTCATGTACGGCGAAATGATCGAGTTCCCTGGCAGCGTATTCGGCATGGCCCTGAACCTGGAGCAAGACTCCGTAGGTGCAGTGATCCTGGGTGCCTATGACACCCTCGCCGAAGGCATGAGCGCCAAGTGCACCGGTCGCATCCTGGAAGTTCCGGTCGGCAAAGGCCTGCTGGGCCGCGTCGTCGACGCTCTGGGTAACCCGATCGATGGCAAAGGTCCTCTGACCACCACCGAAACCGACGCGGTCGAAAAGGTCGCTCCAGGCGTGATCTGGCGTAAGTCGGTAGACCAGCCTGTACAGACTGGCTACAAGTCCGTCGACGCCATGATCCCTGTCGGCCGTGGCCAGCGCGAGCTGATCATCGGTGACCGTCAGATCGGCAAGACCGCCATGGCCATCGACGCCATCATCAACCAGAAAGACTCCGGTATTTTCTGTGTTTATGTTGCTGTCGGCCAGAAGCGTTCCACCGTTGCCAACATCGTTCGCAAGCTGGAAGAAGCCGGCGCCCTGGCCAACACCATCGTGGTCGTTGCCAGTGCTTCGGAATCCGCCGCACTGCAGTTCCTGGCGCCATACGCCGGCTGCACCATGGGCGAGTTCTTCCGTGACCGCGGTGAAGACGCCCTGATCGTTTACGATGACCTGTCCAAGCAGGCCGTTGCCTACCGTCAGATCTCCCTGCTGCTGCGCCGTCCACCAGGACGTGAAGCGTACCCAGGTGACGTGTTCTATCTCCACTCCCGTCTGCTGGAGCGTGCATCGCGCGTTTCGGAAGAGTACGTCGAGAAGTTCACCAACGGTGCTGTGACTGGCAAAACCGGTTCCCTGACCGCCCTGCCGATCATCGAAACCCAGGCTGGCGACGTTTCCGCCTTCGTTCCGACCAACGTGATTTCCATCACCGACGGTCAGATCTTCCTGGAATCGGCCATGTTCAACTCGGGCATCCGCCCTGCAGTGAACGCCGGTGTTTCGGTATCCCGCGTAGGTGGTGCCGCTCAGACCAAGATCATCAAGAAGCTGTCCGGTGGTATCCGTACCGCTCTGGCTCAGTACCGTGAACTGGCTGCATTCGCCCAGTTCGCTTCCGATCTGGACGAAGCGACCCGCAAGCAGCTGGAGCATGGTCAGCGCGTTACCGAACTGATGAAGCAGAAGCAGTACGCGCCGATGTCCATCGCGGACATGGCCCTGTCGCTGTACGCCGCTGAGCGTGGCTTCCTGACTGACGTAGAAGTCTCCAAGATCGGTAGCTTCGAGCAAGCACTGATCGCCTTCTTCAACCGTGATCACGCTGAACTGATGGCGAAGATCAACGTGAAGGGTGACTTCAACGACGAAATCGATGCAGGCCTGAAAGCCGGTATCGAGAAGTTCAAGGCCACCCAGACCTGGTAAGCCGCAGCGGGGGCTCAGGCCCCCGCTTGCTAACCTGATAGGTGATACATGGCAGGCGCAAAAGAGATTCGCAGTAAGATTGCGAGCATCAAAAGCACGCAAAAAATTACCAGCGCCATGGAGAAAGTGGCGGTCAGCAAGATGCGCAAAGCACAAATGCGCATGGCTGCTAGCCGTCCTTACGCGGAGCGTATCCGCCAGGTGATCGGTCATCTGGCCAACGCCAACCCGGAATACCGCCACCCGTTCATGATCGAGCGCCCTGTAAAGCGCGCCGGTTATATCGTGGTGAGCAGTGACCGTGGTCTGTGCGGTGGCTTGAACACCAACCTGTTCAAGGCCCTGGTCAAGGACATGAACGAAAACCGCGAACAGGGCGTGGAAATCGACCTGTGCGTGATCGGCAGCAAGGGTGCGACTTTCTTCCGCATCTTTGGCGGTAACGTCGTAGCCGCGATCAGCCACTTGGGCGAAGAGCCATCGATCAACGATCTGATCGGCTCCGTCAAAGTAATGCTGGACGCCTACCTGGACGGCCGTATCGATCGCCTCTCGGTGGTTTCGAACAAGTTCATCAACACCATGACCCAGAAGCCAACGGTCGAGCAATTGGTACCGTTGGTGGCAACCCCGGATCAGGATCTCAAGCATCACTGGGACTACCTGTACGAACCCGACGCAAAAGAGCTGCTGGACGGCTTGATGGTGCGTTACGTGGAGTCGCAGGTGTACCAGGCGGTGGTCGAGAACAACGCTGCTGAACAAGCGGCCCGGATGATCGCCATGAAGAACGCCACAGACAACGCCGGTGATTTGATCAAAGAGCTTCAGTTGATCTACAACAAGGCGCGTCAGGCTGCGATCACCCAGGAGATCTCGGAAATCGTCGGCGGCGCTGCCGCGGTTTAACGGTTCAAATATTCAGAGGATCCAGCTATGAGTAGCGGACGTATCGTTCAAATCATCGGCGCCGTCATCGACGTGGAATTCCCACGTGACGTCGTGCCGAGTGTTTACAACGCGCTGAAAGTACAAGGCGCGGAAACCACCCTGGAAGTTCAGCAGCAGCTGGGCGACGGCGTGGTTCGTACCATTGCGATGGGCTCGACCGAAGGCCTGAAGCGCGGTCTGGAAGTCGTTGACTCCGGCGCTGCCATTTCCGTTCCTGTTGGTAAGGCCACCCTGGGCCGTATCATGGACGTACTGGGCAACCCGATCGACGAGGCCGGCCCGATCGGCGAAGAAGAGCGTCGCGGTATCCACCAGCCAGCGCCTTCGTTCGCTGACCAGGCAGGCGGTAACGACCTGCTGGAAACCGGCATCAAGGTTATCGACCTGGTTTGCCCGTTCGCCAAGGGTGGTAAGGTTGGTCTGTTCGGTGGTGCCGGTGTCGGCAAGACCGTAAACATGATGGAACTGATCCGTAACATCGCCATGGAACACAGCGGTTACTCCGTGTTCGCTGGTGTGGGTGAGCGTACTCGTGAGGGTAACGACTTCTACCACGAGATGAAGGACTCCAACGTTCTCGACAAGGTAGCACTGGTCTACGGTCAGATGAACGAGCCACCAGGAAACCGTCTGCGCGTAGCGCTGACCGGCCTGACCATGGCCGAGAAGTTCCGTGACGAAGGTAACGACGTTCTGCTGTTCGTCGACAACATCTATCGTTACACCCTGGCCGGTACCGAAGTATCCGCACTGCTGGGCCGTATGCCTTCGGCAGTAGGTTACCAGCCGACCCTGGCTGAAGAGATGGGCGTTCTGCAAGAGCGTATCACCTCCACCAAGGAAGGTTCGATCACCTCCGTTCAGGCCGTATACGTACCTGCGGACGACTTGACCGACCCGTCGCCAGCGACCACCTTCGCCCACTTGGACGCCACCGTCGTTCTGTCCCGTGACATCGCCTCCCTGGGTATCTACCCAGCGGTCGACCCACTGGACTCGACTTCGCGCCAGCTGGACCCGAACGTGATCGGCAACGAGCACTACGAGACCGCTCGTGGCGTTCAGTATGTTCTGCAGCGCTACAAAGAGCTGAAGGACATCATCGCGATCCTGGGTATGGACGAACTGTCCGAAGCCGACAAGCAACTGGTAGCCCGCGCTCGTAAGATCCAGCGCTTCCTGTCGCAGCCGTTCTTCGTGGCCGAAGTCTTCACCGGTTCCCCAGGCAAGTACGTTTCCCTGAAAGACACCATCGCTGGCTTCAGCGGCATCCTCAAAGGTGACTACGACCACCTGCCAGAACAAGCGTTCTACATGGTCGGCAGCATCGACGAAGCGATCGAGAAAGCCAAGAAACTGTAATTCCTGCGCCCCGCAAGGGGCGCTATCAGGTTGAGGCAAGCAGATGGCTATGACAGTCCATTGCGATATCGTCAGCGCGGAAGGAGAGATCTTCTCCGGCCTGGTCGAGATGGTAGTTGCGCACGGTAACCTAGGTGATCTTGGTATCGCTCCGGGTCACGCGCCGCTGATCACCAATCTCAAGCCTGGTCCGATCACGCTGACCAAGCAGGGTGGCGCCCAAGAGGTGTTTTACATCTCTGGTGGTTTCCTCGAGGTTCAGCCGAACATGGTCAAGGTGCTTGCCGATACCGTGCAACGTGCTGCAGACCTGGATGAAGCTCAGGCTCAGGAAGCCCTCAAGGCTGCCGAGAACGCCCTGAATCTGAAAGGCGCGGACTTCGACTACGGCGCCGCCGCCGCACGTCTGGCCGAGGCCGCAGCTCAGCTGCGTACCGTCCAGCAAATGCGCAGAGGCAAGTAATCGGCCCTCGGCTGATAACTTCTGTAGCGATTGAGTAAAAGGGTAGCCTCGGCTACCCTTTTTCTTTTTCTGATTTCTCCCCCCGGTCATTTCACTGACCACCCAGGATTGGTAGCCAGTAATGTCACTCGATATCGTTATTCTCGCCGCCGGCCAAGGCACCCGCATGCGCTCGGCGCTGCCCAAGGTGCTGCACCCGGTAGCCGGCAACTCCATGCTCGGCCATGTTATCCACAGCGCGCGCCAGTTGCAGCCGCAAGGTATTCATGTGGTCATTGGCCATGGTGCCGAGCTGGTTCGCGAGCGCCTGGCCGCCGACGACCTGAACTTCGTCATGCAGGACAAGCAGCTGGGTACCGGCCATGCGGTTGCCCAGGCACTACCGGGCTTGACCGCCGAAACCGTGCTGGTGCTGTACGGTGATGTGCCGTTGATCGAAGTGGAAACCCTGCAGCGTCTGCTGGCCAAGGCCAACGAGCAGCAGCTGGGCCTGCTCACGGTGACCCTCGACGACCCGACCGGCTATGGCCGCATCGTGCGTGACGAGCAGGGCAAGGTGACCGCCATCGTTGAGCACAAGGACGCCAGCGATGCGCAGAAAGCGATCAAGGAAGGCAACACCGGTATTCTGGCCCTGCCAGCCGCGCGCCTGGCCGACTGGATGGGCCGTCTGTCGAACAACAACGCTCAGGGCGAGTATTACCTGACCGACGTCATCGCCATGGCTGTGGCCGATGGCCTGGTGGTGGCTACCGAACAGCCGCACGACCCGATGGAAGTGCAGGGCGCCAACGACCGTCGCCAGTTGTCGGAGCTGGAGCGCCACTACCAGTTGCGCGAAGGCCGTCGCCTGATGGCCCAGGGTGTCACCCTGCGCGACCCGGCGCGTTTCGATGTCCGCGGTGAAGTGACCGTTGGCCGTGACGTGCTGATCGACATCAACGTGATTCTCGAAGGCAAGGTGGTCATCGAGGATGATGTGCAGATCGGCCCTAACTGCGTGATCAAGAACACCACCCTGCGCAAAGGCGCAGTGGTCAAGGCCAACAGCCACCTCGAAGGCGCCGTGATGGGCGAGGGCAGCGATGCCGGCCCGTTCGCCCGCCTGCGCCCCGGCAGTGTGCTGGATGCCAAGGCCCATGTGGGTAACTTCGTCGAACTGAAAAACGCCCACCTCGGGGAAGGCGCCAAGGCCGGTCACCTGACCTACCTGGGCGATGCCGAAATCGGTGCGCGCACCAACATCGGCGCCGGCACCATTACCTGCAACTACGATGGCGCCAACAAGTTCAAGACCGTGATGGGCGAGGACGTGTTCATCGGCTCGAACAACTCGTTGGTAGCGCCTGTGGAAATCAAGGCTGGTGCGACCACTGCTGCCGGTTCGACCATCACCCAGACCGTGGAGGCAGGCGACCTGGCGGTAGCTCGTGCCCGTCAGCGCAACATCTCGGGTTGGAAGCGGCCGGAGAAGATCAAGAAGAGCTGAGTTATACACAGCTGTTTCGATCGAAAGCCGACTTATGTGAATAAGTCGGCTTTTTATTTTGCGGCATATCGCACCCTCTGTAGGAGCGGCCTTGTGTCGCGATGGGCTGCAAAGCAGCCCCGGCAATTTCTGTTTTCCCTCGAAAACCTGGGGCCGCGCTGCGGCCCATCGCGACACAAGGCCGCTCCTACAGAAGCCGCGCAAGTGTAGAGAGAATCTATCCACAGGGCAGTGACAACTTGACGAATCGCTCATCTTAGGTTTTGATTGCCACCATTATCTTTCGAACCGAAACTTAAGCGCTCATGTCGAAACGAAACACCCCGCAGCGGCGGCACAACATCCTGGCTTTGCTCAGCGAGCAGGGCGAGGTGAGTGTGGACGCGTTGGCCAAGCGTTTCGCTACCTCGGAAGTCACCATCCGCAAGGACCTCGCTGCCCTCGAAACCAACGGCCTGTTGCTGCGGCGCTACGGTGGCGCGGTCCCGGTGCCACAAGAGTTGCTCGGTGAACCTGCCCAGCCGGTGTCTTCCTATAAAAAGGCCATCGCCCGCGCCGCCGTGGCACGTATCCGCGAACATGCGCGCATCATCATCGACAGCGGTAGCACCACGGCAGCCATGATCCCCGAACTGGGGCGCCATCCTGGCCTGGTGGTGATGACCAATTCGATGAACGTGGCCCGCGCCATCTGCGACCTCGAACACGAGCCGGTGCTGCTGATGACCGGTGGCACCTGGGACCCGCATTCCGAGTCGTTCCAGGGCCAGGTGGCCGAGCAGGTGTTGCGCTCCTACGATTTCGACCAACTGTTCATCGGCGCCGACGGCATCGACCTCGGCCGCGGTACCACCACCTTCAACGAACTTCTCGGGCTGAGCCGGGTCATGGCCGAAGTCGCCCGTGAAGTGATCGTGATGGTCGAATCGGACAAGGTAGGGCGCAAGATCCCCAACCTCGAGCTGCCCTGGGGCAGCGTGCACACCCTTATTACTGACGAACGCCTGCCCGCAGCGGCACGCGAACAAATTCAAGCCCGCGGCATCAACCTGATCTGCGCCGCGATCAGCCAGGAGCAATAAACCATGTGTGGAATCGTTGGTGCCGTCGCCGAGCGCAACATCACAGCCATCCTGATCGAAGGCCTCAAGCGTCTTGAGTACCGCGGGTACGACAGCGCCGGCCTGGCCGTCCTCACCCAGAACGGTGAACTGCAGCGCCGTCGCCGTATCGGCAAGGTCAGTGAACTGGAAGCCGCTGTTGCCGCCGAGCCACTGGCCGGCCAGCTGGGCATCGCCCACACTCGCTGGGCCACCCACGGTGCGCCGACCGAGGGCAACGCCCACCCGCACTTCTCGGGCAATGAAGTGGCCGTGGTGCACAACGGCATCATCGAGAACCACGAAGAACTGCGCGAAGAGCTGAAGGGCCTTGGCTATGTCTTCACTTCGCAGACCGATACCGAAGTCATCGTCCACCTGATCCACCACACCCTGAAGAGCATTCCGGACTTGACCGATGCCCTGAAGGCTGCGGTGAAGCGCTTGCATGGTGCTTACGGCCTGGCGCTGATCAGTGCCAAGCAGCCTGACCGCCTGGTAGCCGCACGCAGTGGCAGCCCGCTGGTCATCGGCCTGGGCCTGGGCGAGAACTTCCTGGCGTCCGACCAGCTGGCCCTGCGCCAGGTCACCGACCGCTTCATGTACCTGGAAGAAGGCGACATTGCTGAAATCCGCCGTGACCAGATCTCCATCTGGGACCAGGATGGCCACAAGGTCCAGCGCGAAACCGTGCAGTACCACGAAGGTGCCGAAGCTGCCGACAAAGGTGCCTACCGCCACTTCATGCTCAAGGAAATCCACGAGCAGCCAAGCGTGGTGCAGCGCACCCTGGAAGGCCGCCTGGGCAAGGACAACGTGATGGTCCAGGCCTTCGGCCCGCAGGCTGCCGAACTGTTCGCCAAGGTGCGCAACGTGCAGATCGTTGCCTGCGGTACCAGCTACCACGCCGGCATGGTCGCCCGTTACTGGCTGGAAAGCCTGGCCGGGATCCCGTGCCAGGTTGAAGTGGCCAGCGAGTTCCGTTACCGCAAGGTGGTAGTGCAGCCGGACACCCTGTTCGTCTCCATCTCGCAATCTGGCGAAACCGCAGACACCCTGGCCGCACTGCGCAACGCCAAGGAGCTGGGCTTCCTCGGTAGCCTGGCGATCTGCAACGTCGGTATCAGCTCGCTGGTGCGTGAGTCGGACCTGACCCTGCTGACCCTGGCCGGCCCGGAAATCGGCGTGGCCTCGACCAAGGCTTTCACCACCCAGCTGGTTTCGCTGATGCTGCTGACCCTGGCTCTGGGCCAGGTGCGCGGTACCCTGGAAGCCGGTGTCGAAGCCGAGCTGGTTGAAGAACTGCGCCGCCTGCCGGCCCGCCTGGGCGAAGCCCTGGCCATGGACGCCACCGTCGAGAAAATCGCCGAGCTGTTCGCCGACAAGCACCACACCCTGTTCCTCGGCCGTGGTGCGCAGTACCCGGTGGCGATGGAAGGTGCGCTCAAGCTCAAGGAAATCTCTTACATCCACGCCGAAGCCTACCCGGCAGGCGAGCTGAAGCACGGCCCGCTGGCGCTGGTGGACAGCGACATGCCAGTGGTAACCGTTGCGCCGAACAACGAACTGCTGGAGAAGCTGAAGTCCAACCTGCAGGAAGTACGCGCCCGTGGTGGCGAGCTGGTAGTGTTTGCCGACGAGCAGGCCGGCATGACCAATGGCGAAGGTACCCACGTGATCAAGGTGCCGCACATCGCCGACGCCCTGGCGCCGATCCTGTACACCATCCCGCTGCAGCTGCTGTCGTACTACGTCGCCGTGCTCAAGGGCACCGACGTGGACCAGCCGCGTAACCTGGCCAAGTCGGTTACGGTCGAGTAAGCCAGAAGCCAGGGGCGCTTTGCGCCCCATCACGACACAAGGCCGCTCCACAGGAAATTGCGTTCTCCTGTAGGAGCGGCCTTGTGTCGCGATGGGCTGCAAAGCAGCCCCCGGCTATCTCACATCAAATCTGCATCGCCATCCCGTCCACATTCATCGCTGCCTGGCGCAAGGCCTCGGAGCGGGTCGGGTGGGGGTGGCAGGTGAGGGCGATGTCTTCCGCCGAGGCCGAGAACTCCATGGCCACGCAGAACTCACCAATCATCTCGCTGACACTTGGGCCTACCAGGTGCACACCCAGCACTTCGTCGGTCTCGGCATCGGCGATGACCTTGGCGAAGCCTTCGGTCTCGTGGTTGATCTTGGCCCGGCTGTTGGCCGTGAACGGGAACTTGCCGACTTTATAGGCACGCCCTTCGGCCTTGAGCTGCTCTTCGGTCTTGCCCACGGTGGCCAGCTCCGGGCGGGTGTAGATCACGCCAGGGATAAGGTTGTAGTTGACCTCGTGGGGCTTGCCGGCGATGCGTTCGATGCAGGCCACCGCTTCGTCTTCGGCTTTGTGCGCCAGCATCGGACCGGAGGTGACGTCGCCAATCACCCAGATACCCGGCACGGAAGTGCGGTGGTGGTCGTTGCCGAGCATGCCGCGCTTGTCGGTTTCCAGGCCCACGCTTTCCAGGTTCAGCCCTTTGGTATAGGGGCGTCGTCCGATGGCGACGAGTACATAGTCAGCTTGCAGCGTTTCTGCGGTGCCACCGGCGGCCGGCTCCAGGGTCAGGTTCACGCCATCGGCGCTGGCGCTGGCGCTGGCCTGGGTCACCTTGCTGCCCAGCTTGAACACCATGCCTTGCTTGGCCAGGGCCTTCTGCAGGGTCTTGGCGGTTTCTTCGTCGGTACCCGGGCAGATGCGGTCGAGGTATTCGATGACCGTGACCTGGCTGCCCAGGCGGCGCCATACCGAACCCAGCTCAAGGCCGATCACGCCGGCGCCGATGACGACCAGGTGCTTGGGCACCTGTGGCAGCGACAGCGCGCCGGTCGAGTCGATGATGCGCTGGTTGTCGATGGTCACGCCCGGCAGGGGCGTAGGTTCGGAGCCGGTGGCAATGACAATGTCCTTGGCCTGCAGTGCGGTTTCGCTACCGTCCTCAGCCTTGACCACGACCTTGCCGACGCCGTCCAGGCGGCCCCAGCCCTTGATCCAGTCGACCTTGTTCTTGCGGAACAGGTACTCGATGCCCTTGGTCAGGCCGGTCACGCTCTCGTCCTTCTGTTTCATCATCTGGGCGAGGTTGAGGGTAGGTTTGACTTCGATACCGAGGTGGGCGAACTCGTCACCACTGGCGGCTTCGTACAGCTCGGAAGCATGCAGCAACGCCTTGGAGGGCATGCAGCCCACGTTCAGGCAGGTGCCGCCCAAGGTCTGGCGGCCTTCCACGCAGGCTACGCTCAGGCCCAGTTGGCCGGCGCGGATGGCTGCGTTGTAGCCGCCAGGGCCACCGCCGATGATCACCACGTCATAGGATTTCATGGGTTCAACTCCAGGATGAAGAAGCGCAAGAGGGGCACAAGGTTAAGCTGAGATGCAAAAATTGTATACAATCTGCTGCGTGGATAAGATCAGTTGGTTCTAGACCATGGTCTCGTTTAGAGGAAACATCCCACGAATGAACTACTCTGATCCGGCGACGTTCGAAATATCAGGCGTCGTGGCCAAATACGGACAGGAGGGTCGTTCATGCTTGCGCAACTTCCACCGGCACTGCAGAGCCTGCATCTGCCGCTGCGGCTGAAACTGTGGGACGGTAACCAGTTCGATCTGGGGCCTAGCCCACAGGTCACTATCCTGGTCAAGGAGCCACAGCTGATCAGCCAGTTGAGCCACCCGAGCATGGACCAGCTGGGCACGGCATTCGTCGAAGGCAAGCTGGAGCTGGAGGGCGATATTGGTGAGGCCATCCGCGTATGCGATGAGCTGAGCGAAGCGCTACTGACCGATGAGGACGACGCTCCACCGGAGCGCCGGGCCCATGACAAGAGCACCGACGCCGAAGCCATTTCCTACCATTACGATGTTTCCAACGAGTTCTACCAGCTATGGCTGGATCAGGACATGGCCTACTCGTGCGCCTACTTCCGCGAGCCGGACAACACGCTGGATCAGGCACAGCAGGACAAATTCGATCATCTATGCCGCAAGCTGCGCCTGGACGCAGGTGAGTACCTGCTCGACGTCGGCTGCGGCTGGGGCGGGCTGGCGCGTTTCGCTGCTCGCGAATATGGCGCCAAGGTGTTTGGTATCACCTTGAGCAAGGAGCAACTCAAGCTCGGTCGCGAGCGGGTGAAGGCAGAGGGGTTGGCCGACAAGGTCGACCTGCAGATTCTCGACTACCGCGACCTGCCTCAGGATGGCCGCTTCGACAAGGTTGTGAGCGTTGGCATGTTCGAGCATGTCGGGCATGCCAACCTGGCGCTGTATAGCCAGAAGCTGTTCGGTGCCGTGAGGGAAGGGGGGCTGGTGATGAATCACGGTATCACCGCCAAGCATGTCGATGGCCGCCCGGTCGGGCGTGGCGCGGGCGAGTTCATCGATCGCTACGTCTTCCCCCATGGCGAGCTGCCGCACCTGTCGATGATCAGTGCCAGCATCTGTGAAGCGGGCCTGGAGGTGGTAGACGTGGAAAGCCTGCGTTTGCACTACGCCAAGACCTTGCACCACTGGAGCGAGAACCTGGAGAACCAGCTGCACAAGGCGGCGGCGCTGGTGCCCGAGAAGACTTTGCGCATCTGGCGCTTGTACCTGGCCGGGTGTGCCTATGCCTTCCAGAAAGGCTGGATCAACCTGCATCAGATTCTGGCCGTGAAGCCGTACGCCGATGGGCACCATGACCTGCCTTGGACGCGTGAAGACCTGTATCGCTGAATTGCTCCAAAGCATGCAAGCGCGCCACCATACCCTGTGGGAGCGGGTTTACCCGCGAATGCGTCGGTACAGCCACTGACGTCTTCGCGGGTAAACCCGCTCCCACAAGGTCCGCGATACCCTGCAACGGGCGCAGGCGCATCAGAGAATCGGCGAAATCAGCCGCGCAATCCGCATCCCCAGTTGCTGCAGCCGATGAGTATCGCGGCTGTCCTCCGCAGTAATTTCCCGTGCCTGTTCAAAGTCATTGTTCAGCATGTTCTCGACCTGGTCAGCGAAGCCGCGGTCGACTGTCAGCAGGGTGATTTCGAAGTTCAGGCGGAACGAGCGGTTGTCCAGGTTGGCACTGCCGATCGCGCTGACATCGTCATCCACCAGCACCACCTTCTGATGCAGGAAGCCCGGTTGGTAGCGGAACATGCGCACACCCGCACGTACCGCTTCGAAGGCGAAAAGGCTGGAGGCGGCATAGACGATGCGATGGTCTGGGCGTGACGGAATCAGCACTCGCACATCGACCCCACGCAGTACCGCCAAACGCAATGCGGCGAACACCGCCTCGTCGGGGATGAAGTACGGGCTGGTGATCCACACGCGCCGGGTGGCTGAATGGATCGCCTCAAGGAAGAACAGCGAGCAGGTTTCCTGTGGGTCGGCCGGGCCGCTGGCCAAGGCTTGGCACAGTACGCCGTTGTCCGGGTAGGCATCCGGCAGAATCAGCGGTGGTAGCTGGCGCGTGGCCCAGTACCAGTCTTCGGCGAACGATTCCTGCAGGCAGGCCAGCACCGGCCCGCTGATCTGCACGTGGGTGTCGCGCCAGGGTGAGAGCTTCGGGTGGCCACCGAGGTACTCATCGCCCACGTTGTGCCCGCCGATGAAACCGAGCAAGCCATCCACCACCACGATTTTGCGGTGGTTACGGAAGTTCACCTGGAAGCGGTTGAACCAGCCACGACGGGTTGCGAAGGCATGAATCTGTACACCACCGTCGCGCAGCAACTGGCTGTAGCTTGCCGGCAAGGCGTGGCTGCCGACACGGTCATACAGCACGAACACCCGCACACCCTCGGCGGCCTTGCGCAGCAGCAGTTGCTGCAGCGCTTTGCCAAGGTTGTCGTCATGGATGATGAAGAACTGCACCAACACTACGTCGCGGGCTTTTTCGATGGCGGCGAATATTGCATCGAATGTTGCCTTGCCATCGATCAGCAGCTTCACCTCGTTATTGGCAAGGCAGGGCATACGCCCGAGCTTGGGCATGGCGCGCAACGCCGCATAGCTTTCCGACTCGCGGGCGGTAAGGGCTTCTTCTACCCAAGGCCGCCAGTTGAGGTTGGCCATGGCCACATGCATTTCCTGGTTGGCCTGGCGCCGGGCCTTGATGTAGGCATAGAACGAGCGCGCACCAAAGATCAGGTAAGGGATCAGGGTGAGGTAGGGGATGAAGAACAACGGCATGGCCCAGGCGATTGCGCCTTGGGCAGTGCGCACGGTGAACAGTGCGTGCAGTGCGGCGACGATACCCAGCAGGTGAACCAGGCCGAGTAGGTAACCGAAGAAGTAGGGGCTGTGGTAGTCCATATGCATCCTGCTTGCCGAGTACACTTGAGTAACAGAACACGTTCCCGGTCCGCCTTGCAACCTGCAGGTGGATTTGGCGTCTAAGGCTCAGCCCGGCCCGCTTGGCCGGCTTTTTTTCCAGGAGCGTTCGTCCATGAAGATTCGTCTGCCACTGTTGGCGTTGGCCCTAGGTGTGAGCAGCCCGCTGGTGCATGCTCAGATGCTACAGCCAGGTTTGTGGGAGCTGACCACCAGCAACATGCAGGTCGATGGCAAGCCGTTACCCGACATGGAGTTCATGCTCGGCCAGTTGAAGAACCTGCCGCCAGAGCAGCGCGCGATGATGGAAGGGGTGCTGGCCAAGCAGGGAGTGACTGTTGGGGGTAAGGGGGTGCGGTCGTGCCTGACGCCAGAACAGGTGGCAACCAACGATATCCCGCTGCAGGACCCGAAGTCAGGGTGTACCCAAAAGATCACCGACCGCACCGGCAATGTGTGGAAGTTCCAGTTCAGCTGCCCCAAAGCGCAGGGCAGTGGCCAGGCGACATTCCTCAGTGACCGGGAATTCACCACCCAGGTCAACGGTACGTTCAACGCCTCGGGTGTACAGCAGCAAGGCAGCATGAACACCCGTGCCGTGTGGTTGGGTAAAGACTGCGGCTCGGTCAAGCCGCGCAGCTGACATCCCATTGCCACTGGCTGGTCGCGACAGCATCGTGGGCATGCAGGCTTTCTGCATGTTCCACGCGCAGCTTGAAGGCCGTGCTCCATTCCATTTGCCGTAGCGCTTTGTGCAGGCGTCGTGCGGCGTCTTCGCAGAACATCAGGTTCTGGCCGTTGGCCAAGGCAAAGGCTTGTTCGTCTGCGCGCTTCACTGCGGTCTGCACCGCTGTCCCCAGGCTTGCTTCTATGCGGTCGATCAACTCGGTGATTGGCAGAACCTGCTGATTGCTGCGCAGTCTTACCTGGATTTGCGCGCTACTACGTTGGCTATGGGGCGTCGCTACGATGCCTTCGGCGCTGCCAAGCCACTGCAGCACTGCAGATTTGTCGACCTGCTCGGCGCTGAAATGCGCCTGGAACTGCTGCTGAATCAGCTGCCGTGCAAGTGCAGCCGAGCATGGGCAGGTTGAGGAGTAAGGGACGGAAACGGATAGTTCCACGTGGAACATTTCATTTTCGATCCTTGCATCGACTGTGACGGCATAGCTTTTCCAACCCTCCAGCGGGCTGATCAATGCAGGCCTTTTTAGCAGATGCTCGAAGCGCAGACGCAAATAGGCTGCGGAAGAAAGGCCTTCATGGCTGCTGAGGAAGTCAGTCAGCAGCTGGTGGATGGTGAGCGGCGTCAGGGGCTGGTGCTCCAACGACTCCAGGGCGAGATAAAGCCGCGACATATGGATACCGCGTGAGCTGCCGTCTACCAGGCTAACGCCGGCATCGACAGTGGCAGCTGCTGTGCGCCCCTCGAACTGCAAAGCTTGGGCGATCCCGCACATCCCCACCCAGTTCAAAGGCAAGGCGTATTCATGGGTTTGTGCGGCAATGTCGGGGAGCTTGAGCTGAGTCATCTGGTATTCCAAACAAAAGGGAGATCAGCGGCCACCACCGATCAAGCTGCAATGCCGGGAGGGGCACCCTGGCACTTGGCGGGTCATTTATCCTCCCGGGGGCACTCGTTCGTCACGAACGGCTTGGCGAAATTGTATTGTTACTTTATAACATTGTGCAATGCATCGTTTCGAATGCGCTCGCCTGAAGAGGTTTCGCCATGTCCAACCGTCTCCCTGTCACCGTGCTGTCCGGCTTCCTTGGCGCCGGCAAGAGCACCTTGCGCAACCATGTGCTGCGTAACCGCGACAACCTGCGGGTTGCGGTCATCGTCAATGACATGAGCGAAATCAACATTGATGCCAGCGAGGTGCAGCGCAACGTAAGCCTCAACCGTGCCGAGGAGAAGTTGGTGGAGATGAGCAATGGCTGCATCTGCTGCACGCTGCGTGAAGACCTGCTCGAGGAAGTGGCGCGGCTGGCCGAAGAAGGGCGTTTCGATTATTTGCTGATCGAGTCCACGGGGATCTCGGAGCCACTGCCGGTGGCCGAGACCTTCACCTTCCGCGACGAACAGGGCCGTAGCCTGTCCGACATGGCGCGCCTGGACACCATGGTCACTGTGGTCGATGGCCTGAACTTCCTGCGTGATTACCAGGCAGCAGACAGCCTGGCCAGCCGTGGCGAAACCCTTGGTGAGGAGGACGAGCGCTCGATCAGTGACTTGCTGATCGAGCAGGTCGAGTTCGCCGATGTACTGTTGCTGAGCAAGATCGACCTGATCAGCCAGCACGAGCGCGAAGAGCTCATGGCCATTCTGCGCAGCCTCAATGCCCGGGCGCAGATCGTGCCCATGGTCATGGGCCAGGTACCGCTGGAACGCATCCTTGACACCGGCCTGTTCGACTTCGACCAGGCCGCCCAGGCACCGGGCTGGCTGCAAGAGTTGCGCGGCGAGCATGTGCCGGAAACCGAAGAGTACGGCATTGCCGCCACCACCTGGCAGGCCCGGCGCCCCCTTCATCCACAGCGCTTTTTCGACTTTATCCACACGCCCTGGAGCAATGGCCGACTGCTGCGTTCCAAAGGTTTTTTCTGGCTGGCCAGCAAATACCAGGAGGCCGGCAGCTGGTCGCAGGCAGGCGGCATGATGCGCCATGGCCTGGCGGGCCGCTGGTGGCGTTTCGTGCCGCGCGAGCAGTGGCCACAGGATGTGGATAACACCACCGCGATCTTGAAGAACTGGGTTGCCGAGAGCGGTGACTGCCGCCAGGAACTGGTGTTCATCGGGCAGAATATCGACTTCGAAAAATTATCCACAGCACTCGATGCATGCCTTTTGACCGATCAGGAAATGGAATTGGGGCACATGGGCTGGTTGCGCCTGCCCGATCCGTTCGGTCCATGGCATGAGGAGGCCGCAGCATGAACCCTGCACGCAAGCCTGTGGATATTTTTCAGGTATTTGGCGAGACACCGCAGGTGCTGAGCGATGTGCTGCAGGATGGCGTGAACCTGGCGGTATGGCGCCGACGCTTGCCGCCACAACTGGAGGACTTTGCCGCGCTGGTAGTCAGCCTCGGCCAGCCCTTGGCAGACCAGCGCGTCATCGATGTGGACGAGCAGCACATGCCGGTATTCACCGAACTCTTGCGCGAAGCGGCCGACTTGCACGGCTATGAGGCATTCGTGGCGGATGTGGCCTGGCTGGTGGCGGCCTATACCTGCCTGGTGGGTGCGCAACGGGTAGGTTTGCGCCTGCGGGTACTGACAGGCCCGATGTGCCCGCGCTTCCATGTGGATAACGTTCCGCTGCGTCTGCTCACTACCTACGCAGGCCCAGGTAGCGAGTGGTTGAAAGAGGACGCGAGCCCTCGTGACAACTTACACACAGCAATACTGCCTGTGGATAACGTTCAGCACCTGCAAGCTGGCGACGTGGCTGTGCTCAAAGGTGAGAAGTGGCAGGGCAACGAAGGTGCGGGCCTGGTGCATCGTTCGCCGTCGGGGCAGCTGGGGCGCCTGCTGCTCAGCCTTGACTGGCTGGCCTGACAGCGCATAGTGAGGCATCACCATCGCCCGAAGCCGCCCCATGCTGCAGAACATTCCCACCCACGTGATTGCCGGCCCGCTGGGGGCCGGCAAGACCACCCTGATCCGTCACCTGCTGGCCCAGCGCCCGGCCAATGAGCGCTGGGCTGTATTGATCAACGAATTCGGCCTGGTAGGCCTGGATGCGGCCTTGCTCAGCCGTGACGAAGACGGCATCGCCATCGGCGAGGTCGCAGGTGGCTGCCTGTGCTGCGTCAATGGCATGCCGTTCCAGGTGGGCCTGGGCCGACTGCTGCGCAAATCCCGCCCTGACCGGCTGTTCATCGAGCCGTCCGGGCTGGGTCATCCCTTGCAGTTGCTTGCTCAGTTGCAAAAAGCCCCTTGGGCTGGAGTGCTGACAATACAGCCATTGCTGATGGTCGTGGACACGCAGTCGATGGTCCGGAACGAGCAGCTTCCGGAGGATCAACAGCAGGCGTTCGATGCTGCTGAAAGCGTTGTCTTGAACAAATCAGAGGCTGTGGATGAAAGCACTAAGTTGTTGATAACTAATAAATTTCATAAAAAGAAAATATTCTGGACCGTCCAAGGTAGGCTGCCCTTGTCGGACCTTCCGGCTGTACCCCATGGCATTGTCGACAGCTCGCTTGTGGATAACAGGATTGTCGACAATCTTGTAAATCCACCGGCAGCGCTATGGGCAGACCCCGGCCAGCCTATCTGTCTTGCCCAGCAGGGAGAGGGAGGTTGGAGCATCGGCTGGCGCTGGCACCCTGGCCAGCAGTTTTATCCACAGCGGCTGCAGGCGTTCTTGCGGGCTTGGCCGTGGCGGCGCGCGAAGGGGGTTATCCACAGCGTGGAGGGCTGGCAATCATTCAATGGCCTGAATGGGGACATGCCCGCCTGGCAGCCCAGCGACTGGCGCAGGGATACGCGTATCGAGCTGATTTTCGACCAGCCGCAATCGCAATCCGCGCTGCAGGCCGGGTTGAGCGAATGTCGTGTCAGCTGATCAGTTGCGCCAGCGGTTGTGCTCCTGGCGCCACTGCTGCATCTCGATGACATTGTCGGTGCGTGGTGGGGTCTTGATCTCGAACGGGTAGGGCGCCAGTTCGATCTGCACGCTGTGGGCGCCGAACTGGGTCACGGTACCGGGGTGGCGCTGTTCGCCCGTGACGGTGAACTCGAATGCGTAGACGCGCGCCAGGCGCTTGCGGCCGTTGGCGTCACGGACAAAGGCGATACGCTTGAGAGCGACCGCGTCGTCGAGCAGTTCGAGGTCGAGCTTGGCGCAATGCTGTTTGACCCGTTCCAGGGCTTTCTCGCGCAACCCGTGGTTGTGCCACAACCAGGCGCCTGCCGTGGCGACCAGCATCAGGACGAAGAGGTTTTCCAGGGTCAACATTTGCGTATGCTCCAAACAGGTCGATCCAGCTTAACTGCGTCCCTGGCCTGTCGTACAGGTGGCAATCGAGTTCATACTGCGTTGCGCACAATCCCTGAAACAGCTTTGGAAACCTCCCGCATGAAACGTACCCCGCACCTGCTCGCCATCCAGTCCCACGTGGTGTTCGGCCACGCCGGCAACAGCGCCGCGGTGTTTCCCATGCAGCGTATCGGGGTCAATGTGTGGCCGCTCAATACCGTGCAGTTCTCCAATCACACACAGTATGGCCAGTGGGCGGGTGAAGTGCTTGCCCCCGCGCAAATTCCTGCGTTGGTGGAAGGCATTTCCAACATCGGCGAACTGGGCCATTGCGACGCGGTGCTGTCCGGTTACCTGGGCAGCGCCGAACAAGGTCGGGCGATTCTGGCCGGCGTCGAGCGCATCAAGGCAGTCAACCCAAAGGCTTTGTACCTTTGCGACCCGGTCATGGGGCACCCTGAGAAGGGCTGCATCGTGCCAGCGGAAGTCAGCGAGTTCCTGCTCGACGAGGCGGCTGCCAGAGCTGACATCCTGTGCCCCAACCAGCTGGAACTGGACAGCTTCTGTGGCCGCCGAGCGCAGTCGCTGGAGGACTGCGTGAACATGGCGCGCAGCCTGTTGCAGCGCGGGCCGCAGGTGGTGCTGGTCAAGCACCTGGCCTACCCCGGGCGCGCCGAAGACCAGTTCGAGATGCTGCTGGTGACCGCCGAGCAAAGCTGGCACCTGCGCCGCCCGCTGCTGGCGTTCCCGCGGCAGCCGGTAGGGGTGGGTGACCTGACTTCAGGCCTGTTCCTGGCCCGCGTTCTGCTCGGCGACAGCTGGGTGCAGGCGTTCGAATTCACCGCTGCGGCCGTACACGAAGTGCTGCTCGAAACCCAGGCCTGCTCCAGCTATGAACTGCAGCTGGTGCGGGCCCAGGACCGCATTGCGCACCCGAGGGTGCGCTTCGAGGCACAGCTGCTGGCGCTTTAAATCGCGTCGGTTTTCAGGTCCTGGTAGCGCTTTTCCAGCTCCTGGCGGATCTGTCGGCGCTGCTGGCCCTGCAGGAAGCGGCGCTTTTCTTCACTGCTTTGCGGCTGGCGCGGCGGCACCTGCACCGGGCGACGGTTGTCGTCGACCGCGACCATGGTGAAGAAGCAGCTGTTGGAATGGCGCACCGAGCGCTCGCGGATGTTCTCGGTCACCACCTTGATGCCCACCTCCATCGAGGTGTTGCCGGTGTAGTTGACCGACGCCAGGAAGGTCACAAGTTCACCCACGTGCACCGGCTCGCGGAAGATCACCTGGTCGACCGACAGGGTGACTACATAGCTGCCGGCATAGCGGCTGGCGCACGCATAGGCCACTTCGTCGAGGTACTTGAGCAGGGTGCCGCCATGTACGTTGCCAGAAAAGTTGGCCATGTCCGGGGTCATCAGGACGGTCATGCTCAGCTGGGCGTTTCCAGGTTCCATAGTGTGCTCACGGTGAGGTTGCGCTGAATCGGGCGAATGGGGGGCATTATCTGCAGACACTTCTGTTCCCCTCTTTTGAATTTGCCTTCCTGGTACGGGACGTTGGCTGACGCTCCATCGTCACGCCGATCATGCCATCAGCGGCGCTTTTCCAGCCGATCTGTTTCTGCATATTGCACCGCCTTTTTGCGGCGGGGTGCGATGTTAACCTGACTACACCCATGCAACATGGGCTTTTCCTGCATTCAAAACAGTATGTACTTGCTGCTCGCTCAGGGTTGCCTTGGCAGAGGAGCGGTCTGTCCAGGCATCCAGCAACGGACGAGAAAAGGAGTATCACGCCATGCATGCCATCAGCTTCATCCAGGACCTGGCAGTCATCATGCTGGTTGCTGGCGTGGTCACCATTCTCTTCCACCGCCTCAAGCAGCCCGTGGTGCTGGGCTACATCGTCGCCGGCTTCATCATCGGCCCGCACACCCCACCGTTCGGCCTGATCCACGACGAAGACACCATCAAGACCCTCGCCGAGCTGGGGGTGATCTTCCTGATGTTCTGCCTGGGGCTCGAATTCAGCCTGCGCAAGCTGTTCAAGGTAGGCGCCACGGCGTTCATCGCGGCGTTCCTGGAAATCGTGCTGATGATCTGGATCGGCTTCGAGATCGGCCGCTGGTTCGGCTGGAACACCATGGATTCGCTGTTCCTCGGCGCCATCCTGGCGATTTCCTCGACCACCATCATCGTCAAGGCGCTCAACGACCTGAAGATGAAGAACGAGCGTTTCGCCCAGCTGATATTCGGCGTGCTGATCGTCGAGGACATCCTCGGTATCGGCATCATCGCCCTGCTGTCGGGCATTGCCGTCAGCGGCACGGTCAGCTCGGGCGAGGTGTTCTCCACTGTCGGCAAGCTGTCGCTGTTCATGATCGTTGCGCTGGTCATCGGCATCCTGCTGGTGCCGCGCCTGCTGGCCTACGTGGCCAAGTTCGAAAGCAACGAGATGCTGCTGATAACCGTATTGGGCCTGTGCTTCGGCTTCTGCCTGCTGGTGGTGAAGCTCGAGTACAGCATGGTGCTTGGCGCCTTCCTGATTGGTGCGATCATGGCCGAGTCGCGCCAGTTACTGAAGATCGAGAGCCTGATCGAACCGGTACGCGACCTGTTCAGCGCCATCTTCTTCGTCGCCATCGGCCTGATGATCGACCCCCAGGTGCTGATCGACTACGCCTGGCCGATCGTGGTCATTACCTTGGCGGTGGTGTTGGGCAAGATGTTGTCGTGTGGCATGGGCGCGTTCATTGCCGGAAATGACGGGCGCACATCGCTGCGGGTGGGCATGGGGCTTTCGCAGATTGGCGAGTTTTCCTTCATCATCGCCGCGCTGGGCATGACCCTGCAGGTGACCAGCGACTTCCTTTACCCGGTGGCTGTGGCGGTATCGGCAATCACCACGCTGCTGACACCCTACCTGATCCGTGCCGCCGACCCGCTGTCACTCAAGCTGGGCAAGGTGGTGCCCAGCCGCCTGGCGCGGGTGCTGTCGTTGTATGGCGAATGGTTGCGCAGCATCCAGCCGCAGGGCGAGGGCGCCATGCTCGCGGCGATGATCCGGCGCATCCTGTTGCAGGTTGGGGTGAACCTGGCGCTGGTGATCGCCATCTTCTTCAGTGGTGGCTATTTCGCCGGGCGTATCGGCAACTGGCTCAGCGAGTGGGTCAGCGATGCCAGCCAACAGAAAGCGCTGATCTGGGGGGCAGCGTTGTTGCTGTCGCTGCCGTTCCTGATTGCTGCCTATCGCAAGCTCAAGGCACTGTCGATGCTGCTGGCGGAGATGGGGGTGAAACCGGAAATGGCCGGGCGGCATACCCAGCGCGTGCGCCGTGTGATTGCCGAGGTGATTCCGCTGTTGTCGCTGCTGGTGATTTTCCTGCTGCTGTCGGCGCTGTCGGCGAGCATTCTGCCCACCAGCGAGCTGCTGCTGGTGATTGCCGTGGTGGCTGCGGTGGTGGTGGCCTTGCTGTGGCGCTGGTTTATCCGCGTGCATACGCGCATGCAGATTGCCTTGCTGGAGACGCTGGAGAACAGCCGCGAGAATACGCACTGAAGGGGGCAATGCTCCCTGCGCAAGATTTCACCGTCGTCCGAGGGGATGGAGCGGTAGCGATTTCGCCAGGCGCAGAAAGCCTGGCGATTTTGACTACATTGATGGCACTAGGCCATATTTTTTCCTATTCCTGTGCCGGCCTCTTCGCGGGTAAACCCGCTCCCACAGGTACTGCACAATGCTCAACACCTGTGCAGTACCTGTGGGAGCGGGTTTACCCGCGAAGAGGCCGGCACAGGCAGCATCAAATCAGAGGTTGGAATCAGCTCTCCAGCCAGACATCCCGCGCCCAGTGCCACACCGATTCCCAGCTGTCTTCACCGACGATTTCCTCTTCGGCATCCCACAGCACCACGGTGCCATCCTCTTCGACGCAGTAGTAGTTGTCGCCGTCCTGGCACAGCGGAATCAGGTCACGTGGCACGCCGGCATCCCAGGCGTTGGCGGCGACTTCTGGCAGGTAGGTATGCGACTGTGGGTCGGTAACGGTCACCGGCTCCAGTGAGCCATACACCACGTCACTGACGGTCAGCAGGAACTCTTTGAACACGAACGGAATGTTGATGAACAGCTCTTCTTCGATCTCGACCAGCTGGTCCTCGTCGGGAAGCTCAAGGGGCACCGGCACTGGCTCGTTGGCTTCACGGAGTTGTTCGATCACTTCTTCCACGGTTCACTTCCTCTGACCTAGATGACAACGCTGCGCGTTATACCCTAGTAGGCCACTCTGGCAAAAGCAAAAACCCCGGGACAGGCCCGGGGTTTTTTGTGCAGCACGCAGCGGTTAGCCGTTTTGACGGATACCGGCCACCAGCCAAGGCTGGTTTTCGCCCTGGGCGCGAACCATGTGCCAGCTTTCGCTGAACACTTCGCCCTGGTCGAAGCGCGAGTTCTTCGACACGCCACGGAAGGTCAGGGTGGCGTCGGTACGGTCGGCGCGGTCGTCGACACCGTCCAGCTGTACCTCGAGGTTGTCGATGTAGGTGGACTGGAAGCCATCACCCAGTTCGGCGCGCTCGCGCTTGAGGAACTCGAGCATCTGCGGGGTGACGAACTCGGCGATCTTGTCCATCTCGTTGGCGTCCCAGTGCTGCTGCAGCGCCTGGAAGTGGTTACGGGCAGCAGCCAGGAAGTTCTGCTCGTTGAACCAGGCCGGGGCGGTGATCACCGGGGCGGCTGCGGCAGCAGGTGCGGCCGAACCACCGAAGATCGACGGCTGGGCAGGCTGCGCGTGAGCTTCACGCTGCATCGGCGCATGGCCCGGCATGGCCATTTGCGGCTGCTGCTGGCGACGGCGCGCGGCGATGAAGCGGAACACCAGGAAGGCGATGAGCGCCACGATCAGGAAGTCCATGATCTGGAAGCCTTCGAAACCGTCGCCCATGAACATGGAAGCCAGCAGGCCACCGGCGGCGAGGCCGGCCAGAGGGCCCAACCAGCGCGAAGCACCGCTGGCGGCCGGGGCGGCACGGCCAGGTGCGGTCGGCGCGGCGGCAGGCGTGGTTGGCGTGGCCTGGCGGGTCTGGTGAATAGGCGCGGAGCCCGAGCTCTTGCCGCCGCCAAAACGCTTGGCGTTGGCGTCCAGGCTCAGCGTCAGGCCGACGCAGAGCGCCAGAGCGATGCTAAGAAAACGTTGCATAAGTGGGATATCCCCTGTTGTGGATTGCACGCGCGTCATGGTGCACAGGTTCCCGGGCACATGACCAGCGACATAATGTTTCGAGCTTTTGCCTGAATGTTACAAGGTGCTTATGACGGACCTGTAGGAGCGGCCTTGTGTCGCGATAGGGCTGCGAAGCAGCCCCGAGATATCAGTGTCAACGCCACGATTGTGGGGCCGCTTTGCGGCCCTATCGCGACACAAGGCCGCTCCTACAAGGGACCGCGCAGGCTTTTAGATGGCCTCGAGCTTGGCATACCCCAGCATCAGCCACTTGCTGCCTTCGGCAAAATTCACCTGCACCCGCGCCTGGGCGCCGGAGCCTTCGAAGTTGAGGATCACACCCTCGCCAAACACCGCATGCTGAACACGCTGGCCCAGATTGAACGGGGTCTGCGGAATGCTGGCATTGGCGAACAGGTTGCTGTTCGTGGCCGTCTTGGCCCCGCCGAACGGGCGGCTGACGCTGTTGGACAGGCGCACTTCCTGAACCAGGCCTGCCGGAATTTCGCGTACGAAACGTGACACCTTGTTGTAGGTCTCGCTGCCATACAGGCGACGCGTTTCGGCGTAGGTCATGACCAGCTGGCGCATGGCGCGGGTGATGCCCACATAAGCCAGGCGGCGTTCCTCTTCCAGGCGGCCAGGCTCCTCCAGGCTCATCTTGTGCGGGAACAGGCCTTCTTCCATGCCCACCAGGAACACATACGGGAACTCCAGGCCCTTGGCGCTGTGCAAGGTCATCAGCTGGACGCTGTCTTCATGCTCGTCGGCCTGGGCATCGCCTGCCTCGAGCGAGGCGTGGCCGAGGAACGCCGAGAGTGGCGAGAGGTCGGCGTCTTCTTCGGTGGATTCGAAGTTGCGCGCTGCGCTGACCAGTTCCTCAAGGTTTTCTACCCGTGCCTGGCCCTTCTCACCCTTTTCTTCCTGGTGATAGATGATCAGCCCGGACTGCTCGATGGTGGTCTGGGTCATGGTATGCAGTGGCATGTCCACGACCTTCGCCGCCAACCCCTCGATCAGCTCGATGAACGCACCCAGGGCACTGGCCGCGCGGCCTTTCAGGGCTTTGGCGGCGAGCAGCTGGCACATGGCCTCCCACATCGACACCTGGCTGTGGCGGGCGTGCTCGCGGATGGCTTCGACGGTTTTTTCGCCAATGCCACGTGGCGGCACGTTGATCACCCGCTCCAGGGCTGCATCGTTGCCACGGCCTTCGATCAGCCGCAGGTAAGCCATGGCGTTCTTGATTTCGGCGCGCTCGAAGAAGCGCTGGCCACCGTAGATGCGGTAGGGGATGCGTTCGCGCAGCAGGGCTTCTTCCAGCACCCGCGACTGGGCGTTGGAGCGGTACAGAATGGCGATCTCGTTGCGCGCATTGCCCTGCTTGACCAGGCTCTCGATGGTTTCCACCACGTAGCGGGCTTCGTCGTGCTCGTTGTAGGCCGCATACAGGGTCAGCGGTTCGCCTTCGCCCATGTCGGTCCACAGCTCCTTGCCCAGGCGCCCGCTGTTGTTGGCGATCAGCGCGTTCGCTGCCTTGAGGATGCCGCCAGTGGAGCGGTAGTTCTGCTCCAGGCGGATCATCTCGGCGTCGGGGAAGTCGGCAGTGTACTGGTGAATGTTCTCGATCTTGGCACCGCGCCAACCGTAGATCGACTGGTCGTCATCGCCCACCGCCATCAGGCTGTCACCGCCGCGCGCCAGCAGGCGCAGCCAGGCGTACTGCACGGCGTTGGTATCCTGGAACTCGTCCACCAGCACGTGGCGGAAGCGCCGCTGGTAGTGCTCCAGCAAGCCCGGGTGGTCGCGCCACAGGTCCAGGGCGCGCAGCAGCAGCTCGGAGAAGTCGATGACCCCGGCGCGCTCGCAGGCCTGCTCATAGGCGGTATAGACGTCGCGCATGGTCGACAGGAACAGGTCGCCCCCGGCCTGGATATGCTGTGGTCGCAGGCCTTCGTCCTTCTGCCCGTTGATGAACCACTGGGCCTGGCGTGCCGGCCATTTCTGCTCGTCCAGGCCCAGCTCGCGCATCACCCGCTTGATCAGGCGCTGCTGGTCGTCGCTGTCGAGGATCTGGAAGTTCTGCACCAGCCGTGCTTCCTGCCAGTGGGCCCGCAGCAGGCGGTGGGCCAGGCCGTGGAAGGTGCCGACCCACATGCCCGCCGGGTTGATGCCCAGCAGTTGCTCGATCCGCTGGCGCATTTCTGCCGCGGCCTTGTTGGTGAAGGTCACCGACAGGATCGAGTGCGGCGATGCCTGCTCCACCTGGATCAGCCAGGCAATGCGGTGCACCAGCACGCGGGTTTTACCGGAACCGGCGCCAGCAAGCACCAGTTGACGCCCGAGCGTGGCCGCTACGGCCTGGCGTTGGGCATCGTTGAGGGAATTCAGCAGGAGGGAGAGGTCGTCTGTGCGCATCGGGCCATTCTAGGGCGCGGCAGGAAATGGGGCAAACCTCTACTGTATAAATATTCACCTGCCGCATGCCCGTTCATCGAGCCGATGGCAGGTGCCAGGCCACCGCTCGGGCGGCCTGACAGGCAGCGGCTCAGTCAATCGCCTCGATGGTGCGAATTTCGCAGCGCTGCGAACCGTCGGCATGGATGATCTCCACGGTTTTCCAGCCAGTGCCGCCTGCACGTTCGAAAACCACGGCTTTTTCGGTCAGCACCTGCGGGGTGATTGCGCCGCTATCCAGCAGCTTTAGCTCCAGCACTTCCCAGCCACCCCGGTGGCGCAGCTTGGGCTCGACCAGCACCGGTTCGATGGCCGGAGAGGCGACCGTAACGGTGCCATGAACCCTGAAAACCTGCTTGCCGTGGGCGATGTCGTTGATTGCAACGAGGTTGGTGATAGTAGCCATTGTCTGCTCCTGTCTCGGGTTGAAAGTAGCGCCAGCGCGCTGGGGCTACTTTCTGCCCTTTAGCCTGCCACGGGAGCAGGGCAGTGCTTCAGCTATGCCAGTGCCTGCCGTGCCTGGCCAGCAGGCTGTTGGCTTGCTCCGGCCCGTTACTGCCTGCCGGGTACGGTCGCGGTGCCTGGAAGTGCTCTTCACAGCCCTTGATGATCGGGTCGATCCAGGCCCAGGCCGCTTCCACTTCATCGCGGCGCATGAACAGCGTCGAGTCGCCCTCCAGCACATCCAGCAGCAGGCGCTCGTAGGCGTCCCAGCGGCGGGTCTGGCTGAACACCTGGGCCAGATTCAGGTCCAGGTCCACAGGTTCCAGGCGCATGCCCTTGCCCGGGCTCTTGGTCATCATGCGCAGGCTGATGCGTTCGTCCGGTTGCAGCTGGATCAGCAGCTGGTTGACCTGGCCGCCATTGAAAAGCTCGTGGGGCACCGGCTTGAACTGGATGACGATCTGCGATGAGCGCCGTGCCATGCGCTTGCCGGTCCGCAGGTAGAAGGGCACGCCCGCCCAGCGCCAATTGTCGATGTGCGCCTCGATAGCGATGAAGGTTTCGGTGTCGCTGTCGTTGTCGACGTCCTTTTCGAAGTAATAGGCCGGCACTTCCTGGCCGCCGATGCGCCCGGCGCCATACTGGCCGCGTACGGTCTTGTCCTGCACGTCCTGGCCAGTGATGGGCTTGAGGGCCCGCAAGATCTTCACCTTCTCGTCACGCACCGCTTCGGCCTCGAACTGCGCGGGCGGCTCCATGGCCACCAGGCATAGCAGCTGTAGCAGGTGGTTCTGCAACATGTCGCGGGTCGCCCCGGCGCGGTCGTAGTAGGCGCCGCGGTTCTCTACACCCAGGGTCTCGCAAACGCTGATCTGCACGTGGTCGACCTGATTGTTGCGCCACACCGGCTCCAGCAGGGCGTTGGCAAAACGCAGGGCCATCAGGTTCTGCACGGTTTCCTTGCCCAGGTAGTGGTCGATGCGAAATACCTGGTTTTCCTCCAGCACTGCGCCAATCGCTTCGTTGATGGCGGTAGCCGATTCCAGCGAGTGGCCGATCGGCTTTTCCAGCACGATGCGCGCTTCGGCGTCGGCCAGGCCGGCGTTACGCAGGTGCTTGGCAATCGGCACGAACAGGTTGGGGGCGGTGGCCAGGTAGAAGATGCGCGTCAAGCCGCCGGGTTCGCCCAGGTAGCGCGCCAGGCGGCCGAAGTCGGCGCTTTGCGAAGCATCCATGGCGAAATAGTCGACCCGCGCGGAAAACCGCTGCCAGACCTCTTCGTCGAAGTCGTTGCGGGCAATTTGTGCCCGGCAATGGCGCTCGGCGAGCTTGAGATAATCGTTACGTGGCAAGTTGCGTCGTGCCAGCGCGATGATGCGCACGGCGTTGTTCAGACGGGCCTCGCGAAACAGGTGGTAGAGCGCCGGAAGCAGTTTGTGCAGGGCCAGATCGCCGGTGCCGCCGAAGACCAGAATGTCGCAAGGAATAGTCAAACCACCACTCTCCACGTTCGTTTAACTGGGCGGGTTGGCGTCCATGTAGTATAACTACAAGATAGCTACAACCCGGCCAGCCGATCATAACCGAGTCCAGCCTGTGAATCTGTTGCAACATATCGCCCAATCGCGCCACCTGCTGCGCAAATCGGAACTCAAAGTAGCCGACCACGTGCTACTCGACCCGGCTGCCGTCATGCACAGCTCCATGGCCGACCTGGCGCACAGCGTGGGTATCAGTGAACCGACCATCGTGCGTTTCTGCCGCGCGATCGGTTGCTCGGGCTTCCAGGACCTGAAGCTGAAGCTGGCGCAGAGCCTGGCTGCGGGGGCCAGTTTCGGCCAGTTCGCCATCCATGAAGATGACTCGGTCGCCGACTACAGCCTGAAGATCTTCGACACCACGCTGCACACCCTGATGGAAGTGCGCGAGCACCTCGACCCGCAGGCGCTGCAGCAGGCGGTGACCGCCATGGCCCAGGCGCAGCGTGTGGAGTTCTATGGCTTTGGCGCCTCCGGTGCGGTAGCGGCCGATGCCCAGCACAAGTTCTTCCGCCTGCTGCTCAGCGCGGCAGCCTATTCCGACCCGCACATGCAGGCGATGTCGGCGGTGACCCTGAAGCCGGGTGATGTGGCGGTATGCATTTCCCAGTCGGGCCGTTCCAAGGACCTGCTGATCACCGCCAACCTGGTCCGTGAGAGCGGCGCCAACCTGATAACCCTGTGCCCCAGCCAGACACCGCTGGCGGAGCTGTCGACGGTCAACCTGGCGATCGACGTGCATGAAGACACCGAAATCTACACCCCGCTGACCTCGCGTATCGCCCACCTGGTGGTGATCGACGTGCTGGCCATGGGCGTGGCCATGGCGCGCGGGCCGAGCCTGGTCAACCACCTGAAGAGTGTGAAGCGCAGCTTGCGCAGCCTGCGCTTGTCGCCCAAGTCGATCAAGGCTACCGACGACTGATCTGCATTGCCTGTGCTGGCCCTATCGCCGGCAAGCCGGGCTCCCACACAGTCACCACAGGCCTCGAGTCCTGTGGAGTACCTGTGGGGGCTGGCTTGCCGGCGATAGGGCCAGCACAGGCAGCAAAAATTCACTGTTTTGTCACCATTCCACAGCCAAACCGTAAACCACTCAAGCCAGTCTGAAACTCCCGCATCCTATCTGGGAGACAGGCAATGGCTCGTGACTTCGACGGTACGTACCAACCCAGCGCCAAGGCTCGCAAGCAGCAGGAAAAGGATCAGCGCCGCATGGAATACCGCCGCGCGATCGAGAGCTATTGCGACCAACGTCAACTGCTCCGCGAACTAGTGGATTACCCCGAGCTGCAAGAGCTCACGGTCTGGCAGGCGTCGGCAGCAGCTTCCCCGAAAAACGCTCAACCAGTGCGCTGATCAGCGCACGTTCGCTGCGGATGAACGCCAGGAAGGCCAAGGCCACCGGCGACTGCCGTTTGGCCTTGGACTGCACCACGCACCAGCTGCGGTACAGGGGTAGTTCCTCCACGGGCAGCTCCCTCAGCACACCGGTGGCCAGCTCCAGGTTGACCGCATGGCGGGTAAGCATGGCAATGCCCAGGCCGGCGATCACGCATTCGCGCTGGGCGTCGGCCGAGGCCACCTCCAGGGTCTGGGTGAAATGCACGCGCTTGTCCTTGAAGTATTCCTCGCAAGCCTTGCGCGTGCCCGAACCCTGTTCGCGGACCAGCAGGGTATGAGGCTCCAGGTCCTGCAGGCGCAGTTGCTCCAGCTTGCACAGCGGGTGCTCGGGCGGCGCCACCGCGACGATCGGGTTGTTGAGGAACGGCAGAAACTCCAGGCCCATGTCCTGCGGCACCATGGACATGATGATCAGGTCGTCGCGGTTGTCCGACAGGCGGCGGATGGCCTGGGCGCGATTGACCACCGTCAGGGTCAGGTTGACCTCCGGGTGACGCTGCTTGAAGGCCGCGAACAGGTGTGGCACGAAGTACTTGGCACTGGACTCGATCGCCAGTTTCAACTGCCCCTGCAATGAGCCCTGCATGTCCGAAAGCTGCATGTCCAGGCTCTCCAGGCGCCCGAAGATATCGCGGCTGGCGCGTTGCAGGGCCTCGGCAGCTTCGGTCAGGTAGAGCTTCTTGCCCACGTACTCGAACAGCGGCTGGCCGATCAGCTCTTCGAGCTGGCGGATCTGTAGACTAACGGCGGGTTGCGTCAGCGCCATCTCTTCCGCCGCACGGCTGTACGAACGCAAATCGCATACCTCGTTGAAGATCTGCAATTGACGCAAAGTCATACGCATCAAGGACTTACGCATTTTTATCCGCCCTTCGGCAACACCTTGTTACCGCACTATAAGCTTTTGCTAATACAGCCCCTAACAAATATTGATTTTTGTTTATCAATCTACAGCGCTAGGGTGAATGTGCGACTGGCCAGCAACGTCTGGTCACGCGCCGACCGGGAGAACCGGCTCGACTGTTCCTACGGCTTTGGGAAGACTCCAGTGATAAAAAAAATCCTGATCGCCAACCGAGGTGAAATTGCAGTTCGGATCGTGCGTGCCTGCGCCGAGATGGGCATTCGCTCGGTGGCGATCTATTCCGACGCCGACCGCCACGCGTTGCACGTCAAGCGCGCCGACGAAGCCCACAGCATTGGTGCCGAGCCGCTGGCCGGTTACCTGAACCCGCGCAAGCTGGTGAACCTGGCTGTGGAAACCGGCTGTGATGCCCTGCACCCGGGCTATGGTTTCCTGTCGGAAAACGCTGAACTGGCAGAGATCTGCGCCGAGCGCGGGATCAAGTTCATCGGCCCGGCCGCCGAGGTCATTCGCCGCATGGGCGACAAGACCGAAGCACGCCGCACCATGATCGCCGCCGGTGTACCGGTAACCCCGGGTACCGAAGGCAACGTTGCCGATATTCACGAAGCCCTGAGTGAAGGTGACCGCATCGGTTACCCGGTCATGCTCAAAGCCACTTCTGGTGGTGGTGGCCGTGGTATTCGCCGTTGCAACAGCCGTGAAGAACTGGAACAGAACTTCCCCCGCGTCATCTCCGAGGCTACCAAGGCCTTTGGTTCTGCGGAAGTGTTCCTGGAAAAGTGCATCGTCAACCCCAAGCACATCGAGGCGCAGATCCTCGGTGACAGCTTTGGCAACGTCGTGCACCTGTTCGAGCGCGACTGCTCGATCCAGCGCCGCAACCAGAAGCTCATCGAAATCGCCCCGAGCCCACAGCTCACCCCCGAACAGCGCGCCTACATCGGCGACCTGGCGGTGCGTGCGGCCAAGGCAGTGAACTACGAGAACGCCGGTACCGTGGAGTTCCTGCTCGCCGATGGCGAGGTGTACTTCATGGAAATGAACACCCGGGTGCAGGTGGAACACACCATCACCGAGGAAATCACCGGTATCGACATCGTCCGTGAGCAGATCCGCATTGCCTCGGGCTTGCCGCTGTCGGTCAAGCAGGAAGACATCCAGCACCGCGGTTACGCGCTGCAGTTCCGCATCAACGCCGAAGACCCGAAGAACAACTTCCTGCCCAGCTTCGGCAAGATCACCCGTTACTACGCCCCCGGCGGCCCGGGCGTGCGTACCGACACGGCGATCTACACCGGCTACACCATTCCGCCGTTCTACGACTCCATGTGCCTGAAACTGGTGGTGTGGGCGTTGACCTGGGAAGAAGCCATGGACCGCGGCCTGCGGGCCCTGGACGACATGCGCGTGCAAGGGGTGAAGACCACCGCCGCGTACTACCAGGAAATCCTGCGCAATCCCGAATTCCGTAGCGGCCAGTTCAACACCAGCTTCGTCGAAAGCCACCCGGAACTGACCAACTACTCGATCAAGCGCAAACCCGAAGAGCTGGCCCTGGCCATCGCCGCCGCCATCGCCGCCCACGCAGGCCTGTGAGGAATCCCATAATGTCCAAGAAAATTCACGTAACCGACACGATCCTGCGCGACGCCCACCAGTCCCTGCTGGCCACCCGCATGCGTACCGAAGACATGCTGCCGATCTGCGACAAGCTCGACAAGGTCGGCTACTGGTCGCTGGAAGTCTGGGGTGGCGCCACCTTCGACGCCTGCGTGCGCTTCCTCAAGGAAGACCCGTGGGAGCGCCTGCGCAAGCTGCGCGCGGCACTGCCCAACACCCGCCTGCAAATGCTGCTGCGCGGCCAGAACCTGCTGGGCTACCGCCACTACAGCGACGATGTGGTCAAGGCGTTCGTCGCCAAGGCAGCGGTCAACGGTATCGACGTGTTCCGCATCTTCGATGCGATGAACGACGTGCGTAACCTGCGCGTGGCCATTGAAGCGGTCAAGGCGGCCGGCAAGCATGCCCAGGGCACCATCGCCTACACCACCAGCCCGGTACACACCATCGAAGCCTTCGTGAAGCAGGCCAAGCAGATGGAAGCCATGGGTTGCGACTCGGTGGCGATCAAGGACATGGCCGGCCTGCTGACCCCGTTCGCCACCGGCGAACTGGTCAAGGCGTTGAAGGCCGAGCAGTCGCTGCCGGTGTTCATCCACTCCCACGACACTGCCGGCCTGGCCGCAATGTGCCAGCTGAAGGCTGTGGAAAACGGCGCCGATCACATCGACACCGCCATCTCCAGCTTCGCCTGGGGCACCAGCCACCCGGGTACAGAGTCGATGGTTGCCGCGCTCAAGGGCAGCGAATTCGATACCGGCCTGGACCTGGAGCTGCTGCAGGAAATCGGCCTGTACTTCTATGCCGTGCGCAAGAAGTACCACCAGTTCGAAAGCGAGTTCACCGCCGTGGACACTCGCGTGCAGGTCAACCAGGTACCGGGCGGCATGATTTCCAACCTGGCCAACCAGCTCAAGGAGCAGGGCGCCCTCAACCGCATGAACGAAGTGCTTGCCGAGATCCCGCGCGTGCGTGAAGACCTCGGCTTCCCACCGCTGGTAACCCCGACCTCGCAGATCGTCGGTACCCAGGCGTTCTTCAACGTGCTGGCCGGCGAGCGCTACAAGACCATCACCAACGAGGTGAAGCTGTACCTGCAAGGCGGTTACGGCAAGGCTCCGGGCGTGGTCAACGAGCAGCTGCGCCGTCAGGCGATCGGCAGTGAAGAAGTGATCGACGTGCGCCCGGCCGACCTGCTGAAGCCGGAAATGGCCAAGCTGCGTGCCGATATTGGCGCCCTGGCCCGTTGCGAAGAAGACGTGCTGACTTTCGCCATGTTCCCGGACATTGGCCGTAAGTTCCTCGAAGAACGCGAAGCCGGCACCCTGACCCCTGAAGTCCTGCTGCCAATTCCTGAAGCGGGCGCAGTGGCGTCTCATAGCGGTGAAGGCGTACCGACCGAGTTCGTCATCGACGTGCACGGCGAAACCTACCGCGTCGACATCACCGGTGTGGGCGTGAAGGCCGAAGGCAAGCGCCACTTCTACCTGTCGATCGACGGCATGCCGGAAGAAGTGGTGTTCGAGCCGCTCAACGAATTCGTCGGCGGCGGCAGCAGCAAGCGCAAGCAGGCCAGTGCCCCGGGCCATGTCAGCACCACCATGCCAGGCAACATCGTCGATGTGCTGGTCAAGGAAGGCGACATGGTCAAGACCGGCCAGGCCGTGCTGATCACCGAAGCCATGAAGATGGAGACCGAAGTGCAGGCGGGTATCGCTGGCAAGGTCGTGGCCATCCACGTGGCCAAGGGCGACCGCGTGACACCGGGCGAGATCCTGATCGAGATCGAAGGCTGAGATAAGCCTTCATCTACAAGCGGTTAACCTCTGGGGAGCGGAATGCTCCCCTTTTTTTATGGAACAATATGCAATTTAGTGCAGATTACAGGCGCCAAAGCCTCCATAATCTGCACTAAAATGCATAAATTGGGTGTGGTTCAGAAAAACATCTGCACTATACTGCAGGCTGACGGCTGAGGCTGATCGAATACATGCAGTAAATTGCAGGTGGCCAATGTACCGACTCACGCTCCAATTACATGACCAAGGTAAATGGCATGATGCTATTGCCATCGCCTTCGCCGAACCGGAAAGAAGCCTCTCCAGTCCTTGCGAGTTCGGATACACATCCAACTACGTCAAGACCAATCTGCATGCGTACGACAGCCTGTTCAGCCAGGCGGCCAGTGCCAAGCTCCCGGTGGACTTTGGCTCTCATCGTCTACCGCATGCTCCTGCATTCCTTTACGACATCGCGCCTGCAGGGGCTGCGAAGCGTTTTCTGCTGAGGCATATCGGTCGTGAAAAACCGGCAGGCATGGGGGAAGACTTGTTTCTGCTAGGGCGCTCCACCCCAGCTCCGATTGGCAATATGCGCATCAGGGAGTCGGCTGAGTTACTGGACCTTGCGGACCCCATCGGTTTTACCCGCCAGGACGTCATCGTTCGCGATCAACGTTTTCTGGAGTACGCCTACGAGCAGGGTGCGGCCATAGGTGGCGCGACAGGCGCCGGTGGAGAGGCGCCAAAGCTGCTGATGACCGAAGATGAAAACGGCCAGCTGTACCCGGACGCGGTGCTTGCGGATGAGAGGGCCTGTCGCCATTGGTTCATCAAGTTCGCCAGGCACCAGGCCTTGGCCGATGATCAGGAGATCCTGCGGGCCGAGTACCTCTATTACAGGGCGTTGCAGCAGCTTGGCATCGAGACGGTGGCCAGTGAACACATGGCGCTGGAAGAGGGAGCCAAGCCCAGCCTGTGGATGGAACGCTTTGACCGTCAGGTTACCGATCAGGGAGTACAGCGGTTTGCCGTGGAATCGATGTATTCCTTGTGTGGTGTAACCGAACCCGGTAGCCGGATGGGGCATTTGGAGGTGATCGAGACGCTCGTTGGCTTGTGGAAGATGGCCGGGCAGGGTAAAGAGGTGCCTGATCTGATCGCGGATTACCTGCGGCGCGACCTGATCAACAAGATCCTGGGTAACGCCGATAACCATGGACGTAATACAGCGATCATTCGTACCCGCGACACGGTGCGTCTTGCACCCATTTACGACTTGGCACCGATGGTGATGGATCAGGAAGGAGTAACCAGAACGACGAAGTGGCCCGCTTTGATCGAAAGAGCAGGCGAAATCGACTGGCAAGCAGCCTGTGTTGCGCTGGCCGAATTCATCGATCCGGATGAGGCTTACCAGCGTCTGCGTCAGGAGGCCCGGCACCTATTGGCATTGCCCGATATCTTGTCCGGCCTTGGGCTCCCGGAGGCAGTGATGAATCACCCGGCAATTGCGCTGGGCAAGCTCGAGCGCCGGATGGCGGAGTGGGGGTTGGCATGACGGTTTCCATCGATGCCCGAGGTCTGATGATCGATGGCGTGCGCGAAGGTATTGCCGACGGCACAATCGAGCTGGGTACTGCCGTTCGCCGCCTGCGCGTAGAAGTTGCAAAGATGCAGCAGACCCAGTTTGCGCTGATGTGCAAGATTTCCGTGCGAACGCTCATTCAGATCGAGCAGGGGGACGGTAACCCCACGCTCAAATCGTTGAACGCGGTATTCAAACCGTTCGGTTTGCAGATGGGCGTCGTCAGGCGTGCGAGCCCGATCAGATAACCGGGCTTGCACCGATCGCGGGCCTGCCGGCCCGTGATCGGTTATGCCGTTCACCCCCTACGGCAGTCCTCAAGTGTCCGCACCTGGCCTTGCGGCCGCTGGTTCTCTTCACTCAACCAGCGCTCGAACGCGGTCGCCAGCGCCGGCCACTCATCATCGGTAATCGAATACCACGCCGTATCCCGGTTGTGATCCTTCACCACCAGGTGCTTGCGGAAAACCCCCTCGAACACAAAGCCAAACCGCTCCGCCGCACGCTTGGAGCGTGCGTTGGCGTTGTTGCACTTCCACTCCAGCCGGCGGTTGCCCAGCTCGAAGCCCAGCTTACCCAGCAGGTACACCGCCTCGGTGCCCCTGGGCGTACGCTGCATGGCGGCGCCGAAGGCAATGTGGCCGATTTCGATGCGGCCGTGGTCGGGCACGATCGACATCAGGCTCAGGATGCCCTGGGCCTGGCCGCTGGCGCGGTCGATGACGGTGTAGAACAGCGGGTCGCGGCCAGCGGCGTTGCCTTCCAGCCAACGGTCGAAGGCGGCACGTTCTGTGAACGGGCCATAGGGCAGGTAGTCCCACAGCACCGGGTCGGCCGCCGGGCCTTGCAGCGCCTCCCAGAGGTCGTCGCCATGGCGCGCCCGGTCGAGCTTTTCCAGGCGGATGAAGCGGCCGTCGATGGGCTCGGCCTGGGGGGCTGCGGCGGGTTTCCAGTTCAATGCGTCGGTCATGTTCGGCTTAGAACTCTTTGCGGAATTGGATGAAGCCCGAGCGCTCGGCAACCTGTTGGTACAGGCTGATGGCGGTGGCGTTGGTCTCATGGGTAAGCCAGTGCACCTTGGCGCAGTTGTCGGCCTTGGCTTTGGCGTAGACGTGCTCGATCAGCTGGCGGCCAATGCCAAGGCCGCGCTGTGTGCTGTCCACGTACAGGTCCTGCAGGTAGCAGGCGTTTCCGATGCTCCAGTTGGAACGATGGTAGATGAAGTTGACCATGCCCACTGCCTTGCCATCGACCCAGGCAAGGGCCGAATGGGTCGGTTCGTTCGGGTCGAGCAGGCGTTGCCAGGTGTTGAGGCTGACCTCTTCGGTCAATTCGGTCTCATAGAAGTGCAAGTAGGCCTGCCACAGGGCGAGCCAGGCAGCATGGTCTTGGGTGGTAACAGGACGCAGGGTAACGCTGGACATGGGCTATTCCTTCAGAGTTGGCGCATGTGCGCCGCGAGTTGGTTATCCAGGTAATCGGGGCTGGCGCTCAGGCCTTCACGCACGCCGGCAATGTCTTGCTCAGAGCGGTTCTGGCTGAGCTTGCGCGCGCCTTGCAGGCGGGCGATGGGCAGGCGGATGCCGACGATGGCGCGGAGCATGCCATCGAGGTAGTCACGCGGGGCATCGGTGACGTTCCACGGTTCGCCGCGGCCTTGTTCGTGGCGCTCGGTCAGGCGGCTGACAATAGCCAGCAATGGCTCGGCTTCGTGAATCACTTCGGCCGGGCCATAGGCGTGCACGGCCAGGTAGTTCCAGGTTGGCACCACCTTGGGGTTGTCGGCCTTGCTCGGGTAGTAACCGGGGCTGACATAGGCATCGGCGCCGGGGAACACCAGCAGGGCTTCGCCACCTTGCTTCAGGTCGTGCCACTGGGGGTTGGCCCGCGCCAGGTGGGCATAGACGGTGCCGAATTCGCCTTCGGCGATATCGACCAGCACTGGCAGGTGCGTGGCCAGCAGGCCTTGTTCGCCCTGGCTGACCAGGATGGCCAGGCGGGTGTCGAGCATGTGCTGGTGCAGGCGCCCGAGGTCGTGTTCCTGATGGGGTTTGCTGTTGTACATGCTCGGTTTCCTTGTGCGATGGCTCCATCCTAGGCAGGCTATTGGTTCATAGTAAGAGCCATTAACGGCTGTTTTTATAGGTCCAATGCCATGAGCGAGCGCCCCCTAGTGTTGCCTTTCGACCCTGCCGGGATCGCCCTCGATCGCCGCCGCGGGCTCAGCCAGCAGCTGTACCAGGCGCTACGTGCGCGGGTGCTGGACGGGCGCCTGAGCAGTGGCACGCGGCTACCGGCCACTCGTGATCTGGCCGCCATGCTGGCGCTGTCACGCAACAGCGTGGTGCGGGCCTATGACCAGCTATATGCCGAGGGCTACATCGAAAGCCGGGTAGGCGACGGCACCTATGTCAGCCAGTTACCGAAACTCTCCACTGCAAAACTATCCACACAAGTATCCACAGGGTTATCCCGGGGGTTATCAACAGACTTATCCACATTTTCCTCAGAAAATACTGAGGATTTATCCAGCAAACGCTGTTCCAGCGAGCCTTTGCAGCGCCTGAAAAGTAACCATCTGCCGCCCCCAAGAAGCGGTGCACCGCGTGCTTTTCGCGTCGGTATTCCGGCGTTCGACCTGTTCCCGTTCGACGTCTGGGCCAAGCTGCAGGCGGGTTTCTGGCGCAACCCGGCTCCGGCGCAGTTGGGTTATGGCGACCCGGCAGGCGAGCCGCTGCTGCGCGAACTGATCGCGGCCTACCTGCGTCGCTCGCGTGGGCTGAGTTGTACTGCTGAACAAATTGTGATCACCAGTGGTGCGCAGCAGGCCATCAGCCTTTGTGCACAGTTGCTGTTGCAGCCCGGCGACGGTGTGGCTGTGGAAAACCCGGGTTACCGCGCAGCCGGACATGCCTTTGCGCTGGCCGGTGGCAGGTTGTGTGGTGTGCCGGTGGACGAGGACGGCATGGACTGTCGCCGGCTTGGGCAGCTGACGGATTGCCGGCTGGCCTATGTCACGCCAGCCCACCAGTACCCGACCGGGGTGACCATGAGCCTGGCGCGACGCCTGGAACTGCTGGCCTGGGCCGAGCGCAGCGAAGGCTGGATCATCGAAGACGACTACGACGGCGAGTATCGCTACAGCGGTGCGCCCTTGGCCCCGCTAGCGGCACTCGACCGGCACGGGCGGGTACTGTATGTCGGTACCTTCGGCAAGATCGCCTTTCCAGCGTTGCGCCTGGGCTACCTGGTACTGCCGCCGCAACTGGCGCAGGCGTTCAGCCAGGGCAGGGCGCTGGCGGTGCGGCATTCGGAGGTCAGTAGCCAGTGCGTGATGGCCGAGTTCATGGCCCGGGGGCACTTCCAGCGGCATATTCGGCGCATGCGCAAGGCAGCGTTGAGCCGGCGCAATGTGCTCAAGGCTGGCTGGCCTGTGGATATTCCGGGTTTGGGCGGCATGCCGGAGGTGGCGGCCGGGCTGCATGTGAAGGTCGATGTGGATAACTTTGCGCGGGAGCAGGAGCTGGTGGTCAAGGCTGAAGCGGTGGGGGTGGAGGTGACGCCGCTGAGTAATTTCTGGCTGGCGGACAGCGAGGTACCTGTGGATAAAAGGGCAGGGCTGGTGCTGGGGTTTGCAGCGGTGCCGGAGGGGGAGATTGCCGAGGCGTTGATGCGCTTGCGCAAGGCCTGGAGAAAGTGAATGGGGCCGCTGTGCGGCCCTTCGCGGGCACGCCCGCTCCCACAGGGACTGCACCGGTCTTGAGAGCTGTGCAGCCCTGGGGAGCAACTGCCTTGCACTAAATCCTCAAGCTTGCGAGATCCCTGTGGGAGCTGGCTTGCCGGCGATTGGGCTGCAAAGCAGCCCCCGGCTCTAAATCAGGTGCCGGACTTGATCCGCGTCCAGGCCCTGGTCCGAGCCCGCTCGGCATCCCGCGCCAGGGGCTTGAGGGTATACAGCTTGGCCATCGCCTCCGCCGTCGGATACAGGTTGGGGTTGTTGCGAATCGCCGGGCTCACCTTGTCGGTCGCGTCTTTGTTCGGGTTCGGGTACCCGACAAAGTCACTGATCGGCGCAATCACTTCGGGCCGCAGCAGGTAGTTGATGAACGCGTGGGCATCTTCCGGGTTGGCCGCGTTCTTCGGAATCGCCAGCATGTCGAACCAGATCGGTGCACCTTCCTTGGGCAGGCGCATGTCCACCACCACGCCATTCTTCGCCTCGACGGCGCGGTTGGCGGCCTGCGAGAAGCTGCCGCTGTAGCCCACTGCCACGCAGATATCGCCGTTAGCGATGTCGGCCATGTATTTCGAGGAATGGAAGTAGGTGATGTGCGGGCGGATCTTCAGCATCAGCGCTTCGGCTTTCTTGTAATCAGCCGGTTTGTCGCTGTTAGGTGGCAAGCCCAGATACTGCAACGCCAGCGGCATGATCTCCGACGGCGAGTCGAGCAGGGCCACGCCGCATTGCTTGAGCTTGGCGATGTTCTCTTCCTTGAAGATAAGGTCCCAGCTGTCCACCGGGGCGTTGTCGCCGAGCGCAGCCTTGACCTTGGCCGGGTTGAAGCCGATCAGCACGGTGCCGTACATGTAGGGCACGGCAAATTTGTTGCCGGGGTCGTTGGCCTCGATCAGCTTCATCAGCGCCGGGTCCAGGTGCTTCCAGTTCGGCAGCTTGCTGCGATCCAGTGGCTGGAACACCCCCGCTTCGATCTGCTTGGCGAGGAACACGTTGGACGGCACTACCACGTCATACCCGGAGTTGCCGGTCAGCAGCTTGGCTTCCAGCGCCTCGTTGGTGTCGAAGATGTCGTAGACCAGCTTTACCCCGCTGTCTTTCTGAAATTCGGTGAGGGTTTGCGGAGTGATGTAGTCGAACCAGTTGTACACCCGCAGGGTGCGCTGTTCGGCCTGGGCGTGCAGGGCACCGGTGAACAGGGTAGCGGCGATGAACGGGGCGAGCAGACGCTTGAGTCGGACCATTACCGGGCTCCTGGCTGGGCGTGCTGGAAGCCTTCCAGCACATTGACCGCGTTGATACCGATTTCTTCCACAGCGTAGCCGCCTTCCATCACGAACAGGGTCGGCTTGCCGAGCTGGGCGATGCGCTTGCCCATTTCCAGGTAGTCCGGGCTGTCCAGCTTGAACTGCGAGATCGGGTCGTCCTTGAAGGTATCCACGCCCAGCGAGATCACCAGCACATCGGCGTCATAGGCGGCGATGCGCTGGCAGGCGTCCTCCAGGGCAGCGCTCCAGGCGGCCCAGTCGCTGCCGGCCGGCAGTGGGTAGTTGATGTTGCAGCCTTCACCGGCACCCTCGCCGGTTTCATCGGAATAGCCGAGGAAGAACGGGAACTCGTCGCGCGGGTCGCCATGGATCGAGGCGAAGAACACATCGTTGCGGTTGTAGAAGATGTCCTGGGTGCCGTTGCCGTGGTGGTAGTCGACGTCGAGGATGGCGACCTTGCGCCGGCCCTGGTCGAGGAAGGCCTGGGCGGCGATCGCGGCGTTGTTCAGGTAGCAATAGCCACCCATGACTTCGCCGGCGGCATGGTGCCCTGGCGGGCGGCACAGGGCGAAGGCGGAATGGGCGCCTTGCTGGATAGCTGCCTGCGCGGTGAGGGCGACCTGGGCGGCGCTGTAGGCGGCCTGCCAGGTACCGGCGGTGATCGGTGCGCCGGCATCGAAGCTGTAGTAGCCCAGCTCACCGTGCAGGCCGGTGGGTTTTACCTGGCGCAGGGTGCGTGCGGGCCAGGTGAACGGCAGCAAGTCGCCTTCCTGGCCCAGTGCGGCCCAGCGCGCCCAGGCGCCTTCGAAGAAGTCCAGGTAGCCGGCGCTGTGGATGCGCAGCAATGGTGCGCGCCCGAAGTCGGTGGGGCCCTGGATGTCGCCAAGGTTGCGCTTCTTGACTTGGTCGAGCACATGGTCGGCGCGTGACGGCATTTCGAAACAGGGCATCAGCTTGCCGTCGATCAGCTCGCAGCGGCCGTGGTGCAGGCGGTGGTCATCGGAATAGATCGTCAGCATTGTTGTTCTCCGGTGGGTACTGGCGTGGGCCCATTCTCATGGGCGGGCCAGTGGGGGAGAACGACGCAAGTGGCCAAAAGGGGATCGATATGGCCAAGCTCTTTGGCTGGATTTGTTGGTGGCCTGTACTGGCCCTTTCGCGGGTGAACCCGCTCCCACAGGTACAGTGTTGCACCTGAGTGTGTGCAATCCCTGTGGGAGCGGGTTCACCCGCGAAAGGGCCGGTACAGGTCAACCGCGAAAATGGCTGGGCGCGACGCCACTCCAACGCTGGAAGGCATGCCGAAAACTGGCGGTCTCGCTGAACCCCAGGCACTCGGCAATCCGATAGATCGGCATCTGCTCATCAGCCAGCAATTGTTTGGCCCGCTCGAACCTCAGTTCATCCAGCAGCTGTTGATAACTGCTGCCCAACGCCTGCAAATGCCGGCGCAGGGTGCGCGATGAGCAGTTCATCTGCCGCGCCAGCCCTTCCAGCCCGGGCGCTGCATCCAGTTGCTGCGCCAGCAGTTGGCGAATCCTCCCCAGCCAGGCCTGGCGGCCGGTGAATTCCAGGTTCAGGCGCCGGCAGCGTTCGCTCATGGCCTTGTGGGTAATCGGGTCGGCCAGCGGCAGTGGCGTGTCCAGCCAGCGCCGTTCGAAGGCAAAGGCATTGTCCTCGGCTTCGAAACCGACCGGGCACTGGAATGCCCCGGCATAGAGTGCGTGGTAACCGGGCCGTGGGTGTTCGAAACGGGCTGCCAGCAGGGGCAGCGGGCGGCCGAGCAGGTCGTCGCAGATGACCTTCAGCGACACCAGGCAGAACTCGGCGTTGAAGGCGGTCAGCGTCGGGCTGTCGTGGTAGTCGCTGGCGCTGAACCAGACGCGCTGGCCGTCGTCGAGCAAACGCAGCTTGAAGACTGTTCCCAGCAGTGCCGGATACTGCAGCGCCAGGCGCAAGGCGTCACCCAAAGTGGCACTGGAGAGCAGGGCGTAACCGAGCATGCCGTAGCACGACACATGCATGCGTCGGCCCAGTTCCAGGCCGATATCCTCGCGTCGGGCAACGGCGTTGGCGCACACCTGCAGTTCCTGCTGGGTAGTGATGCGCGCATCGGCATGGCCCAGGTCTGCCGGGCCGATGCCGCTGCCGGCTAGCAGCGCCGACGCCTCGCAACCGTCTGCCTGGAAGACGTTGAGGATCAGCGAAACCGCGTTGAGGGTGGTCAGGTGGCTGTGCAGCATGCTGGGTAATCCCGTTGGGCTGGGCGCATTATGGAGCAAGTTGTGTGCCGATGTTCGGGGGCCGCTCCCACATTGGCCGGTGTACGCAGGGCTCTTGCAGGAGCGGCCTTGCGTCGCGATGGGCTGCAAAGCAGCCCCAAATCCTTCAGGCAAAAAAAAAGGCCCGAAGCATAGGCTCGGGCCTTGGAAAGGTTGAGAGGTGTCTAGTCCCTCGACCTGGTGAGACTGTTTACAGCGGCCTGGTTACGCCTTCAGCGGAACCAGACGGGGAGCGATCATGTTTTCCGGACGCAGGATGTCGTCGAGCATCGCGTCGTCCAGCAGCTTCTCTTCGCGCACCAGTTCCAGTACGCCGCGGCCGGTTTCCAGGGCAACGCGGGCGATACGGGTGGCGTTTTCGTAGCCGATGTACGGGTTCAGGGCGGTGACCAGGCCGATCGAGTGCTCGACCAGTTCACGGCAGCGCTGTTCGTTGGCGGTGATGCCGACGATGCAGTGCTCGCGCAGCATGTCCATGGCGCGTTGCAGCAGGCGGATCGAGTCGAAGATCTTGTAGGCGATCAGCGGCTCCATAACGTTCAGCTGCAGCTGGCCACCTTCGGCGGCGACGGTCAGGGCCAGGTCGTTGCCCATGATGGCGAAGGCCACCTGGTTGACGGCTTCCGGGATAACCGGGTTGACCTTGCCTGGCATGATCGAGCTGCCTGGCTGACGCGCTGGCAGGTTGATCTCGTTGATGCCGGTGCGCGGGCCGCTGGACAGCAGGCGCAGGTCGTTGCAGATCTTCGACAGCTTGACGGCGGTACGCTTGAGCATGCCGGAGAACAGCACGAAGGCGCCCATGTCCGAGGTGGCTTCGATCAGGTCGGCAGCCGGTACCAGTGGCTGGCCGCTAATGGCAGCCAGGCGCTGTACGGCCAAGGCCTGGTAGCCAGGGTCGGCGTTGATGCCGGTGCCGATGGCGGTACCGCCCAGGTTGATTTCGGTCAGCAGTTCCGGGGCCAGCGAGCGCAGGCGCTGCAGGTCTTCGGTCATGGTAGTGGCGAAGGCGCGGAATTCCTGGCCCAGGGTCATCGGTACGGCGTCCTGCAGCTGGGTACGGCCCATCTTCAGTACGTGGTCGAACTCTTTACCCTTGGCAGCGAAGGCCTGGATCAGGCTGTCGAGGCTGGCCAGCAGGGCGTCGTGGCCCAGCAGCAGGCCCAGACGGATGGCGGTCGGGTAGGCGTCGTTGGTCGACTGCGCCATGTTCACGTCGTTGTTCGGGTGCAGGTACTGGTACTCACCCTTCTGGTGGCCCATGGCCTCCAGCGCGACGTTAGCGATGACTTCGTTGGCGTTCATGTTGGTAGAAGTACCAGCACCGCCCTGGATCATGTCCACCACGAACTGGTCGTGGTAATCGCCTTTGATCAGGCGGGCGCAGGCTGCGGTGATGGCAGCGTGCTTGGCATCGCTCAGGTGACCCAGCTCACGGTTGGCGTCGGCAGCAGCCTGCTTGACCATGGCCAGGGCCACGACCAGCTTCGGGTAGTGCGACAGCGGAACACCGGAGAGGTGGAAGTTGTTGGCAGCGCGCAGGGTCTGGATGCCGTAGTAGGCATCTGCAGGAACTTCAAGGGTACCCAACAAATCTTTTTCGACGCGGAACGATGCAGCGGAGGACATGATGTATATCATCTCGATTTTGACCCGGCACATGCCGGAATGGCGCCAATCCTAGGCCTGAAGGTGATTTTGCGGCCAATGCTGTTGCACGCTAACCTATGCACAAACGGCATAGTGTTTCATGTGACGCCAATTGACATTCGAGCGTGTTCCATTTTGGTGCACGCCAGGAGATGTGCTTCGTGAACCTTGAAAGCAAATGGCTGGAAGACTTCAGCGCGCTGGCCGCCACCCGCAGTTTTTCCCAGGCGGCAGAGCGGCGTTTCGTCACCCAACCGGCCTTCAGCCGGCGCATTCGCAGCCTGGAAGCAGCCTTGGGCCTGCAATTGGTGAATCGTTCCCGCACGCCGATCGAGCTGACAGAGGCCGGCCAGCTGTTTCTTGTCACGGCGCGTACTGTTGTCGACCAGTTGAGCGAAATTCTCCGCCACTTGCATCATCTGGAAGGCGGGCAGGGTGAGGTGGTGCAGGTGGCCGCAGCACACTCCCTGGCATCGGGCTTTTTCCCGCGTTGGGTGGCCCAGTTGCGCAACGACGGGTTGAACATCGCCACCCGCCTGGTTGCGACCAACGTCGGAGATGCAGTGCATGCATTACGCGAAGGTGGCTGCGACCTGATGCTGGCCTTCTATGACCCGGATGCCGCCCTGCAGATGGATGCCGAGATCTTCCCGTCACTGCACATGGGCACCACTGAAATGTTGCCGGTATGCGCCGTGGATGCCGACGGCAAGCCGTTGTTCGACCTGGAAGGCGAGGGCAGCGTGCCGCTGCTGGCCTATACCGCCGGCGCCTTCCTCGGTCGCTCGGTCAATTTGCTGCTGCGTCAGCGCAACCTGCGCTATACCACCGTCTATGAAACCGCCATGGCCGACAGTCTGAAGAGCATGGCGCTGGAAGGCATGGGCATCGCCTGGGTACCGCGCCTGTCGATGCGTGGCGAACTGGAACGGGGCGAACTGGCGATCTGCGGCGGCAGCCAGTGGCACGTGCCGCTGGAAATCCGCCTGTACCGCTGCGCCCTGGTGCGCAAGGCCAATGTAAGGCTGTTGTGGCGCAAGCTCGAGGGGGCGGCAATGGTTGACCCAAAAGTCAGTCAAAGCCCCGAAAAATAAGGGGCGACAGTTGGTCGCCGGGGTGCCTTAAACGCACCACCTTACGGTATACTGCGCGGCCTTTCGACCGGATGCGTCCGGTCCTGATCAGCAAACAAGCCACGCCGGTCGTCCCGCGTGGCTTGTTGTTTTTTGACGCGCCCAAGGGCGCACAAGCGAAGAGGCTCGACGATGAGTGCACTGGTTGGCGTGATCATGGGCTCCAAGTCCGATTGGTCCACCCTTAGCCACACCGCCGATATGCTGGAAAAACTCGGCATTCCCTACGAGGTGAAGGTGGTTTCCGCCCACCGTACCCCGGATCTGCTGTTCCAGTATGCCGAGGAGGCTGGGGGCCGTGGCATCGAGGTGATCATCGCCGGTGCCGGTGGCGCAGCCCACCTGCCAGGCATGTGTGCCGCCAAGACCCACCTGCCGGTGCTGGGCGTGCCTGTGCAATCGTCGATGCTGTCGGGTGTCGATTCGCTGCTGTCGATCGTGCAGATGCCAGCCGGCGTGCCGGTTGCCACCCTGGCCATCGGTCGTGCCGGTGCGGTCAACGCCGCGCTGCTGTCGGCCAGCATCCTCGGCGCCAAGTACCCGCAGTACCACGCGGCGCTCAAGCAGTTCCGCACGGAACAGACCGACACCGTGCTGGACAACCCAGACCCGCGCCAGGCTTGAGGCTCAACCCATGAAGATCGGTGTAATCGGTGGCGGCCAGCTGGGCCGCATGCTGGCCCTGGCGGGTACCCCGCTGGGCATGAACTTCGCCTTCCTCGACCCGGCGCCGGACGCCTGCGCTGCGCCGCTGGGCGAGCACCTGCGTGCCGACTACGGCGACCAGGACCACCTGCGCCAGTTGGCCGACGAAGTCGACCTGGTCACCTTCGAGTTCGAAAGCGTCCCGGCCGAGACCGTGGCCTTCCTCTCGCAGTTCGTGCCGGTGTACCCCAGCGCCGAAGCGCTGCGCATCGCCCGTGACCGCCTGTTCGAGAAGAGCATGTTCCGCGACCTGGGTATCCCTACCCCGGCCTTCGCCGACATCCTCTCGCAGGCCGACCTGGACGCCGCGGTGGCCAGCATCGGCCTGCCGGCCGTGCTGAAAACTCGCACCCTGGGTTACGACGGCAAGGGCCAGAAGGTGCTGCGCACGCCTGAGGACGTGGTCGGTACCTTTGCCGAGCTGGGCAGCGTACCTTGCCTGCTGGAAGGCTTCGTGCCATTCACCGGCGAAGTGTCGCTGGTGGCCGTGCGTGCCCGTGATGGCGAAACCCGCTTCTACCCGCTGGTGCACAACACCCACGAAAGCGGCATCCTGCGCCTGTCGGTCGCCAGCCAGGCGCACCCGCTGCAGGCTCTGGCCGAAGACTACGTGGGCCGTGTGCTCAAGCAACTGGACTATGTGGGCGTGATGGCCTTCGAGTTCTTCGAAGTCGACGGCGGCCTGAAGGCCAACGAAATCGCCCCGCGCGTGCACAACTCCGGGCACTGGACCATCGAAGGCGCCGAGTGCAGCCAGTTCGAGAACCACCTGCGCGCCGTCGCCGGCTTGCCGCTGGGCTCGACTGCCAAGGTCGGCGAGAGCGCGATGCTCAACTTCATCGGTGAAGTGCCGGCGGTGGACAAGGTGGTTGCCATCGGTGACTGCCACCTGCACCACTACGGCAAGGCCTTCAAGGTTGGTCGCAAGGTTGGCCACGCCACCCTGCGCTGCCACGACATGGCCACCCTCGAGCGCAAGATTGCCGAAGTAGAAGCCCTGATCGGCAACTGATCGAACTTCTACCAGCGGCTTGCCCTCTGAAATGGCAACAAGCCAAAGCGCTGTCTAGGCTTTGGCTTGTTCCATCTTCACTGCAGAGGGATTGCCATGGGTATCATTGGAACCATCTTCATCGGCCTTATCGTCGGCCTGCTGGCCCGCTTCATCAAGCCGGGCGACGACAGCATGGGCTGGATCATGACCATCCTGCTGGGGATTGCCGGCTCGCTGCTGGCCACCTACGGCGGTCAGGCGCTGGGTATCTACCAGGCCGGGCAGGCTGCCGGTTTCCTTGGCGCGCTGATCGGTGCTGTGATCCTTCTGGTGATCTACGGATTCATCAAGAAACGCTGAATACTGGTTAGAATGCCCGGCAATTCATTCGAGTTGCCGAGCATTTTCATGCGTGCCTTTTTCCTCGCCCCACTGCTGTTGGCCAGCACCCTGGCCCATGCCGAACTGCCTGAAACCGACTGGCTGGAGCTGATGCCCAAGTCGGACCAGCAGGCACTCGAGCAAATGCCCGATATCGACCACAACTCGCCGGAAGCCATGGGCACCTTTACCGACAAGGGCGGCCTGAAGCAGAGCAAGGGCCTGCCGGCGGTGATGTACTCGACCAAGACCGTGGCGGCCATGAACGGCAAGGAAATTCGCCTGGGCGGCTACCCGGTGCCGCTGGAGAGCGATGCCAAGGGCAACAGCACGTTGTTCTTCCTGGTGCCGTACCCGGGCGCGTGCATCCATGTGCCGCCACCGCCACCGAACCAGCTGGTACTGGTGCGCTACCCGAAAGGCCTGAAGATCGATGATATCTACACACCGCTGTGGGTCAGCGGCAAGCTGAAGGTGGAGAAGGTCAGCAATGACCTGGCCGATGCGGCCTATGCGCTGGATGCCGGGAAGGTGAGGGTGGTGGAGGATGCAGACCTCTGATTGCCTGCACTGGCCCTTTCGCGGGTAAACCCGCTCCCACAGGGTCTCCACAAACCTTGAATATTGTGGAGACCTTGTGGGAGCGGGTTTACCCGCGAAGGGGCCCGAACAGGCACTGCAAAACTCAGATCATTTCACAGCCAATCCTGACCCCCAGCGAGCTGCTGCCCCCAGGCTTCAATTCCACCAGGTCATCCCACACATTCGCCGTCTCGATGCACAGCATCCGCTGCCACCCATCATCAGCCATGTCCGGCAGATCCCTGGCCCGTTCAGTCCAAGGGTTCCAGATCACCGCCGAGCGCGACCCACTGCTGGTCAAGGTAATGCGCCGCTCCCAATGCGGGTCGACGATGCTAAGGGTTTGCGGGGTCGCCAGGTAGATCCGGTCGGTCTCCCCGGCAAACGCCAGTGGCCCCTGCTGCTGGCGCTGCTCCCAGTCAGCCAGGGTCTCGATATAGCTCAGTCCCTCCACCCCTTCGACCCGCGCCTGGCGCACGTCACTGACCGCGAAGTAGCTGTGCAGGGCCTGGCTGATGGTGACGGGGGTATTGCCCATGTTGCGGCTGGTCAGGTTCAGCTTCAGGTCCTCGCCCAGCTCCACTACCAGCTTCAGCTCGACGTCATGAGGCCAGCCAGGCAGGTCACCCTGCGCTTCCGGCAGTTCGAATTCGATACGCAGGCCTTCGCCCGCTTCCTCGATAGCCAGCAATTGCCAGTCGCGCGCGCGCACCAGGCCGTGGGCGGGAGCCTGTTTGCCGTGGTACATGGCCTGCACGGCCTGGGGGTTGCGCTGCAGGTTGCCGAACCACGGCCAGCACACCGGCACACCGGCGCGTACCGACTTGCCCTGACGGAAGATGGCCTGGTCGCTCAGCCACAGCAGCGGTGGCTCGCCAACGCGCTGGTAGCTGAGGATCTGCGCGCCCTGCTGGGCGATCAGTAGTTCGGCTTGGTCGCTGCTGATACGCCAGCAGTTGAGTTCGCCATGTTGCTCGGTTACGACCTGGAAGGTAGCCATTGCATTCATCTCATTGATTGCCAGTGGGCCTTGGACCCGGGCACATGCAATGAGTTTACCGCCGGCGTGGCTCAGCGACGAGGTACGGAGCGGGTGCGGCCACTGCCGTCGATGGCGACGAAGACGAAGACTGCTTCGGTGACCTTGCGCCATTCGCTGGACAGCGGGTCGTCGCTCCACACTTCGACCATCATCTGGATCGAGCTGCGACCGATTTCCAGGGTCTGGGTATAGAACGACAGCTGCGCGCCGACGGCGACCGGGACCAGAAAGGCCATGCGGTCGATGGCTACGGTGGCCACGCGGCCGCCGGCGACACGGCTGGCCATGGCGGTACCGGCCAAGTCCATCTGGGCGACCAGCCAGCCGCCGAAGATGTCGCCAAACCCGTTGGTTTCGCGCGGCAGTGCGGTGATCTGCAAGGCCAGGTCACCTTGCGGGATAGGATCTTCTTGTTCGAGCTCAATCATGCGATGGGGCCTCTGACCCGTGACGCTTTTCGTTGGTGTGGCGCAAAGGCCGGGTAAACGATTCAGCTTGAAACATACTACGCCGATTTCGTTTCACTGAGCGGCCGTAGGGAAACTCTGCGAAACCGCCTGACATAAAGACCGGCGTTTTCGCACAACATCCCACGCTAGCAGCAACCTTTTCCTACGAACTGCCAGTATATAGAGCATAACGGCCAGCGACGACCGTGCATTCATGAATATGTGTAGGGATTTTGTATCGCTTCCGGCGCAGCTCAGCAATTTGCTATCTTCGCCTGTCTCCCACTCCAGAAGCCGCGTGCCAAGCGGCCTGCATGCCTACAAAGAGAACAATCAGCGATGACTTCCGTGCCGAGCAGTATCGAGCAGCCCTCGCGGCCGCTGACCCGCAGTGACTACAAGACTCTCTCACTGTCCGCCCTGGGCGGCGCGCTGGAGTTCTACGACTTCATCATCTTCGTGTTCTTCGCCACGGTGGTCGGCAAGCTGTTCTTCCCCGCCGACATGCCCGAATGGCTGCGCCTGATGCAAACCTTCGGCATTTTTGCCGCCGGCTATCTGGCGCGGCCGCTGGGCGGCATCATCATGGCCCACTTCGGCGACCTGCTCGGGCGCAAGAAGATGTTCACCCTGAGCATCTTCATGATGGCCCTGCCAACGCTGATCATGGGCCTGCTGCCCACCTATGCACAGATCGGCATGTGGGCGCCGATCCTGTTGCTGCTGATGCGCGTGATCCAGGGCGCGGCCATCGGCGGTGAGGTACCGGGCGCCTGGGTATTCGTGTCCGAGCACGTGCCAGAGCGCAACACCGGCTACGCCTGCGGCACCCTAACCGCTGGCCTCACCGCGGGTATCCTGCTTGGCTCGCTGGTGGCGACCCTGATCAACAGCGTCTACAGCGCAGAGGAAGTGGCCGATTACGCCTGGCGTATCCCGTTCCTGCTCGGCGGTGTATTCGGCCTGTTCTCGGTGTACCTGCGCCGTTGGCTGCACGAAACCCCGGTGTTCGCCGAGATGCAGCAGCGCAAGGCGCTGGCCGAGGAGCTGCCGTTGCGCGCGGTGCTGCGTGACCATCGCGGTGCGATCATCCTGTCGATGCTGCTGACCTGGATGCTGTCGGCCGCCATCGTGGTGCTCATCCTGATGACTCCGGCGCTGCTGCAGAGCATCTACCACATCAGCCCCACCGACTCGCTCAAGGCCAACAGCCTGGCCATCGTGCTGCTCAGCTTCGGCTGCATCGGCGCTGGCAGCCTGGCTGATCGTTTTGGCGCGGGCCGGGTGTTCGTGATCGGCAGCCTGTTGCTGCTGGCGACCTCCTGGACCTTCTACCACAGCTTGCCTACGCGCCCCGAGCTGCTGTTCCCGCTGTATGCAGTGACCGGCCTGTGCGTGGGCGTGATTGGCGCGGTGCCTTATGTGATGGTCAAGGCGTTCCCGGCGGTGGTGCGCTTCAGCGGGCTGTCGTTCTCGTACAACGTGGCCTACGCAATCTTTGGCGGGCTGACGCCGATGGTGGTGACTGCGCTGCTGAAAGTGAGCCCGATGGCACCGGCCTACTATGTGGCGGGGTTGTGTGCCGTTGGTCTGGTTGTGGGCCTGTACCTGCTCGCCAACAAGCGCTGATCGGCACCGATTGGTCAACGCAGTCATTGTAGGAGCGGCCTTGTGTCGCGATGGGCTGCGCAGCAGCCCCAGAGATCGCAACCCGGCACAAATTGCCGGGGCTGCTGCGCAGCCCATCGCGACACAAGGCCGCTCCTACAGGTATTGCCAAGCAGCTGAGCGGTGATGGCCTTTCATCCAATTGTCATATTCAAGTCATATCGTATTCATGCGGCCTGCAGATACTTGGGCCCGTTCCATCCAACACCCCAATATTCCTGCTAGGAGCAAGGCATGAAACTGAAGCGTTTGATGGCGGCCCTCACCTTTGCCGCCGCTGGCGTTGCAACCGCCAACGCGGTAGCCGCTGTCGATCCTGCGATCCCGACCTACACCAAGACCACCGGTGTTTCGGGCAACCTCTCCAGCGTCGGTTCGGACACCCTCGCCAACCTGATGACTCTGTGGGCCGAGGCCTACAAGAAGGAATATCCGAACGTAAACATCCAGATCCAGGCTGCCGGCTCCTCCACCGCGCCACCCGCGCTGACCGAAGGCACCGCCAACCTCGGCCCGATGAGCCGCAAGATGAAGGACGTCGAGCTGCAGGCCTTCGAGCAGAAGTACGGCTACAAACCGACCGCCATCCCGGTCGCCGTAGACGCCCTGGCTGTGTTCGTGCACAAGGACAACCCGATCAAAGGCCTGACCATGGCCCAGGTCGACGCCATCTTCTCTTCCACCCGCCTGTGCGGTGGCAAAGCCGACGTCAAGACCTGGGGTGACCTGGGTGTGACCGGCGACCTGGCCAACAAGCCAGTACAGCTGTTCGGCCGTAACTCGGTATCGGGCACCTACGGCTACTTCAAGGAAGAAGCCCTGTGCAAAGGCGACTTCAAGCCTAACGTCAACGAACAGCCTGGCTCGGCCTCGGTCGTGCAGTCGATCAGCTCCTCGCTGAACGGTATCGGCTACTCGGGCATCGGCTACAAGACTGCCAGCGTCAAGACCGTGGCCCTGGCCAAGAAGGAAGGCGGCGAGTTCGTTGAAGACAACGAAGCCAACGCCCTGAACGGCACCTACCCGCTGTCGCGCTTCCTGTACGTCTACGTCAACAAGGCCCCGAACAAGCCTCTGGCCCCGCTGGAAGCCGAGTTCGTCAAGCTGGTGCTGTCGCAAGCTGGCCAGCAGGTCGTGGTGAAGGATGGCTACATCCCGCTGCCGGCCAAAGTCGTCGACAAGACCTTGGCTGACCTGGGCCTGTCCCACGCTGGTAACGTCGCAAAAAAGTAAGTAATTGAAGGGGAGGCCGGCGCTGATGCCCGGCCTCTTCCACGAAATTCCAGTCCGAAGCCAGGTTTCCTGTGCGGCGGGCTTTCGTGCGTCACCACTTTGTAATGTTTTTGTCACACGGGACCGCTAGGGTGTGCGCATGAATGATCTGGCCAACTCCAACATGACCCAAAACTCCCAGCCCGTGCGGATTGATTTCAATACGCCGGAGTTGCAACGCAAGCGCCGCATGCGCGCGCTCAAGGACCGCCTGACCCGCTGGTATGTACTGGTGGGCGGGCTTGCCGTATTGGCGGCGATCACCCTGATCTTCTTCTATCTGGCCTATGTGGTGCTGCCGCTGTTCCAGGGCGCCGAGCTGACCAGCAAGAAAGCCTTGGAGCCGACCTGGTTGCAACAGGATGCCGGCAAGCCGCTGATGATCGCGCTTGAAGAGCAGAACCTGGTGGGCATGCGCGTTTCGGACAAGGGCCAGGCACTGTTCTTCGATACCAAGACCGGTAACGAGCTCAAGCGTTTCGACCTGCCGGTACCGGCAGGCACCCAGGTCACTTCGATCAGTGCCGACCAGCCGGGTAGCCCGCTGGTGGTGCTGGGCTTGTCCAATGGCCAGGCGCTGGTGTTCCACCACACCTACAAGATCACCTACCCGGACAACAAGAAAACCATCGCCCCCGGCATCGACTACCCGTACGGCGAGCAACCGTTCGTGCTCGACGAGCAGGGCCGTGCGCTGGAGCATGTCAGCGTCAACGTCAATGGCGACACCCTGCTGATGGCCGGTTCCACCGGCGCGCACCTGCAGGTGGTCGAGCTGACCCGCACCGAAAACATGATGACCGAAGAGGTCACCACCGAGCAGAACCGCATCGAATTGCCGCAGATGACCGAAACGGTGAAGAACATCTTCATCGACCCGCGTCAGCAGTGGCTGTACGTGATCAACGGCCGCGCCACCGCAGACGTGTTCAACCTGCGCGACAAGAGCCTCAACGGCCGCTACAAATTGTCTGAAAGCGCCGACACCGAAATTACCGCCACCGCCCAGCTGGTCGGCGGCATCTCGCTGATCATCGGCGACTCCAAGGGTGGCCTGGCTCAGTGGTTCATGGCCCGTGACCCGGATGGCGAATCCCGCTTCAAGCTGATCCGCACCTTCCAGATGGGCAAGGCCGCGGTCGTGCAGATCGACGCCGAAGAGCGCCGCAAGGGCTTCGTCGCCCTCGACGCCGCAGGCGAGCTGGGCGTGTTCCACAGCACCGCGCACCGTACCCTGCTGGTCGAGCCGGCCGCCGAAGGCCCCGGCATCCTGGCCCTTTCGCCACGTGCCAACCGCATCATCATCGAAGAAGGCGGCAAGCTGCTGCCACTGAGCCTGCGCAACCCGCACCCGGAAATTTCCTTCAGCGCGCTGTGGGGCAAGGTGTGGTACGAGAACTACGACGAGCCGAAATACGTCTGGCAATCGACCGCCTCGAACACCGACTTCGAGCCCAAGCTGAGCCTGTCGCCGCTGACCTTCGGTACCCTGAAGGCCGCGTTCTACGCCATGATCCTGGCGGCCCCGCTGGCGATTGCCGCGGCCATCTACACCGCCTACTTCATGGCCCCTGGCATGCGCCGCAAGGTCAAGCCGGTGATCGAACTGATGGAAGCGATGCCGACCGTGATCCTCGGCTTCTTCGCCGGCCTGTTCCTCGCCCCGTACCTGGAAGGCCACCTGCCGGGCGTGTTCAGCCTGTTCCTGCTGATGCCGCTCGGTATCCTGCTGGCCGGCTTCGCCTGGACCCGTCTGCCCGAGTCGATCCGCCTGCGTATCCCGGATGGCTGGGAAGCGGCGATCCTGATCCCGGTCATCCTGTTCACCGGCTGGTTCGCCCTGACCATGAGCCCGCACCTCGAGAACTGGTTCTTTGGCGGCGACATGCGCCTGTGGATCACCAACGACCTGGGGATAACCTACGACCAGCGCAACGCCCTGGTCGTGGGTATCGCCATGGGCTTCGCGGTCATCCCGAACATCTACTCCATCGCCGAAGACGCCGTGTTCAGCGTGCCGCGCAGCCTGACCCTGGGCTCCCTGGCCCTGGGAGCGACGCCATGGCAGACCCTGACTCGCGTGGTCATCCTCACCGCCAGCCCGGGTATCTTCTCGGCGCTGATGATCGGCATGGGCCGTGCGGTGGGCGAGACCATGATCGTGCTGATGGCCACCGGCAACACCCCGGTGATGGAGCTGAACCTGTTCGAGGGCATGCGCACCCTGGCCGCCAACGTGGCCGTGGAAATGCCGGAATCGGAAGTCGGCGGCAGCCACTATCGCGTGCTGTTCCTGGCCGCGCTGGTGCTGCTGATGTTCACCTTCATCATGAACACCTTGGCCGAGCTGATTCGCCAGCGTCTGCGCAAGAAATACTCGTCGCTTTGATAGAAAGGTAGCGATCCGTGAAAAAGGATTCCCTCAAAGGCTGGTTCAAGAGCGGCGCCCCAGGCGTCTGGATGAGCGGCGGCGCGGTGGCCATGGCAGTGATCATGACCGTTGGCCTGCTGGCGGTGATTGCCGTGCGCGGCCTGGGCCACTTCTGGCCGGCCGATCTTGTCCAGGCCACCTACAAGGTGCCGGGCCAGGCCGACCACGTCGTCATTGGCGAAGTGGTGCAAAAGGAAGAAGTACCCCGTGCCCGCCTGAAGGGCGCCGGCCTGCCAGTGCCTGACCAAGGCCCGGAGTTCATGACCCGTGAGCTGATCAAGGTGGGCAACCGCGATCTCAACGGCAGCGACTTCACCTGGGTGGTCGGCGACTGGCTGGTCGACGAAAAGCACCCGGCCGACCTGATCGCCCTGGAGCGTCGCGAGTGGGGCAACTTCTACGGCTACCTGGTCAGCGTCAAGGAAGAAGGCCGCGTGGTCGCCGAAGGTGCTGCCGCCTGGGCCGAGCTGCAGGCCCGCCTCAAGCGCGCCAACCAGCTCAACAGCGAACTGCAAAGCCTCGAGAAGAAAGACATCGGCGCCATCAACCATGGCCTCGAGCGCCTGCGTCTGCAGGCGCGCAAGCTGGAGCTGGACGGCAAGCTGGACGCCGCTGCCCAGGCCGACATGGACGCCGAGCGCGCCGAGCTGAACAGCCGCTACAAGGCCATCGAAGACCGCCTGACCGGCCTGCACCAGGCCTTCGCTCGCGACAGCCTGGTGGCCCGCGATGGCAACGGCCGTGAAGTGGAAATCAACCTCAGCAAGGTGGTGCACGCCATCCAGCCGAACGCCATGTCGGGGTTCACCAAGCTGGGGGCCTACTTCACCAAGGTCTGGGAGTTCCTCAGCGACGACCCGCGTGAAGCCAACACCGAGGGCGGTATCTTCCCGGCCATCTTCGGTACCGTGATGATGACCCTGATCATGGCCGTGATCGTCACCCCGTTCGGTGTGCTGGCTGCCGTGTACCTGCGCGAATACGCCAGACAGGGCCCGGTGACCCGCCTGATCCGCATCGCGGTGAACAACCTGGCCGGTGTACCGGCGATCGTCTACGGCGTGTTCGGCCTGGGCTTCTTCGTCTATGTGCTGGGTGGCTCGATCGACCGCCTGTTCTTCCCCGAAGCACTGCCGGCGCCAACCCTGGGTACCCCGGGCCTGCTGTGGGCATCTTTGACCCTGGCGCTGCTGGCCGTGCCGGTGGTGATCGTGGCCACCGAGGAAGGCCTGGCGCGTATCCCGCGTACCGTGCGCGAAGGCTCGCTGGCCCTGGGCGCGACCAAGGCCGAGACCCTGTGGAAGATCGTCCTGCCAATGGCCAGCCCGGCGATGATGACCGGCATGATCCTCGCCGTGGCCCGCGCCGCCGGTGAAGTGGCACCGCTGATGCTGGTAGGTGTGGTAAAGCTGGCCCCGTCGCTGCCGGTGGACGGGAACTACCCGTACCTGCACCTGGACCAGAAGATCATGCACCTGGGCTTCCACATCTATGACGTCGGCTTCCAGAGCCCCAACGTCGAGGCCGCGCGGCCGCTGGTATATGCCACGGCGTTGCTGCTGGTGCTGGTGATTGCGGCCCTCAACCTCTCGGCCGTGTGGATCCGTAACCACCTGCGCGAGAAGTACAAGGCCCTCGACAGCTGATCCTGATTGCAAGCGTGCCGCCCGTGAGCCGGGCGGCCCTTTGAAACGAATTGTTAGCGTATGGAGTTGACCATGCAGCAAGAATCCCATACCCACGGCATCGACATGTCTGCCCTGGGCCGCGACAAGCAGAGCCTGCGCCTGGCCGAAGAAACCGTAGCCATCGAAGTGCCGGGCCTGAGCCTGTTCTACGGCGACAAACAAGCGCTGTTCGACGTGCAGATGAACATCCCCAAGCAGCGCGTGACCGCCTTCATCGGCCCGTCCGGCTGCGGCAAGTCGACCCTGCTGCGCACCTTCAACCGCATGAACGACCTGGTTGACGGCTGCCGCGTGGAAGGCGCCATCAACCTGTACGGCAACAACATCTACCGCAAGGGCGAAGACGTGGCCGAGCTGCGCCGCCGTGTGGGCATGGTGTTCCAGAAGCCCAACCCGTTCCCCAAGACCATCTACGAAAACGTGGTCTACGGCCTGCGCATCCAGGGCATCAACAAGAAGCGCGTGCTCGACGAAGCGGTCGAGTGGGCGCTGAAGGGTGCGGCCCTGTGGGACGAGGTCAAGGACCGCCTGCACGACTCGGCACTGGGCCTGTCCGGTGGCCAGCAGCAGCGTCTGGTCATCGCCCGTACCATCGCCGTGGAGCCGGAAGTGCTGCTGCTCGACGAACCGTGCTCGGCACTGGATCCGATCTCGACGCTGAAAGTCGAGGAGCTGATCTACGAATTGAAATCCAAGTACACCATCGTCATCGTGACCCACAACATGCAGCAGGCGGCCCGTGTTTCGGACTACACCGCGTTCATGTACATGGGCAAACTGGTCGAATTCGGGGATACCGACACCCTGTTCACCAACCCGGCGAAGAAGCAGACCGAAGACTACATCACCGGTCGCTACGGCTGATCGCCGCTCCGGATAGGTACCTGGCCCCTGTGGGAGCGGGTTTACCCGCGAAGCAGGCGCCGCGGTGTCTGGCACCGGCTTCGCCGGTGTTCGCGGGTAAACCCGCTCCCACAGACCAGGGAACGAGACGAACAAATTGAAGCTTGCAGCTTCTTCGCGGAGCGAACGATGATCAACAAAGAAAGCCTTACGCATCACATTTCCCAGCAGTTCAACGCCGAGCTCGAAGAGGTGCGTAGCCACCTGCTGGCCATGGGCGGCCTGGTCGAAAAGCAGGTCAACGACGCAGTCACTGCGCTGATCGAAGCCGACTCGGGCCTGGCCCAGCAAGTGCGCGAAGTCGACGAGCAGATCAACCAGATGGAGCGCAACATCGACGAGGAGTGCCTGCGCATCCTCGCCCGTCGTCAGCCGGCGGCCTCCGACCTGCGCCTGATCATCAGCATCTCCAAGTCGGTGATCGACCTGGAGCGCATCGGTGACGAGTCGACCAAGATCGCCCGTCGCGCCATCCAGCTGTGCGAGGAAGGCGAGTCGCCGCGCGGCTATGTCGAGGTGCGTCACATCGGCGATCAGGTACGCAACATGGTCCGCGACGCGCTGGACGCCTTTGCCCGCTTCGACGCCGACCTGGCGCTGTCGGTGGCCCAGTACGACAAGACCATCGACCGTGAATACAAGACCGCCCTGCGTGAGCTGGTGACCTACATGATGGAAGACCCGCGCTCGATCTCGCGGGTACTGAGCGTTATCTGGGTCCTGCGTTCGCTGGAGCGTATCGGCGACCATGCGCGCAACATCTCCGAGCTGGTGATCTACCTGGTGCGCGGCACCGACGTGCGTCACATGGGCCTCAAGCGCATGACGGCAGAAGTGCAGGGCACTGCTGTTTCCGACGGCGAAAACGCTAATGTTCCGGCCGAACCTGACGATAAGTAAGGTTGCTCCCGAGCATCGACGCCCGGCCTTGGCCGGGCGTTTTCGTTTGCGGTCGAGGAGCCGGCAGGCACCCGCGAACGATGTGAAGAAGTCCCGGCGTGACCAGGTTGTAGCAAGTGGCCATTATTCGGCGGTAGGCTAGTCGGGATTCAGAAGGAGTATCGATGAGTAAAGTGAATGTGCTGGTCGTGGATGACGCCCCGTTTATCCGTGACCTGGTCCGCAAATGCCTGCGCAATGCCTTCCCGGGCATGACCATCGACGACGCCGTCAACGGTCGCAAGGCCATGGCCATGCTGGGCAAGGAAGCGTTCGACCTGGTTCTGTGCGACTGGGAGATGCCGGAAATGTCCGGTCTGGAACTGCTCACCTGGTGCCGCCAGCAGCCTGAGTTGAAGAACCTGCAGTTCATCATGGTGACCAGCCGTGGCGACAAGGAAAACGTCATCCAGGCGATTCAGGCGGGCGTTTCCGATTTTGTCGGCAAGCCGTTCACCAACGAGCAATTGCTGACCAAGGTGAAAAAGGCCCTGACCAAGATCGGCAAGCTCGACAGCCTGATGGCCAGCGGCCCGGCACGGGTCAACTCGGCGTTCGCCAATGACTCGCTGAATGCGCTGACCGCCGGCAAGCCTGAAGCGGTGAAGGTCACGGCGCCAGCGCCGGCACCTGCACTCGCCAGGCCAGTGGCCAATGCCCCCCGGCCCGCCGCTCCCGCGCCGACCGGCCGTGGCCAGGGCCAGTTGCGCCTGGCCGGCGGCATGCAGCCATGCGTGATCAAGGCGCTGAGCCTGAAAGAGGCCCTGCTGGTGGTGCGCCGTGGCGAAGCGCTGCCCCAAGTGCTGGAAGGCGCGGTGCTGGACCTGGAGCAGGGCGAGAACGCCGAAGTCGCGCGCCTGAACGGCTACCTGCATGCCGTCGCGGCACTGGAACCCAAGCCCGACAGTGACTGGTTGCAACTGACCTTCAAGTTCGTCGACCAGGATGCCCAGAAGCTCGACTACCTGTCGCGGCTGATTGCCCGCGGGACGGCGCAGAAGCATTTCACCCCGGGCGCCTGAGTAATGACTACTGGCCCCATTGCCGGCAAGCCAGCTCCCACAGGTACAGCGTCAACCTCTGGCCTTGTGCATTTCCTGTGGGAGCTGGCTTGCCGGCGATGGGGCCAGTCCTGTTGACGCCATCCGACCAACTGTCATACCCGCCGCAAAACCCCCTGCTAGGCTTCGACAAATCATAACTGTCAAAAAGCCACTATCATGCCCGCCCGCCTGCTGCTGTTCTGTGCATTGCTCATGGCCTCGGCGTCGAGCCTGGGCATGACTATCTACGAGATCACCGATGATGGCCGTGTGACCTCCTATTCCGACCGGCCCGGCCCCGGTGCCAAAACCTTTGTGCGGCGCGTACCCATGGTCGAAGTGCCCGAAGGCCAGGTGCTGCTGAACGCGATAACCTTCAACGGTGGCGTGAGCTTTTCGGCCCGCAACCAGCTGCATGTGCCGGTGGAGGTAGAGCTGCGCCTGGACAACCTGGTGAACGCACAAGGTGGCAATGCCCCGCGTACCGTGCGCCGGGTACTGCCGCCGCGCACCACGCAAATGCTCAGCGTGCTCAGGGGGCGTCCCGGGATGTTGCTGAACTACCGCTCGACCCTGCTGCAGGCCATGGGCGACCCGGGCAAGCGGCCCCAGGGCTTCCGCTATGCATTCCCCTGGATTGGCGGGCCGTTCCGCGTGACCCAGGGCCCCAATGGCCGGGTCAGCCATTTTGGGCCCAAGGGGCGTTATGCCATGGATATCGCCATGCCCGAAGGCACCACCATCATCGCGGCGCGGGAAGGGGTGGTGGTGAAGACGGAGAACAGCCAGAGCGGGCGCGGCCCCAACCCGTCGGGCAATTTCGTCAGGATCCTGCACCCGGACGGCACCATGGGTGTGTACCTGCACCTGATGCGCGGTTCGGTGGTGGTGGCAGAGGGGCAACGGGTGCGGCAGGGGCAGATGCTGGCCAAGTCGGGCAATACCGGCAACAGCACCGGGCCGCACCTGCATTTCGTGGTGCAGCGCAATGTGGGGTTGGCGCTGGAGTCGATACCTTATCGGTTCGACAGGCCGATCGGAGGGTTGCCTGACTTCACTGCGGGTAACCCTTGAGATTTTTGGGGCCGCTTTGCGGCCCCATCGCGACACAAGGCCGCTCCTACAGGGATACGCGAACCCCTGTAGGAGCGGCCTTGCGTCGCGAAGGGCTGCAAAGCAGCCCCCTGGCCCTCAATCCAGCTTGAGCACCTTGGCCAGCACGATCTTCGGCCCTTTCATCTTCTTGATGATGATGCGCAGCCCTTCGACCTCCAGCACTTCCTCTTCTTCAGGCACGCGCTTGAGCGTCTCGTAGACCAGCCCGGCGAGGGTTTCTGCTTCGATATGGTCAAGGTCGACGCCCAGCAGGCGCTCGACCTTGAACAGCGGCGTGTCGCCACGCACCAGCAGCTTGCCCGGCTGGTAGGCGAGGATGCCGCGCTCGGTCTTGCGGTGCTCGTCCTGGATGTCGCCCACCAGCACTTCCAGCACGTCTTCCATGGTCAGGTAGCCAATCACCTTGCCATCGGCTTCCTCCACCAGCACGAAGTGCGCGCCACCCTTGCGGAACTGCTCCAGCAACTGCGCCAGCGGCATGTGCCGCGACACGCGCTCCAGTGGCCGTGCCAGGTCGTCGAGGTCGATGGTTTCGGGCAGGTGCTCGAGTTCGGCCAGCTCCAGCAGCAGGTCCTTGATGTGCAGCAGGCCGGTGAATTCTTCACGCTCGGCGTCGTACACCGGGTAGCGGCTGAACTTGTGGCGGCGCACCAGGGCCAGGATCTGCTTCAACGGCGCATGGGCGTCGATGCTGACCATGTCCTCGCGCGAGTTGGCCCAGTCGACCACCTCCAGCTCGCCCATTTCCACGGCCGAGGCCAGCACGCGCATGCCTTGGTCGCTCGGGTCCTGGCCACGGCTGGAGTGCAGGATCAGCTTGAGCTCTTCACGGCTGTAGTGGTGCTCGTGGTGTGGGCCGGGCTCACCCTGGCCGGCAATGCGCAGGATGGTGTTGGCGCTGGCATTGAGCAGGTAGATGGCCGGGTACATCACCCAGTAGAACAGGTACAGCGGCACGGCGGTCCACAGCGACAGCAGCTCGGGCTTGCGGATGGCCCAGGACTTGGGCGCCAGCTCGCCGACCACGATGTGCAGGTACGAGATGACGAAGAAGGCGACGAAGAACGAGATGGCCTTGATCAGCTCGGGCGTGTCCACGCCCAGGTAGGCCAGCAGCGGCTCGAGCAGGTGGGCGAACGCCGGTTCACCGACCCAGCCCAGGCCCAGCGAGGCGAGGGTGATGCCCAGCTGGCAGGCCGACAGGTAGGCGTCGAGCTGGTTGTGTACCTTGCGCAGGATACTGCCACGCCAGCCATGCAGCTCGGCGATGGACTCGACGCGGGTGGCGCGCAGCTTGACCATGGCGAACTCGGCGGCAACGAAGAAGCCGTTGAGCAGCACCAGGAGCAAGGCAAAGATGATCATGCCGAAATCGGCGAATAACGAGGTGAGGCTGATACCAGGGGAAGGGTCCATGATGGAGTTTTTACGGGGTCCGTCTTCGAAATAGAGAGAAAAAAAGTGCCAGCTCTTGCTGGCACAGGGGGTCCAATGTAGCGGCTGGGGCCGTAAAAGCAAAGGGCGATGGATTCTTTGGGGGCGCTTTGCGCCCCATCGCGACACAAGGCCGCTCCTACAGGAGACCGCGATCCCGTGTAGGAGCGGCCTTGTGTCGCGATGGGCTGCAAAGCAGCCCCCGAGGCCCTCAAGCCTTGCCGTTGGCCAATTGTGCCGGCGCGAAGTGACAGGTAAAGGTACTGCCATGCCCCGGCACGCTGCTGATCTCCAGCTTGCCGCGGTGGCGCATCAGCACATGCTTGACGATCGCCAGCCCCAGCCCGGTGCCGCCGGTATTCGACGCACGGCTGGAATCGACCCGATAGAAGCGCTCGGTCAGGCGTGGCAGGTGCTTGGCATCGATGCCCACCCCCGAGTCCTGCACCGACAGGTGCGCGCCCTGGGCATCGGCCCACCAGCGAATACGGATGCTGCCTTCGTCCTGGGTGTACTTGACCGCATTGAACACCAGGTTGGAAAAGGCACTGCGCAGCTCCGACTCGCTGCCCTTCAACTGCACGCCAGGCGCGGCTTCCAGGGTGATGCGCTGGTTGCGGGGCCCGGACAGGGCCTGGGCGTCGTTCTTGATCGCGGCAAGCAAGGCATCGACCGCCACTGGCTGGTTGTCCGACGGGTAGTCGGTGGCCTCCAGCTTGGCCAGCAGCAGCAGGTCGTTGAGCAGTGTCTGCATGCGCGAGCCTTGCTGGCTCATCTGCTGCAGGGCTCGGCCCCAGCGCGGGTTCACGTCTTCGACGTTGTCCAGCAGGGTTTCCAGGTAGCCGGTGATCACCGTCAGCGGCGTGCGCAGCTCGTGGGACACGTTGGCGACGAAGTCCTTGCGCATCTGCTCCAGCTGGTGGATGCGGGTAACATCGCGCACCAGCATCAGGTGCTCGTTGTTGCCGTAGCGGGTGATGTGCAGCTGCACGCGCATACGGTCGTTGATCGGCGAGGGGATTTCCAGCGGCTCGAGGTAGTTCTCCGCCTCGAAGTATTCCTTGAAGCGCGGGTGGCGCACCAGGTTGGTCACCTGCTGGCCGCCGTCCTGTGGGGTCTTGAAGCCCAGCAGGGTCTCGGCGGCGCGGTTCCACCATTCCAGGTTGCCGTCGCTGTCCAGCATGATCACCGCGTCACGCAGCGCGGCGGTAGACTCCTGCACCCGGTCGATTACCGCCTGCAGGCGGCCGCGCACGCGCTGGTCGCGGCGTTGCAGGTGGTAGATGCTGTCGAACACTTCGCCCCACAGGCCGTAGCCATCGGGTGGTGCTTCGTCGGGTTGGTGGTTGCGCAGCCAGTCATGCAGGCGCAGCAGTTGCTTGAGGGTCCAGCCCAGGTAGAGCGCCAGGCCGATGGCCAGGCTCCAGCCATAGTAGCCGCTGACCAGCCCGCCGATCAGGCAGACGGTAATCAGCAGCAGCAGGTGGCGAATCAGGGTCGCGTGCCAGTTCTGGTTCAATTGACGGTCCTTGTACAACGACGTGCAGCTTGGCGCTTTTCAGCTCGATCAGCTCTTGGTCGAGAAGCGGTAGCCGGTGCCCCGGACGGTTTGTACCAGATTTTCGTAGGCTTCACCCAGCGCCTTGCGCAGGCGGCGGATGTGTACGTCGACGGTGCGCTCTTCGACATAGACGTTACCGCCCCACACCTGGTCCAGCAGCTGGCCACGGGTGTAGGCGCGCTCCTGGTGGGTCATGAAGAACTGCAGCAGGCGGTATTCGGTAGGGCCCATCTCGGCCGGCTTGCCGTCGATGGTCACGCGGTGGCTGATCGGGTCGAGCAGCAGGCCGCCGACTTCGATCGGTGCCTCGCTATCGCTCGGGCCAGTGCGGCGCAGCACGGCTTTCAGGCGGGCGACCAGTTCACGCGGCGAGAACGGCTTGGTGATGTAGTCGTCGGCGCCCACTTCCAGGCCCTGGATCTTGTTGTCCTCTTCACCCTTGGCGGTGAGCATGATGATCGGGATGTCGCCGGTCAGTTCGTCGCGCTTGAGGCGGCGGGCCAGTTCGATGCCGGAGGTGCCCGGCAGCATCCAGTCGAGCAGGATCAGGTCCGGTTTGCGGTCGACGATGATCGCGTGGGCCTGTTGGGAGTTTTCCGCTTCCAGGCAGTCATAACCGGCCATTTCCAGGGCAACGGCGATCATCTCGCGAATTGGTGCTTCGTCGTCGACGATCAGAATGTTCCTGCCAACCATGCTCAAAACCTCTCCTGGATACGGTGTCTTGGCCCGCATTAGATAACGGAATTATTGCAGCTGTGTGACAGGGTGTTGGCCGTTCTGGCGACATTCCATGACTGAACTAGGCTTGAAAGGGCCGTAGTTGTGGCAACCAGAACTCAATCCCCCCGAAACAATGGTGAATCCAATGACACGACAAACGCTGAGCTGGATGGCCCTTTTCACTGCGCTGGCGCTCCCGTGGGTGGCCTTGGCCGACCATGCGATGGAGAAGGGCGGGATGTTGGTCGATCATGCCGGCATGACCCTGTACACCTTCGACAAGGATGCGGGCGGCAAGTCGATGTGCAATGGCGAATGCGCCACCAACTGGCCGCCGCTGATGGTCAAGGCCAATGACGAACCGGCCAAGGACAAGTGGACAGTGGTGATGCGCGATGACGGCAGCAAGCAGTGGGCCTATGACGGCAAGCCGCTGTACACCTTCATCAAGGACAAGAAGGCCGGCGATATGACCGGTGACGGCATGAAGGACGTCTGGCACGTTGCCAAGCCTTGAGATTGCCGGGGCCGCTTTGCGGCCCTCTCGCGACACAAGGCCGCTCCTACAGGAATGCGCGATCCCCTGTAGGAGCGGCCTTGTGTCGCGATGGGCTGCAAGGCAGCCCCAGAATCCTCAGCGCAACGCGTAATCCAGCACCACCCCGATGAACACCAGCATCCCCGCCCAGTGATTGTGCAGAAACGCCTTGAAGCACGACTCCCGGTCCAGTTTGCGCGTCGCCCAGTACTCCCAGGCAAAGCACGCCGCCGCGCCCAGCAGCCCCAGGTGGAACCAGTCACCCAGCTCGAAGCGGCTGCCGGCCAGCAACAGGCAGCCCAGCGACAGCAGCTGCAAGGTCAGGATGATGGTGCGGTCGGCGTCGCCGAACAGGATAGCGGTCGACTTCACGCCTATCTTCAGGTCGTCATCACGGTCGACCATGGCGTAGTAGGTGTCGTAGCCCACCGTCCACAGCAGGTTGGCGATATACAGCAGCCAGGCGCTGGCCGGCAGCTCGCCACCCGCTGCGGTGAAGGCCATGGGAATGCCCCAGGAATACGCCGCCCCCAGCACCACCTGCGGGTAATAGGTGTAGCGCTTCATGAACGGGTAGCAGAACGCCAGTGCCACCGCACCGAACGACAGCCAAACCGTGCGGCTGTTGGTACACAGCACCAGCAGGAAGCTCACTCCGACCAGGATGGCGAACAGCGCCAGTGCTTCGCGCGGGCGGACCCGGCCGCTGGCCAGTGGGCGGTCGGCGGTACGTTTGACGTGGCCGTCCACCTTGCGGTCGGCAAAGTCGTTGATGCAGCAACCTGCAGCGCGCATCAGCACCACACCTAGGCCGAAGATCAGCACGTTGGCCAGGGTTGGTGAACCGTTGCCGGCAATCCACACCGCCGACAAGGTCGGCCACAGCAGCAGGTAGATACCAATCGGCCGGTCCATGCGGCTGAGCTGGACGAAGTCCCAGGCCCGCGGGTGCAGGCGGTTGAGCGACTTGAGCAGTTGCAGGTACATCAGCGGTTTTCCTCCTTGGCCGCTTGCCACAATGCTGGCAGAAACACCTCTGCCACCAGCAGGTCCAGGCCGCCACGTTCGAAGCGCGAACGGCGGCCCCACAGCGCCGCGTGGGCGGCTTCACCCGGCAGCCAGGCCTGTGGATAACTGCACACCTCGATGGGGTGGCGGATGAATGCCTGGTCACAGAACAGCAACTCGCCCAGCGAACGGCTGCCCAGGGTTTCCAGGTCCAGCCCGCCGCGCTCCAGGGCGCTGCGGCTGGCGACGCTGCGGGCGAACACCCAGGGTTGGCCATGGCCGCGCAGGTAAACCTCGCGCACCCAGCCTTCGGCGCCAGCGGCGATGCCCAGTGCCTGGCATTCGTCATCGCGCAGCGGCTGCCAGCCCTCGAACAGCGGGGTGACGGAGAAGTGATCGTTGGACAGGCGGGTCAGGCGGCGGGTCAGCGAGCCCTCGTCGAACAGCCAGTCAAGGGTGGGCTGGTCGAGATCGGTCGCCAGCTGTGAATACGGCAGCCACGCGACAGCGGCTGCTTGCGGGGATTCGTACGACACGTCGGTCTGCTTGTTACAACCAGAGAGGCGGCGAGCTTAGCATGATTGCCCCGACTGCTTGCATACTGCTGGCAGGGCCGCTACAAAGCCCCACGAATTGCGCGCTGGTCTCTTCGCGGGCATCAGCAGCAACACAAAGCTCCAGCCTGAACCGAGGAAACCCACCCCCATGAAAAAGTGGCAATGTATTGTCTGTGGCCTGATCTACGACGAAGCCGAAGGCTGGCCAGACGACGGCATCGCCCCCGGCACCCGCTGGGAAGACGTGCCTGAAGACTGGCTGTGCCCCGACTGCGGCGTGGGCAAGAGCGACTTTGAAATGATCTCCATCGGCTAATCGAGGAAAGCACGACATGACGTCCCCTGTGGTAATCATCGGTACCGGCCTTGCGGGCTACAACCTGGCCCGTGAATTTCGCAAGCTCGATGCGCAGACGCCGCTGCTGCTGATCACCGCCGATGACGGTCGTTCCTACTCCAAGCCCATGCTGTCCACCGGCTTTGCCAAGCAGAAGGACGCCGACGGCCTGTGCATGGCCGAGCCGGGCGCCATGGCCGAGCAACTGAATGCCGAGATTCGCACCCATACCCGCATCAGCGGCATCGACCCGGGCCACAAGCGTTTGTGGATAGGTGAAGAGGCGGTGGAATACCGCGACCTGGTGCTGGCCTGGGGCGCGCAGACGGTGCAGGTGCCGATCGAAGGTGATGGCGGCGATCGAGTGTTCCCGATCAACGACCTGGAAGACTACGCGCGCTTCCGTGCCGCCGCCGTCGGCAAACAGCGCGTGCTGATCCTCGGTGCCGGCCTGATCGGCTGCGAATTCGCCAACGACATGAGCCTGGGCGGCTTCCAGGTCGATGTGGTGGCGCCGTGCGAGCAAGTCATGCCGACCCTGCTGCACCCGGCCGCTGCCACTGCCGTGCAGGCCGGGCTGGAAGGCCTGGGCGTGCGTTTTCACCTCGGCCCGGTACTGACCCGCCTGCAGCAGGTGGCCCAGGGGCTGGAGGCGCACCTGTCCGACGGCAGCGTGATCGCCTGCGACCTGGTGGTTTCGGCCATCGGCCTGCGCCCGCGCACCGACCTGGCCGCAGCCGCTGGCCTGCAGACCAACCGCGGCGTTTGCGTGGACCGCCAGTTGCGCACGTCCCACGCGAACATATTCGCCCTTGGCGACTGTGCCGAAGTCGATGGCATCAACCTGCTCTATGTGATGCCGCTGATGAGCTGTGCCCGGGCTCTGGCGCAAACCCTGGCCGGCAAGCCGACAACGGTCGCCTACGGGCCGATGCCGATCACCGTGAAAACCCCGGCCTGCCCGCTGGTGGTCTCGCCGCCGCCCCAGGGCCACGAAGGCACCTGGCAGGTAGAAGGGCAGGGCAGTGACCTCAAGGTGCTCTGCCTTGATGCAGAGGGCAAGCTGCTGGGCTACGCCCTCACCGGGGCGGCCGTGATGGAAAAGCTGGCCCTGAATCGCCAGCTGCCGGCCGTGATGGCGTAAATAGCTGGCGTTCTGTCGGATTTATCCTGTTGTTGCTTGCACAATGGCCGCCCAGATACTGGCGCGGCCCCTGTGCACGTGCCATCCTCACTTCCGTCTGCCGCAGATTAGAGCCTGCGGTGCCTTGAGCGCTGCTCCCAGGGCAGCACGGCATAACAACAAGAATTCCGTCAAAGAGGCTTCACTATGCGCAAACCAGAACTCGCCGCCGTCATCGCCGAAAAGGCCGATCTGACCAAGGAAAAGGCCAATCAGGTTTTGAACGCGATTCTCGACAGCATCACGGGTGCCCTGGACAAGGACACTGTGACCCTGGTCGGTTTCGGCACCTTCGAAAAACGTCATCGCGGTGCGCGTACCGGCAAGAACCCGCAAACCGGTGAACCGGTCAAGATCAAGGCCAGCAATACCGTGGCTTTCAAGCCAGGCAAGAACCTGCGCGACAGCGTCAACGCCCCCGTCAAGCCGGCCAAGAAAGGCAAGTGATCGCTCCCTGACAACCCCAGTGTCAGCCAAGCGGGCGCCCCAGGGCGCCCGTTGTGCTTTCTGCAGGCAAAATGTTTCGAACTTGCATAAATAGTTTCGGAAAAGGATAGACTGCGCGCCTTAGTCACTTTTAATTCGAGGCGCGTTGATGAAGTTCCGCTTTCTTCTCTGGGCCATGGGGCTGTTGATGGCCAGGGCCAGCCGCAACAACCCGGCATTCCAGCAGCAGCTCAAAGGCAAGGACTTGGTGTTCCAGATGCAGACCCTGGACGGCAAGGTCGCCCGGCACTTCATCGTCAACAACGAACGCGTCAGCAGCAAGGGCGGTGCGCACCCGCAGCCGGCGTTCGCCATTGCCTTCAAGGACGCCGCCTATGGCTTCGCCACCATGCAGGCAGGAAACAAGCAGTTGGCGTTCATGCAGGGGATCCAGGACAAGCATATCCAGATCAAGGGCAACCCGGCGCTGGTGATGTGGTTCCAGGGGTTGATGAAGTACCTGAAGCCGAAGAAGAAGGGCTGAAATTGTAGGGGCCGCAAAGCGGCCCCATTTGATATCAGTGAGGTGTGTGGAACTGCGAAGCCAGCTCACGCAGCAGGCTCTCTGCCTCGAGCACCTTGTTCACCACATCCTCGGCCTTGTCCCGGGTAATCCCCAGCCGCTCCAGCAACTCGTCTGGAATCTCCTGCTGCGGCCCCGAGCCAATCCCCCGCGAGCGCAGCAGGCGGGTGGCCAGGCACACCAGGTTGGGGAACGCCGAAAACTCGCCTTCATAGGCCGGGTCGTGCTGGAAGCGCAGCGCGGTGGACAGTTCTTCCGGCATGTCCCACAGCTTCATCAACCAGGCACCGATCTGCTCGCGGCTGATGCCCAGCAGGTGTTGTTCCACGTAGGTGTGGCACAGATGCGGGTTGACCTCCAGGTGGCGGCAGATCAGCGAGAAGTGCGGCGGGAAAACGTGCGCCAACAGCAGGTAGCCAAAGTTGTGCAGCAGCCCGGCCAGGTAGGTGAGGCCGGCCTCGGGGCGCTCGGCCCGTGGCATGGCGCGGGTCAGGCCTTCGATGATCGCGGCGGTGTAGATCGACTGCTGCCAGTACGGCGTGGCTTGCTGCGGGTGGTCTTTCGGCAGGCTCAGGGTCTTGCCCAGCGCCAGGCCCAGGGCCAGGTTGATCACCAGGTCGAAGCCCAGCACACGCACGATGGCATCTTCTACCGAGCGGATCTTGCCAGGTGAGGCGTAGTAGGGCGATGCCGCCCAGCTCACCACCTGTGCTGCCAGCGCCGGGTCGGTTTCGACCACGCCGGTGATATCGTCGATGCTGGCGTTGGGGTCTACCCGCAGCTTGATGATCTTTTGCGCGGTGTCGGCCAGCGGCGGAATTTCGATGGTTTCTTCCAGGCGCTTCTGGATGCGCCGGGCAGTGAAGGCCTGGACGGCGTTGGTGATTTCCCGGGTGTCATCATCGGGGCGGTCGAGGTTGGGGCTGATGGCCTCGACTTCCTGGCCGAAGCTGCTGGCGCTGGCCTTGACCAGCATGCGCTTGAAGTGCGCGCGTTCGATTTCCAGCAGCAGGCCGGCTTCGCCAGACTGGATAAACACTTTATCGGCGTCGAGCAGGCTCTTTTCGTACTGGCAGGGCGAGCTGGTCAGCGCCGGGATGCCCGGCAGGGCCTTGAGCTGGTGCTTGTCCAGCATCTGCTTCAGGCGCGGCACCGACACCGCGGTGAGCTTGCGCCCGGTCAGTTCGGCGAGGCGGTTGAGGTCCAGCAGCTGGCTCTGCGGGAACAGCACCATCAGGGCGCCGACCTCGTCGTCGAGCAGCACGGCCTGTACCCGCGACGCTGCCGGCAGGTGCGGATGTTCGACCACCTCGCGGTAGGCCACGCCGAGTTTGTCGAGCAGCAGCCGGATGACCGAGGGAGCGTGTGGGGTTGCGGTGTCCAAGGCAACTTCAGTCATGGTCCGTATCCACTGATTCTTTTAAACGCGAAGTATAACCAGCCTGGGGGCAAAACTGGATCCATTATGGGACCAGCGTCACACTTGGCCATATTGCTGGCCATGACGCAGCCAGCGATCGAGCAGGGGGCTGACGTGCTCCGGCCAGCGTGCGACCAGGGCCTGGGCGGCGTCGCGCACGGCCGGCAGCAGGTCGGCGTCGCGCATCAGATCGGCGACCTTGAACTGCAACAGGCCGGTCTGGCGGGTGCCGAGCATCTCGCCTGGACCACGCAGTTCCAGGTCTTTCTCGGCGATGATGAAGCCGTCGTTGGTTTCCCGCATGATCCCTAGGCGCTCGCGGCCGATCTGCGACAGTGGCGGGTGGTACAGCAGCACGCAATGGCTGACGGCGCTGCCCCGGCCAACCCGGCCGCGCAGCTGGTGCAACTGGGCCAGGCCCAGGCGCTCGGGGTTCTCGATGATCATCAGGCTGGCGTTGGGCACGTCCACGCCCACCTCGATGACCGTGGTTGCGACCAGCAGCTGCAGGTTGCCGGCCTTGAACTCGGCCATGATCTCAGCCTTTTCCGCCGGCTTCATGCGCCCGTGGATCAGCCCCACCCGCAGCTCGCCCAGGGCGCTGCCCAGCTCCTCGTAGGTGCTTTCGGCGGCTTGGCAGGTCAGCTCTTCGGATTCTTCGATCAGGGTGCACACCCAATAGGCCTGGCGCCCTTCGGCGCAGGCGGCGCGCACCCGCTCGACCACTTCGAAGCGGCGGCTGTCGGCCACCAGCACGGTGTTCACCGGGGTGCGCCCGGGTGGCAGTTCGTCGAGCACCGAGGTGTCCAGATCGGCATAGGCGCTCATGGCCAGGGTGCGCGGAATGGGCGTGGCGGTCATGATCAGCTGGTGCGGGCACAATTCCCCGGCCACGCCCTTCTTGCGCAGGGCCAGGCGTTGCTGCACGCCAAAACGGTGTTGTTCATCGATGATCGCCAGGGCCAGGTGCTTGAACTTCACCTCTTCCTGGAACAGCGCATGGGTGCCGACCACCATTGGCGCACCGTTGGCGATCTGCTCCAGGGCGGCTGCCCGAGCCTTGCCCTTGAGCTTGCCGGCCAGCCAGGCCACTTCTATGCCCAGCGGTTCGAGCCAGCGCTTGAAGGTGATGTAGTGCTGTTCGGCGAGGATCTCGGTGGGCGCCATCAAGGCCACCTGGTAGCCGGCCTCCAGGGCCTGCAGCGCGGCCAGGGCGGCGACCACGGTCTTGCCGGCACCCACATCGCCCTGCACCAGGCGCATCATCGGCTCGTGCTGGCTGAGGTCGTAGGCAATTTCGTTGGCCACCCGCTGCTGCGCGCCGGTCGGCTGGAAGCCCAGGTTGGCCAGGTACTGCGCCTGCAGGCGCTGGGCCTTGGGCAGCACTGGCGCGCGCAGGCTGCGCAGGCTTTCGCGCAGGCGTTGCTGCGACAGCTGGTGGGTCAGCAGTTCTTCGAAGGCCAGGCGGTGCTGGGCCCAGTGCTGGCCTTCGGCAAGTTCGTCGAGGTCGGCGTCGGCCGGCGGGTTGTGCAGGTAGCGGATGGCATCGTCCAGCGGCGCCAGCTGGTAGTCCCGGGCCAGTTCGTCGGGCAGCCAGTCTGGCAGGCTGCGCGGGCCGAGCAGGCCCAGGCTCTGCTGGCACAGCAGGCGCAGGCGTTGCTGGGTGAGGCCTTCGGTGGACGGGTAGATCGGCGTCAGGGTCTGCTCGACCGGTGGCGGCGGCTCGTCGCCGTTCAGTGCGCGGTACTCCGGGTGGTAGATTTCCAGGCCCGAGGCGCCGGGGCGGGCTTCGCCGTAGCAGCGCAGGTGGGTACCACGCTTGAGGCCTTCCTTCTGCGCGTTGCTGAAGTGGTAGAAGCGCAGGCTCAGCACGCCGCTGCCGTCACCCAGGCGCACCACCAGGCTGCGGCGCTTGCCCATGGTCACGTCGGCGCCGCTGACCACGCCCTCGATCACCGCGTCCTGGCCAGGGCGCAGCTGGCCGATCGGCACCACGCGGGTGCGGTCCTGGTAGCGCAGGGGCAGGTGGAAAAGCACGTCCTGCAGGTTCTCCAGGCCGACCTTGGCGAGTTTCTCCGCCATGGCCTCGCCAACCCCCTTGAGTACCGTGACCGGGACCTTCGACAGCTCACTCATGACTCAGGCCGGTTGTTCCGCAGGGGCTTTGGCGACCGAGCACAGGCGGATCGAGTCGGCGAGGATCTCGATGGCCTTCGGCCGCGGGAAGCTGGCGCGCCAGGCGATGGCCACGGTGCGGAATGGTGCCGGTGCGGTCAGTGGGCGAACCTCGATGACGCCGGGGGCGTAGTGGTGGCTGTGCACCGCCGACAGCGGCAGGATCGACACGCCAAGGCCCGAGGCCACCATGTGGCGGATGGTTTCCAGCGAGCTGGACTCGACCGTGGTGTGCTTGGAGCCTTCACCGCCCTTGTTCAGCGTTGGGCAAGCTTCCAGTACCTGGTCGCGGAAGCAGTGGCCTTCACCGAGCAGCAACAGGCTCTTGTCGTTGAGCATGGCGGTGTCGATGGTCTTTTTCGCCGTCCACGGGTGGTCGGCCGGCATCAGGGCGCAGAACGGTTCATCGTACAGCGGCAGGGTCAGCACGTCGGCTTCGTTGAACGGCAGGGCGATGATCACCGCATCCAGTTCGCCGTTGCGCAGCTTTTCGCGTAGTACATGGGTGAAGTTCTCTTCGATGTACAGCGGCATCTGCGGCGCCACGCGGTGCAGCTGAGGGATCAGGTGCGGGAACAGGTACGGGCCGACGGTGTAGATGGCACCAACCTTGAGCGGGGCGGTCAGCTGGTTCTTGCCGGCCTGGGCCAGCTCGCGAATGCCTTGGGCCTGCTCCAGTACCTTTTGCGCCTGGGCGACGATGCTTTCGCCGACCGGGGTCAGGCGGACCGCGCTCTTGCTGCGCTCGAAGATCAGCACGCCAAGCTCATCCTCGAGCTTCTTCACACCGACCGACAGGGTCGGCTGGCTCACGTGACAGCGTTCGGCGGCATGGCCGAAGTGCTGTTCCTGGGCGAGTGTGACGATGTAGCGTAATTCTGTGAGGGTCATAACGTGCGTCCATGAAGTTGCGAGCCCAGCATAGCGGCTGCAATCGATAGACGCACGTTATCAGACTTGCCGATTTGTGACAGAAACAAAAGTCTCAGCGGCGGTCCAGCGAGTAGACGAACGGTGCCACGACCTCGATCGTGCCATTGTTCAGCAACTCGGGTGGCGGCTTGGGTACCGTGCCGGCCCGACGGATCATTTCCAGGGTCGCCCGGTCCAGGGCGGCACTGCCCGAGCCACCGGCCATGGAGTACGACACCACCTTGCCTTCGGCGTCGACCACGAAGCGCAGGCGGTTGATGCCCTGCAGACCGCGACGGCGCGCGTCTTCCGGGTAACGCTTGTACTTGGCCAGGTGACGCAGCAGGTCGCTCTGCCAGGTCGGCAGGGCGTTGCTGTTGGACGCAATGCTCGGCGCCGGTGCCGCGGACTTCTGCGGCGGCGTGTTGCTGGGCGGTGCGTCTACCGTTTGTTCGGTCGGCGGTGCTTCCTTCGGCGGCTCAGGCTTTTTCTCGGGCTTGGGCGGCTGTGGCTTGGCCTTCGGCTTGGGCGGCTTGGGAATGGCGATCTTGGGCTTGGGTGCCTCGGCCAGCTTCGGCAGCGGCGGTTCCTCGACCGGCGCCGGTGGCTGCGGCGCCGCTTTCGGGGGCGGTGGTGGCGCAGGCTCCGGCAATGGCGCCAGCTCGACCATCATGGCTGCCGGTGGCAGTTCGATGGCCTGGGGCACCGACCAGTTGAGCGTCAGCAGCACGGCGACCACGTGCACGCCCAGCACGATCGCCAGGCTGCCACCGTAGCGCGCCATGTTAGAGCGCGTTTTTGTCATTTCTTGGCTGCCGTCTCGAGACCTACCAGACCGACTTTCAGGTAGCCGGCCGCGCGCATGTTGTTCATCACTTCCATCAGGTCACCGTAATCCACGCCTTTGTCAGCCTGGAAGAAGATGGTGGTTTCCTTGTCGCCCTTGGTTTTGGCATCGAGCATCGGGCCAAGCTGGTCGGGGGCAGGGACCTGATCGTCGCCGACGTACAGCTTCTGGTCGGCCTTGACGCTGACGAACACCGGTTTCTCGGGCCTCGGCGCCGGCTTGGCGGTCGAGGCCGGCAGGTCGACCTTGATGTCGACCGTGGCCAAGGGGGCTGCGACCATGAAGATGATCAGCAGCACCAGCATCACGTCGATGAACGGCGTAACGTTGATTTCGTGGTTTTCGGCGAGGTCGTCGCCACCTTCGTTGAGATGCAGGCCCATGGCTTACCCCACTTTCACCATGTGCGGGGCAACACGCTCGCTGCCCTGGTGGTCCAGGTCACGGCTGACCAGCAGCAGCACCTGGGCGGAGGCGTCGGACACCTGGGCCTTGTAGCCGGCGATGGAGCGGGCGAAGACGTTGTAGATGACCACGGCCGGGATTGCGGCGACCAGGCCCAGGGCGGTGGCCAGCAGGGCCTCGGCGATACCCGGGGCAACCACGGCCAGGTTGGTGGTCTGGGTCTTGGCGATGCCGATGAAGCTGTTCATGATGCCCCATACGGTACCGAACAGGCCGACGAATGGCGCAGTGGAGCCGATGGTGGCGAGTACGCCGGTGCCGCTGCTCATGGTGCGGCCGCTGGCATGTACCAGGCGCTCCAGGCGGAAGCTGACGCGCTCCTTGATGCCTTCTTTTTCGCGGGCGTTGGCCGACAGGCGCATCTCCTCGAGGGCGTCGTGGACCAGGGTGTGGGCCAGGGTGCCTTCCTTGTTGGAAACGTCGCTGGCTTCCTTGAGGCTGGCGGATTTCTTCAGCAGGGCGATTTCACCACGCAGGCGACGCTTGGCGCCCATCAGCTCGAAGCCTTTGGCGATCCAGATGGTCCAGGTGATGATGGAGGCGATGGCCAGGCCGATCATCACCGCCTTGACCACCACGTCGGCGTTCTTGTACATGCCCCATGGGGACAGGTCGTGGGCCATGCCCAGCGAGGTGTCTTCAACCAGGGCTTCGACGCTCGGGTCTGCAGCGACCGGGGCATCAACCGGGGTGGCGGCAACTGCGTCGGCAGCCGGTGCTGCGGCTGGGGCAGCGGCCGGCGCAGCTGGTGCGGTAGCGGCAGCAGGCGCGGCAGCATTGGCGGTTGGCTCATCGGCCATGGCCACCGGGGCCAGCACCAGGCTGAGCGTCAGCGCGGCGATGGCGCGCCAGGCGCGCGACGGGGTTGGCGAAGCGGAAGGTTGAGTACGTGTCATGCTGGCCGGACCTGATGAAGAATAAAGTGAACGTTCTCCAAGGCCTCGAGGTAGGCCGAGAACAATTTGGCGGCCATTATTGCAAGTAATTCTTGTTAACAAAAGTAATCTTGTTGCTTTTTTCGCCTATGGTCTAGCCATCCATCGTGTAGCGTGGTCAGGCTGATCAATTGGTCTAGGGAGTTAAGAGATGTCAGACCTTTCCGTGATGGTGGTGGGATGTGGTGATGTAGGCGGGCGTCTTGCCCGGCAGATGCTTGCGCGCGGCTGGCAGGTGAGCGGCCTGCGTCGCTCGGTCGGGCAGTTGCCTGCGGGGGTCGTGCCGGTGGCGGCGGACTTGTCCGAGCCATCGATCCCCGACGCCTGGCCGCAGCGCGCGCCGGACTACCTGGTGTATTGCGTGGCGGCCAGCCAGCACGACGAGGCGGGTTATCAGGCAGCCTATGTCGACGGTTTGCACCATGTGCTGGGTTGGCTGGCCGAGCGCGGCCAACGCCCACGGCGCCTGCTGTTCGTGTCCAGCAGCAGCGTGTATGCACAGAAGGACGGCGAGTGGATCGAAGAAGGCGCGACCACCGAGCCTGAAGGTTATTCCGGGCGGTTGATGCTGGAGGCTGAGCGGCTGGCGCTGGCCAGCGGCATCCCGGCCAGCGTGGTGCGCCTGACCGGCATCTATGGCCCCGGTCGCGAGTGGCTGCTCAGTCAGGTGCGCGAGGGCTACCGCGTGGCCGAGGAGCCACCGCTGTATGGCAACCGCATCCATGCCGAGGATGCCGCCAGCCTGTTGGCGTTCCTGTTGCTGGCCGATGCTGATGGCAAGGTGCTCGACGACTGCTACATCGGCGTCGACGACGACCCGGCACCGCTGGCCGATGTGGTGGCCTGGCTGCGGGCGTACATGGGGGTAACCGAGTGGTCGGATGAGCAGCGAGTGCGGCGTACCGGCAGCAAGCGCTGCAGCAATGCGCGGGCGCGGGCGTTGGGCTGGGCGCCGGTGTATCCGAGCTACAGGGAAGGCTATGCGGCCATCCTGAAAGGGAAAAACTAACTCCAGGTTTGATGCGGCCTCTTGTGGGAGCGGCCTTGTGTCGCGAAAGGGCCGCAAAGCGGCCCCAGGATTTCAGCGTTACGGCACCACCTGCCGGGGCTGCTTTGCAGCCCTTTCGCGACACAAGGCCGCTCCCACAAAGGGGCGGCGCTTGGTCAGGGACGGTTTTCAGTCCAGCTCCAGCACCCACTGGCGCTTGCCGGCTGCCAACACTGGCATTTCATCCGGCTGTGCGCGGTTCACCGCCTGGAAGATCTCCAGCTTGTCGCCATCGCGCTTGAGGATGAACGGGGCGCCACGCTGGTTGCGCTCCAGCCACAGGCTGTCATTGCTGCCACCCATGGTCGCGCAGTCACCCGCCAGGCACAGGGCGAAACGGTCTGGCCCAGGCAGGCCGGTGACGTTGCCGGTGTCGCCGAAGCGCACGCTGGCACCTTTGCCCTGGCCTTCGATGATCTTCCAGTTGCCGCCCAGATAGGCCTGGTACAGGGCTTTCTCGAAGCTGCTGCCCAGTGGCGCATTGGTCGCCGCCGGTGCTTTGGCGCGCACGAAGGTCTGCTTGCCGCCGCTTTGATCGACAGCCTGCAGTTCGTCGCCATCGAGCGACAGCTGTTCGGTCTGGCCGCCTTGGAAGCTGGCCTGCCATTGCTTGTCGGTGGCGCTCAGCTGGCCGTCGGCTGCTTCGAAACCATTGCTGTAGCTGGCCTGTTGGCTGGCGACGTCGAGCTTCCACTCGAACACCGGCCCGTGCTCACTGAGCGCCTGACGCAGGCTGCCGCCCTTGACGGCCGCATTGATGGCGTCCTGGTTGATCCAGGTACCGTTGAAATCTTCGGGTTTGTGGCTGGCGCAGCCGCCCAGAAGCAGGGCTGCCAGCGCGAGGGGCAGTGCTTGACGCATGACGGGGTAACCTTGCAGAGAAGGGAAGGTGACGGGCAGGGCGCCCGTCACCGGGGGCATCATTCGATGACCAGGATAGCGTCCATTTCGACCTGGGCGCCTTTCGGCAGCGCGGCAACGCCGATGGCGGCGCGGGCCGGGTAAGGCTGCTCGAAGTAGCGGCCCATCACCTCGTTGACCTTGGCGAAGTGGCTCAGGTCGGTGAGGAAGATGTTCAGCTTGACGATGTCCTTGAACGAACCGCCAGCGGCTTCAGCCACGGCCTTGAGGTTCTCGAACACCTGTACGGTCTGGGCTTCGAAGCCTTCGACCAGTTCCATGGTCTTCGGGTCCAGAGGGATCTGGCCCGACATGTACACGGTGTTGCCGGCCTTGATCGCCTGCGAGTAGGTGCCGATGGCGGCAGGGGCCTTGTCGCTGTTGATGACGGTCTTGCTCATGATGACTCCTTGCGGTTGGCGGACTACGTACGCATGCGGGTGATGCGGACCACACCGGTCAGGGTACGCAGCTTCTTGATCACACGCGCCAGGTGCACGCGGTCGTGCACGCTGACCACCAGTTGGACCACGCTGATACGGCCGTCGCGTTCGTCCATGCTGATCTTCTCGATGTTGCCGTCGGCGGCGTTGACACTGCTGGCCAGCAGGGCAATCAGGCCGCGCTGGTGCTCCAGTTCGACACGCAACTCGACATTGAATTCACCGGTGATGTCCTTGGCCCAGGAAAGCTGTACGCACTTCTCCGGGTTGTGGCGGATTTCACTGATGTTGCGGCAGTTTTCCAGGTGCACGACCATGCCCTTGCCGGCTGACAGGTGGCCGACGATCGGGTCGCCCGGGATCGGCGTACAGCACTTGGCGTAGCTCAGCACCAGGCCTTCGGTACCGCGGATCGCCAGCGGGCCTTCCGGTGCCGGCAACTGCTCGCCCTCGGCCGACAGCAGGCGGCGCGCGACCACGTAGGCCATGCGGTTGCCCAGGCCGATGTCTTCGAGCAGGTCTTCGATCAGCTCCAGGCGGTACTCGGCGAGAATCGCCTGGATACGCTCCTGGGGGATCATTTCCAGGCTGCTGTCGAAGCCGGTGAGCACCTTGTTCAGCAGGCGTTCGCCCAGGCTGATGGACTCGGAGCGGCGCTGTTGCTTGAGCGCGTGGCGGATGTGCGTGCGCGCCTTGCCGGTAACCACGAAGTTGAGCCAGGCCGGGTTCGGCCGTGCGCCCGGGGCGCTGACGATTTCCACCGTCGAGCCGCTTTGCAGCGGTTCGGACAGCGGCGCCAGGCGGCGGTTGATGCGGCAGGCGATGCAGCTGTTGCCGACGTCGGTGTGCACCGCGTAGGCGAAGTCGACCGCCGTGGAGCCTTTGGGCAGCTCCATGATGCGGCCTTTGGGCGTGAACACGTAGACCTCGTCCGGGAACAGGTCGATCTTCACGCTTTCAATGAATTCCAGCGAGTTGCCGGCACGTTGCTGCAGCTCGAGGATGCCCTTGACCCACTGGCGGGCGCGGGCGTGGCTGCCCTTGGGCTGCTCGTCGTCGTTGGATTTGTACAGCCAGTGCGCGGCGATGCCGTTGTTGGCCATCTCTTCCATCTCGCGGGTGCGGATCTGGATTTCGATGGGCACGCCGTGCATGCCGAACAGCGTGGTGTGCAACGACTGGTAGCCGTTGGCCTTGGGGATCGCGATGTAATCCTTGAAGCGACCGGGCAGCGGCTTGTACAGGTTGTGCACCGCACCGAGTACGCGGTAGCAGGTGTCGACCTTGTCGACGACGATGCGGAAGGCGTATACGTCCATGATCTCGTTGAAGGCGCGGCGCTTGCCGCGCATCTTCTTGTAGATGCCATAGAGGTGTTTCTGCCGGCCGCTGACCTCGCCCTCGATGCCGTCGGCGGCCAGGCAGTTGGCCAGCGAATGCTCGATCTTGGCGACGATCTCCTTGCGGTTGCCGCGAGCGCTTTTCACCGCACGGTGGATCAGCGACGAACGCATCGGGTGCATGGCCTTGAAGCCGAGGTCCTCGAACTCCACGCGCACGGTGTGCATGCCCAGGCGGTTGGCGATGGGGGCGTAGATCTCGAGGGTTTCCTTGGCGATGCGCCGGCGTTTTTCGCCGGACAGCACTTCCAGGGTGCGCATGTTGTGCAGGCGGTCGGCCAGCTTGACCAGGATCACGCGGATATCGCGGGCCATGGCCATGGCCATCTTCTGGAAGTTTTCGGCCTGCGCCTCGGCTTTGGTCTCGAAGTTCATCTGGGTCAGCTTGCTGACCCCATCGACCAGTTCGGCCACGGTCTCGCCAAACTGCTGGCTGAGGGCTTCCTTGGCGATGCCGGTATCTTCGATCACGTCGTGCAGCATGGCCGCCATCAGGCTCTGATGGTCCATGTGCATGTCGGCGAGGATGCTGGCCACGGCCAGCGGGTGGGTCACGTAGGGCTCGCCACTGCGGCGGCGCTGCCCATCGTGGGCCTGTTCGGCGTAGAAATAGGCGCGCCGGACCAGATTGACCTGTTCGGGGCCAAGATAGGTCGACAGCCGTTCGGCCAAGGCTTCTATACCCGGCATGGGTTCACCTCCTGCCGAGGAAGGGGGCCTTGCGCCGTGCGACGTCGACCTGGCATCAATCAGACAGCCTCGTTGTTCTCGTCCTCGAACGCGGCGAACACCGGATCCTCGGTGACGATCTCTTCAGCGGCGATGAACTCGTTGGTGACGATGCCTTCGGCGATTTCACGCAGGGCAACAACGGTCGGCTTGTCGTTTTCCCACGCAACGCGTGGCTCTTTGCCGCCGGTCGCCAGCTGGCGAGCGCGCTTGGTCGAGAGCATGACCAGCTCAAAGCGGTTATCCACGTGTTCCAGGCAGTCTTCAACAGTTACGCGGGCCATGGTCTTCCTCAGTAGCAATTGCGGTGGGCGTGCAGCCCAATAATGGGCAGGCGGACTCGATAGTTTAAAAAATCACCAGCCAATAGGGAAGCGCTGTTTTGTCGGGTGGTTACCTTCAAGCCCTGTGTTGCCTTCTTCGCGGCTGAAGCCGCTCCCACAGGGACCGCATTGTCCTCAGGTTCATCACCGCACCCTGTGGGAGCGGCTTCAGCCGCGAAAGGGCCGGAACAGACACCCTATCGCTTGAACCTGACGATAACCTCAGAGCATCGCATCACGCAACCGCGGGGTCAGCTCCTCGAACAGGGTCTGCACCGAGCGCAACGCCCGGCAGTCCGGCCGGGTCAGCAGCCACAGCTGTGTGTCGCAACCCGGCAGCGGCCCGCTCAGCGCATCCACCCCGGGCAGCGCGTGCACCATGTAGTCCGGCAACGCTGCCACGCCGAGCCCGGCCGTGACCAGCTGGGCGATGGTCGACATGCCGCTGCACTGGTAGCGCGGGCTCAAGCCCGGGTGCTGCTGGTTGCGCCAGACCACCGTGGGGTGGTCCTGCATCGAGTCGTCGGGGGCGATCCACGGCACGCTGGCAGGTGACTCGGCCAGGCGCTCGCGCCACTGCGGCTGGCCGCAGACCACGTAGGAGGTGGACCCCAGGTTGCGGCCCACCAGGTGCTCCGGCGGCATGTTGGTCAGGCGCAGGGCAATGTCGGCATCGCGCCGGCTGAGGTTGGCGAAGGTGTTGGAGGTACCCATCTCCAGCGACAAGGCCGGGTAGTTGGGCATGAACTCGGCCAGCGCCGGCAGCAGCAGGCTGTGCATCACCGCCTCGGTACAGGTCAGGCGCACGGTGCCGCTGACCACCTGCTCGCCACTGGTCATGGCGATGCGCGCCGCCTCCAGCGCCTGCTCGGCGCGTTCGGCCTGCTCGGCCAGGGCCTGGGCGGTGTCAGTCGGCAGGTAGCCTTTGCGGCTCTTGACGAACAAGGCTGTGCCCAGCGCCGACTCCAGCCGGCGGATCGAGCGGAACACCGTCGAAACATCGACCTTGAGCAACTCGGCAGCCTTGGCCAGCGAGCGGCCACGTTCCAGGGCCAGGACCAGGGAGAGGTCGGCATGGGTAATCTGATATTGCATTGGTGCACGCTCTGCTTGCCGAATTGCCAATGTCTGTTGCGTTTTGGCCATTTTATAGTGAAACGGCCCCCGGGAATCAATGCGCCCGGTCGGGTAACCAATCCCCACGATGGGAAAGTGAAAAGAACAACAGCTGCAACCATCGTCGCCCGTGAGGCGCCAGCCGTATCCCCCACATCGCCGCAGCAAATCAAAGGATGTACAGCCATGACGTCGGTAACCCCGTGCGCCAGTTCTTCCAGCGAGATGAATGACTTCCTCCAGGCCCATCCGGACACGCAGTACGTCGACCTGCTGATCTCCGACATGAACGGCGTGGTACGTGGCAAGCGCATCGAGCGGGCCAGCCTGCACAAGGTGTACGAGAAGGGCATCAACCTGCCGGCATCGCTGTTCGCCCTGGACATCAACGGGTCCACCGTCGAGAGTACCGGCCTTGGCCTGGACATCGGCGATGCCGACCGCATCTGCTTCCCGATCCCCGGCACGCTGTCGGACGAGCCGTGGCAGAAACGCCCCACCGCCCAGCTGCTGATGACCATGCACGAACTGGATGGCCAGCCGTTCTTCGCCGACCCGCGCGAAGTACTGCGCCAAGTGGTGAGCAAGTTCGATGACCTGGGCCTGGATATCTGCGCCGCGTTCGAGCTGGAGTTCTACCTGATCGACCAGGACAACCTCAACGGTCGCCCGCAGCCGCCGCGCTCGCCGATTTCCGGCAAGCGCCCGCAGTCGACCCAGGTGTACCTGATCGACGACCTCGATGAATATGCCGACTGCCTGCAGGACATGCTCGAAGCGGCCAAGGAGCAAGGCCTGCCCGCCGACGCCATCGTCAAGGAAAGCGCCCCGGCACAGTTCGAGGTCAACCTGCACCATGTGGCCGACCCGCTGAAGGCCTGCGACTACGCGATCCTGCTCAAGCGCCTGATCAAGAACGTTGCCTACGACCATGAAATGGACACCACCTTCATGGCCAAGCCCTACCCGGGCCAGGCAGGCAATGGCCTGCACGTGCACATTTCGTTGCTGGACAAGAAAACCGGCAAGAACATCTTCGCCAGCGACGACCCGCTGCAAAGCGACGCGCTGCGCCACGCCATCGGTGGTGTGCTGGAGACCATGCCGGCGTCGATGGCCTTCCTCTGCCCGAACATCAACTCCTACCGCCGCTTCGGCGCGCAGTTCTACGTGCCCAATGCGCCAAGCTGGGGCCTGGACAACCGTACCGTGGCGGTGCGCGTGCCCACCGACAGCAGCGACAACGTGCGCCTCGAGCACCGCGTGGCCGGTGCCGACGCCAACCCCTACCTGATGCTCGCGGCGATCCTCGCCGGTGTTCACCACGGCCTGACCAACCAGGTCGAGCCGCAGGCACCGATCGAAGGCAACTCCTACGAACAGCTGGAGCAGAGCCTGCCGAACAACCTGCGCGATGCCCTGCGCGCGCTGGACGACAGCGAAGTCCTCAACCAATACATCAGCCCGGACTACATCGATATCTTCGTGGCCTGCAAGGAAAGCGAACTGGCCGAGTTCGAAGTGTCGATTTCCGACCTCGAGTACAACTGGTACCTGCACACGGTGTAAGCCCATGAGCGCAAATGCGGTCCCCTTGATCGGTGTCAGCGCCTGCCGCCAGCAGGTGGGGAAGAACTCGTCGCATACGGTAGGCGACAAGTATGTCGAGGCGGCCGGCTTTGCCGGCTTGCCATTGATCTTGCCGGCCCGTGACGGGGGCAGCGACACGCAGGCGCTGCTGGCCCGTCTGCACGGCATTGTTTTTACCGGCTCACCTTCAAATATCGAACCGCATCATTACAATGGCGCCCCCAGCGCGGCGGGTACCCGGCACGATCTGGCACGCGATCGCCTGACCCTGCCGTTGTTGCAGGCGGCCATTGCCGCCGGTGTGCCGGTGTTCTGTATCTGCCGTGGCTACCAGGAATTGAACGTGGCCCTGGGCGGCAGCCTGCACCAGCGCGTGCAGGAACTGCCCGGCTACCTTGACCACCGTGAACCTGAGGACGCACCCCTGGAGGTGCAATACGGCCCTCGTCACCTTGTCGGCATCGAGCCTGGCGGGTTGTTCGAGCGCCTGGGCCTGGCGGCGCAGTTCGAGGTCAACTCGCTGCACAGCCAGGGCATCGACCGACTGGCCCCGGGCCTGCGCGTCGAGGCACGGGCCCCGGATGGCCTGATCGAAGCAGTGTCCATGCCTGCGGCGCCGGGTTTTGTGCTCGGCGTGCAGTGGCACCCGGAGTGGCGATTTACCGAAAACCCGGTCTCGCGGCGCCTGTTCCAGGCGTTTCGTGAGGCCTGCATTGCTTACGCTACACGGGAGGGCGCACGGCAGGAGGCATTCTGATGTCACCCGAAGGTCTCGGATGACTTGTTCCCGGCAGCAAGCTTTCAATGAGTGAAAGCGGGCCTTGTACGCAAGGCCTGTGAAAACAATTCCAAAATTTACGGCAAATACTCATGAGCAATTACACAGAAGCCGGCCGCCCACCCGACGTGGCGGCCGACGCGGGCAACACCCAGCGCAGCAAGGGCCTGGCCACCGGCCGGCTGGGCTTGCTGGCCAGCGTGGTGCTGGGCATTTCCACCATCGCCCCGGTCTACACCCTAACCGGTGCCCTTGGCCCGACCGTGCGTGAAGTGGGCGCGCACCTGCCGGCGGTGTTCATCGTCGGCTTCCTGCCGATGCTGCTGGTGGCCTTGGGTTACCGCGAACTGAACTCGGCGGAGCCGGACAGCGGTACTTCGTTTACCTGGTCGGCGCGTGCCTTCGGCCCGATGATCGGCTGGATCGGTGGCTGGGGCCTGGTGGTCGCCACCACCATCGTGTTGTCGAACCTGGCAGGGGTGGCGGTCGACTTCTTCTACCTGTTCCTTGGCCAGATCACCGGCAAGCATGAACTGGCGGCCTTGGCCGACAACCTGCTCATCAACATAACCACCTGTTGCGTGTTCATCGCCCTGGCGGTGTGGATCTGCTGCCGCGGAATGACCACCACCATGACCGTGCAATACGGCTTGGTGGCCCTGCAGTTGCTGGTGCTGATCGGCTTTGCCTTTGCCGCTTTCGGCGAAACCACCGCGCCGCCACCGCTGGAATTCGATTTCGCCTGGTTCAACCCGTTCGGCGTCGAATCGTTCTCGGCCTTTGCCGCCGGGCTGTCGCTGTCGATCTTCATCTTCTGGGGCTGGGACGTGTGCCTGACTGTCAGCGAGGAATCGGTCGGCAGTGACGAAGTGCCGGGCAAGGCGGCCACCTGGACCGTGCTGCTGATCCTCGGCCTGTACCTGTTCACCGCGATTGCCACCCTGCAGTTTGCCGGTATCAGCGAACAAGGCCTGGGCCTCAACAACCCGCGCATCCAGGAAAACGTCTTCGCCCACCTGGCCGGTCCGGTCATGGGGCCGCTGGCGATCCTGATGTCCATCGCGGTGCTGGCCAGCACCGCGGCGTCGCTGCAGTCGACCTTCGTGTCGCCGGCGCGCACCCTGTTGGCCATGGGTTACTACGGTGCGGTGCCGCAGAAGTTCGCCAGCGTCTGCCCTCGTTCGCAGACCCCGCGTTACGCCACCATCTGCGCTGGTGTGGCCGCGGGCCTGTTCTACGTGACCATGCGCACCCTGAGCGAGAACGTGTTGGCAGATACCATCACTGCACTGGGCATGATGATCTGCTTCTACTATTCGCTGACGGCGTTCGCCTGTGTCTGGTACTTCCGCCACAGCCTGTTCGACAGCCTGCGCCACTTCCTGATGCGCGGCCTGTGCCCGCTGGTGGGTGGGGTGATCTTGTCGGTGATCTTCGTGCGTACCGCCATCGACAGCGCCTCGCCGGACTTCGGCAGCGGCTCGCATGTGGGCGGGCTGGGGCTGGTGTTCGTGATCGCCGCGATCATCTCGGTGCTGGGGATCGTGCTGATGATGCTGTCGCGCCTGCGCGCGCCGGCGTACTTCCTTGGGGCTACCCTGCGTCAGCAGGCTACCTTGCCACTGCAGGAATAAGGCTGGGGGCGCTTCGCGCCCCTTTCGCGACACAAGGCCGCTCCTACAACAGCACGGCGTACGCCTTCCGATGTAGGAGCGGCCTTGTGTCGCGAAAGGGCCTCGAAGAGGCCTCGGCAATCTTCAGCCGATCATTTGCTTCAGCAATGCCGCATGACGCTGTTGCTGCTTCTTCAGCACCAGGCGGTTCGAGCGGAACACTGCCTTCAAGTCTTCCAGCGCCACGTCGAAGTCATCGTTGATGATCACGTAGTCATACTCGTCGTAGTGCACCATCTCGCTGACCGCTTCTTTCATGCGCCCGGCGATGATCTCTTCGCTGTCCTGCCCGCGGCCATCCAGGCGCTCGCGCAGGGCCTGCTGGCTTGGCGGCAGGATGAACACCGACAAAGCCTCGGGCATCAGCTTGCGTACCTGCTGGGCGCCTTGCCAGTCGATTTCCAGGATCAGGTCATTGCCCTGGTCGAGTACCTCTTGCAGCGCACTGCGCGAAGTCCCGTAGAAATTGCCGAACACTTCGGCGTGCTCGAGGAAGTCACCCTTGGCGATCAGCCCCTTGAAGTCGTCATGGCTGACGAAGTGGTAGTTCACGCCGTGCTGCTCGCCCGGGCGCATGGCGCGGGTGGTGTGCGAGACCGAGACGCTTACGCGCTTGTCGGCCTTGATCAGGGCTGTGACCAGGCTGGTCTTGCCGGCGCCCGAAGGGGCCGAAACGATGTAGAGGGTGCCGCTGCTGTGGTTCATGGTCGGGGTGGCCTTACTCGATGTTCTGTACTTGTTCACGCATCTGTTCGATCAATACCTTCAGGTTGACCGCCGCTTGCGTGCTGCGTGGGTCGAAGGCCTTGGAGCCGAGGGTGTTGGCCTCGCGGTTGAGTTCCTGCATCAGGAAGTCCAGGCGCCGGCCGGCGGCGCCGCCACCCTTGAGCACCCGGCGCACTTCGGTGACGTGGGTGGTGAGGCGGTCGAGTTCCTCGGCCACGTCGCTCTTCTGGGCCAGCAGCACCATCTCCTGCTCCAGGCGTTGCGGGTCGAGTTCGGCCTGCATGTCGCCGAAGCGGTCGAGGATCTTCTGCCGCTGAGCTGCCAGCATCTGCGGCACCAGGGCGCGCAGGGTGGTGACTTCGCTGGCCATGTTGTCCAGGCGTTCGTTGATCAGCCGGGCCAGTTCCTGGCCTTCACGCTGGCGTCCGGCCTTGAGCTCGGCCAGTGCTTCATCGAACAGCGCCATGGCTTCGGTATTCAGTGCCTGCGGGTCGCTGGCGTCGGCCACCAGCACGCCTGGCCACGACAGCACCTCCAGCGGGTTCAGTGGTGCCGGCTGCTTGATCAGGCCGGCCACTTCCTCGGCGGCGGCAACCAGCTGCGCGGCGCGCTCGCGGTCCACCTTCAGCGGTTTGCCGTTGCTGTCTTCGTTGAGGCGCAAGGTGCATTCCACCTTGCCCCGCGACAGGCCCTGGCGCAGGCCTTCGCGCACGGCGCCTTCGAGGTCGCGCAGGGCCTCGGGCAGGCGCAGGTGCGGCTCCAGGTAACGGTGGTTGACCGAACGCAGCTCCCAGACCAGGGTGCCTTGGCTGCCGGCGCGCTCGACACGAGCAAAAGCGGTCATGCTGTGCACCATGGGGAGTACCTCGCGTATATGAATGAACGGTGGGAGCCTCTCGGCTGCAAGGCGCAGGATTGTAGCGCAGTGGGGCCTTGGCGCCCAATCCACCCATGTTACCGACGGGTGGCCTGGCCGGCAGGAAAAGGCGACGGGCTGTGTCGGGCGCGACAATAGGCATGTCTTCCCCGGGCCGTGGGCTCTATAATGCTCGGCAGATTCAAAGTCCCAGTACAGGTATCCCAGATGAAACGTCCAAGTGGTCGCGCCGCCGATCAGCTCCGCTCGATCCGCATCACCCGCAACTACACCAAGCACGCCGAAGGGTCGGTACTGGTCGAGTTCGGTGACACCAAGGTCATCTGCACGGTCAGCGTGGAAAACGGTGTGCCGCGCTTCCTCAAAGGCCAGGGCCAAGGCTGGCTGACCGCCGAATACGGCATGCTGCCGCGTTCCACCGGCGAGCGTAACCAGCGCGAAGCCAGCCGTGGCAAGCAGGGTGGCCGCACCCTGGAAATCCAGCGCCTGATCGGCCGTTCGCTGCGCGCCGCGCTGGACATGAGCAAGCTCGGTGACATTACCCTGTACGTCGACTGCGACGTGATCCAGGCCGATGGTGGCACCCGTACCGCATCCATCACCGGTGCCATGGTCGCCCTGTGCGACGCCCTGGCGGTGATCAAGAAGCGCGGTGGCCTGAAGGCCGGCAACCCGCTCAAGCACATGATCGCCGCAGTGTCGGTGGGCATGTACCAGGGCGAAGCGGTGCTCGACCTGGACTACCTGGAAGACTCCGCCGCCGAAACCGACCTGAACGTGGTCATGACCAGCGCCGGTGGTTTCATCGAAGTGCAGGGTACTGCCGAAGGTGCGCCGTTCCAGCCTGAAGACTTCAACGCCATGCTCGCCCTGGCACAGAAGGGCATGAGCGAGATCTTCGAACTGCAGCAGGCGGCACTGGCCGACTGAACCCAGCCAGGGAGGTGAGGGGCATGAGCGAATCGAACCTGTCGATCACCCCGCCCAATGCCGAAATCCGGCAGTGGGCGATGTTCTGCCACCTCTCCGCGCTGCTGGGCCTGGTGGTGCCGCTCGGGCACTTGCTGGGCCCGCTGGTGCTGTGGCACCTCAAGCGCGAGCAAGACCCTTTCATCGACGCCCAGGGCAAAGAGGTGCTGAATTTTCAGATCAGCGTGACCATTGCCGGGTTCATCTGCTTCCTGCTGATGTTCGTGTTCATCGGGCTGGTGCTGTTCGCCATGCTGATGGTCGCGGTGATGATCCTGATCATCATTGCGGCTGTGCGGGCGAATGAGGGCAAGCCGTATCGCTACCCGATGATCTGGCGGCCGATCAAATAAGGCTGGGGCTGCTTTGCAGCCCTATCGCGACACAAGGCCGCTCCTACAAGGGATATGCATTCCCCTGTAGGAGCGGCCTTGTGTCGCGATAGGGCCGCAAAGCGGCCCCATGCCTTCAGATGGTCAACGTCCAGTCATAGTCGACAATCAGCGGCGCATGCTGGGAGAAGCGCGGTTGACGCGGCAGGCGGGCGTTGCGCACGAAGCGGCGCAGGCCCGGGGTGAGGATCTGGTAGTCGAACCGGTAGCCCAGGTTGAGCATCTCGGCCTGCTCGTTGTCCGGCCACCAGCTGTACTGGTCGCCCTCACGGCTGACTTCGCGCAGGGCATCGACGTAACCCATCTCGCCAGTGATCGCGTCCATCCAGGCACGCTCCGGCGCCAGGAAGCCCGGCGACTGCTGGCTGTCACGCCAGTTCTTGATGTCGAGCTTCTGCTGCGCCACGTAGAACGAGCCGCAGTAGATGTATTCGCGACGCTTGCGACGCTGTTTGTCCAGGTACTTGGCGAAGTCGTCCATCAACTTGAACTTCTGGTTCAAGTCTTCGTCGCCGTTCATACCCGAAGGCAGCAGCAGGCTGGCAATACTGACTTTGTCGAAATCTGCTTGCAGGTAACGCCCGTAGCGGTCGGCTGTCTCGAAGCCCAGGCCGGTGATGACTGCCTTGGGCTGCATGCGCGAATACAGGGCCACACCACCTTGGGCAGGCACCTCCGCGTCGCAGGCATAAAGGAAATAGCCATCGAGCTGGAAAGCTGGGTCATCGAGTTCAAAGGCCGAGGCGCGGGTATCCTGAAGGCAGATGACGTCGGCATTCTGGGCTTGCAGCCAGCTGAGCAAACCACGCTCGGCCGCAGCCTGAATGCCATTTACGTTCACACTGATGATCCGCATAAATGGCCCCAAAAATCTCGTGCGTGTATGATACCCGAGCTCAACCCATTTAGCTAAATCCGTGGTGTCCGGGACTATCCATGCAGCCGTATCAGCGCGACTTCATCCGTTTTGCCATCGATCGCGGGGTACTGCGTTTCGGTGAATTCACCCTGAAATCGGGGCGTACCAGCCCGTATTTCTTCAATGCCGGCCTGTTCAACACCGGTTCCGCCCTGGCCGAACTGGGCCGTTGCTATGCTGCAGCCATCGTCGACAGCAAGATCCCGTTCGATGTGCTGTTCGGCCCGGCCTACAAAGGTATCCCGCTGGCAGCGACTACTGCCGTGGCCCTTGCCGATCAGCATCAGCTCGACGTGCCATGGTGCTTCAACCGCAAGGAAGCCAAGGACCACGGTGAAGGTGGCAGCCTGGTCGGTGCCCCGCTGGCCGGTGATGTGCTGATCATCGACGACGTGATCACCGCCGGTACCGCCATTCGTGAGGTCATGCAGATCATCAATGCCCAGCACGCCAAGGCCGCTGGCGTGCTGATCGCGCTGAACCGCGAAGAGCGCGGCAATGGCGAGCTGTCGGCGATCCAGGAAGTGGAGCGTGACTTCGGTATCCCTGTGGTCAGCATCGTTTCGCTGACCCAGGTGCTGGAGTTCCTGGCCGATGACCCACAGCTGAAGCAGCATCTGCCAGCTGTCGAGGCTTACCGGGCGCAGTACGGTATCTGATCCGGGCCCGGAAATGAAAAAGGCGACCTTCTTGTGAAGGTCGCCTTTTTTTGTGTCGCCTGTTCTGGCCTCTTCGCGGGCATGCCCGCTCCCACAGGTACAGCACCGCCTTTGAGGGCTGTGGAGATTCTGTGGGAGCTGGCTTGCCGGCGATAGGGCCAGTGCAGGCTAACCAACCAATCAGCGCTGCTTGCGGTTGGTAATCAGGGTACCCACGCCGCTGTCGGTGAAGATCTCCAGCAGCACCGCATTCGGCACGCGGCCATCGATGATGTGCGAGCTGTTGACACCGCCCTGCACCGCATCCAGCGCGCACTTGATCTTCGGCAGCATGCCGCCGTAGATGGTGCCGTCGGCGATCAGTTCGTTGACCTGCTCGGTGGTCAGGCCGGTCAGTACTTCGCCCTGCTTGTCCATCAGGCCGGCGATGTTGGTCAGCAGCATCAGCTTCTCGGCCTTCAGTGCTTCGGCTACCTTGCCTGCCACCAGGTCGGCGTTGATGTTGTACGACTCACCATTGGCACCCACGCCGATCGGCGCGATCACCGGGATGAAGTCGCCCTTCACCAGCATGTTCAGCAGGTCGGTGTTCACGCTTACCACTTCGCCAACGTGGCCGATGTCGATGATTTCCGGGGTGGTCATCTCGGGCGTCTGGCGGCTGACGGTCAGCTTGCGGGCGCGGATCAGCTCCGCGTCCTTGCCGGTCAGGCCGATTGCGCTGCCGCCGTGGCGGTTGATCAGGTTGACGATGTCCTTGTTGACCTGGCCACCCAGCACCATCTCCACCACGTCCATGGTCGCCGAGTCGGTGACGCGCATGCCGTCGATGAAGTGGCTTTCGATCGACAGGCGCTTGAGCAGGTCGCCGATCTGCGGGCCACCACCGTGGACCACCACCGGGTTGATGCCCACAGCCTTCATCAGCACGATGTCACGGGCGAAGCCGGTCTTGAGCTCCTCGCTCTCCATCGCGTTGCCGCCGTACTTGATCACCAGGGTCTTGCCGACAAAGCGGCGGATGTAAGGCAGTGCTTCGGACAAAACCTCGGCTACATGGGAAGCGGCATCGCGATCGAGGGTCATGCAGGGCTCCTGTAAGGAACAGATAGTCGGTCAGAACGGCAGTTGCAGCTCAGGCTCAACCCGCAGCAACTGGGTACGGAAAACATCCTTGATACGTTGCAATTCGGCGTCGCTGTCGGCCTCGAAGCGCAGCACCAGCACCGGGGTAGTGTTGGAGGCGCGAACCAGGCCCCAGCCGTGGGCGTAATCCACCCGCACACCGTCGATGGTGGTCAGGTTGGCTTCGCCCCAGTCGGCGTCGCGTTGCAGTGCATCAATGATGCTGAATTTACCCTCGTCGGTCACATCAATATTGATTTCCGGCGTGGAAATATCGTTCGGGAACGCGGCGAACAGGTTTTCGGCGCTCTGCCCGGCCTTGCTGAGGATCTCCAGCAGGCGCGCGGCGCTGTAGATGCCGTCGTCGAAACCGTACCAGCGTTCCTTGATGAAGATGTGACCGCTCATCTCGCCGGCCAGCAGCGAGCCGGTCTGCTTCATCTTCTTCTTGATCAGCGAGTGACCGGTCTTCCACATCAGAGCGCGGCCGCCGTGCTGCTCGATCAGCGGGGTCAGGCGACGGGTGCATTTGACGTCGAAGATGATCTCGGCGCCCGGGTTGCGCGATAGCACGTCCTGGGCAAACAGCATCAGCAGGCGGTCTGGGTAGACGATGCTGCCAGTGTTGGTCACCACGCCGACGCGGTCGCCGTCACCGTCGAAGGCCAGGCCGATGTCGGCGCCGGTTTCCTTGACCTTGGCGATCAGGTCTTCGAGGTTTTCCGGCTTGCCCGGGTCCGGGTGGTGGTTGGGGAAGTTGCCGTCGACCTCGCAGAACAGCGGGATCACTTCGCAGCCAAGGGCTTCGATCAGTTGCGGCGCGACCACGCCGGCGGCACCGTTGCCGCAGTCCACGACCACCTTGAGCTTCCTGGCCAGCTTCACGTCTTCGACGATCTGCTGGAAGTAGCGGTCAAGGATCTCGACCTTTTCCACGCGGCCTTCGGCGCGGGTCAGGTCGTTGGTTTTCAGGCGCGTCAGCAGGGCCTGGATCTGTTCGTTGGCCAGGGTGTCGCCAGCGATGACGATCTTGAAGCCGTTGTAGTCCGACGGGTTGTGGCTGCCGGTCAGCATCACACCGGACTTGCCGGCCAGCACGTTGGCTGCGTAGTACAGCGCCGGGGTGGGTACCAGGCCGACGTCACTGACCTGGCAGCCGGCATCGACCAGGCCCTTGATCAGCTGTTCGACCAGCATCGGGCCGGACAGGCGGCCATCGCGGCCGACCGAAACCTGCGGTTCGCCCTGGGCCAGGCTCTGCGCGCCGATGGCGCGGCCGATCCAGTAGGCGGTTTCGGCGTGAAGGGTCTTGCCGACCACGCCGCGAATGTCATACGCGCGGAAAATGCTGTCTGGCAGTGCGGCGGGTACCAGGTGGGCCATGTCGTTCATCTCTGGAAGCTCCATTAGTCAAAGGCTTTCTGGGCAGGCGCAAACTGAACGCTTGGACGGTGGTTTCGCCAGAGAGTTCGCCATCCTTGGCCTGAACGGTCATTTCTCGGCTCAGTGGCTGCCGGAATGGCCGAAGCCGCCAGCACCGCGCTGGCTTTCATCGAACGCTTCGACGATGTCGAAATGGGCCTGTACCACCGGTACCAGCACCAGCTGGGCAATGCGCTCGCCAACGGCGATGGTGAACGGGGTGTTGCCGCGGTTCCAGCACGACACCATCAACTCGCCCTGGTAGTCCGAGTCGATCAGCCCGACCAGGTTGCCCAGCACGATGCCGTGCTTATGGCCCAGGCCCGAGCGCGGCAGGATCACCGCCGCCAGGCCCGGGTCGCCGATGTAGATCGACAGGCCGGTGGGGATCAGCAGGGTCTGGCCTGGCTCGAGGACGGTGTCTTCCTTGAGCAGGGCGCGCAGGTCCAGGCCGGCGGAGCCGGGGGTGGCGTACTGCGGCAGGGGGAATTCGGTGCCCAGGCGTGGGTCGAGGATCTTGGCTTGAAGAGCGTGCATGTAACTTATTGAACCTGATTGAGCCGTTCGGCGATGAAGGCGACCAGTTGCCGGGCAATCTTGCCCTTGCTGGTCTGCGCGAAGAGGGTCTGGTGCTGCTGGCGGTCGATCACGGTCAAGGCGTTTTCCTCGCTGTTGAAGCCGATGCTGGGGTTGGCCACATCATTGGCGACGATCAGGTCGAGGTTCTTGTCCTTGAGCTTGCGCGTGGCGTAATCGAGCAAGTGTTCGGTCTCGGCGGCGAAACCGACGCTGAACGGGCGGTCGGCGCGGCCAGCGATGGTGGCAAGGATATCGGGATTGCGCACCATCTGCAGCAGCATGCCGTCGCCCGTCGTAGGATCTTTCTTCAATTTTTGCGTGGCAACGACTTCCGGGCGGTAGTCCGCAACCGCCGCAGAGGCGATGAACAGGTCGCACGGCATGGCCGCTTCACAGGCCGCGAGCATGTCCCGCGCGCTGACCACGTCGATACGGCTGACCCGGTCGGGGGTCGGCAGGTGCACCGGGCCAGTGACGAGGGTCACCCGAGCCCCGGCTTCGGCGGCCGCTTCAGCCAGGGCGAAGCCCATCTTGCCGGAGCTATGATTGGTGATGTAGCGCACCGGGTCGATGTTTTCCTGGGTCGGGCCGGCGGTGATCAGCACGTGCTTGCCGGTCAGTGCCTGGCGCTTGAAGCTTTCCGCGGCACACCAGGCCAGGTCGGTGGCTTCGAGCATGCGGCCCAGGCCGACATCGCCACAGGCCTGGCTGCCGGACGCCGGGCCGAACACCTGGATGCCACGGCTCTTGAGCAGTTCGAGGTTGGCCTGGGTGGCCGGGTCGCGCCACATGGCCTGGTTCATGGCCGGGGCCACGGCAACGGTGGCATCGGTAGCCAGCACCAGGGTGGTCAGCAGGTCGTCGGCCATGCCTTGGGCCATGCGCGCCATGAGGTCGGCGGTGGCCGGGGCGATCAGCACCAGGTCGGCCCATTTGGCCAGTTCGATGTGGCCCATGGCCGCTTCGGCGGCAGGGTCGAGCAGGTCCATGTGCACCGGGTGGCCCGACAGCGCCTGCAGGGTCAGCGGGGTGATGAACTCTGCACCACCACGGGTCATGACGACGCGCACCTGCGCGCCGTGCTCCAAGAGTCGGCGAATCAGTTCGGCGCTTTTGTAGGCGGCAATGCCGCCACCCACGCCGAGAACGATGCGCTTGCGATACAGCCGCTGCATAGGCTTGCCTTTTTCCAGTGAGAGCGGGCGACGACGTTTGAAAATGCCTGCGGCAGAACGTCGCATGTACGAGGCGAAATAGATTAACACAGGGCCGAAATGGGCCGCAGCAAGGGCAGAGGGACGGGATGAATATCAGGGAGTGGCCGGCTGAAGAGCGGCCGAGGGAGAAGTTGTTGCAGCGTGGGGCTGGAAGCCTGACGGACGCGGAATTGCTGGCTGTATTTCTCGGCTCAGGTGTGCGTGGGCGCAATGTCGTGGAGCTGGCGCGAGGTCTGCTCGTGAAGTTCGGGGGTTTGCGCCAGTTGCTGGAGGCCGACCGTGAGGCTTTCGTCGGCGAGCTTGGGTTGGGCCCGGTGAGGTACAGCCAGCTGCAGGCGCTGCTGGAGATCGGGCGCAGGCACCTTGCAACTTCGATTGAGCGTGAATCCGCGATGGACAGCCCGGCAACGGTGAGGCGCTATTTGAAAGCGATGCTGCGACATGAAGTCAGCGAAGTGTTCGGGTGCCTCTTTCTCGATACCAAGCACAGGCCGTTGGCGTTTGAGATCCTCTTCCGAGGCACGATAGATCGGGCCAGCGTCTACCCGCGGGAAGTGGTGCGGCGGGCATTGCTGCATAACGCAGCGGCCTTGATCCTGTGCCACAACCACCCCTCGGGCAACAGTGAGCCCAGCCAGGACGATGTGCACTTGACCCTGTCGTTGAAGCGGGGGCTGGCGTTGATCGATGTGCGGGTGCTGGATCACATCATCATCGGTGACGGGGAGCCACTGTCGATGGTCGAGCATGGGTGGATTGTGGCTTAGGCACTTTTGCTGCCTGTCCCGGCCCTTTCGCGGGTAAACCCGCTCCCACAGGGAAAGTGCCATGTTGAAAGTTGGCGCGGTCCCTGTGGGAGCGGGTTTACCCGCGAAGAGGCCGGTGCAGGCTTACTTGTTCACAGACACCTTGCTGAAATCCAACCGCCCGAACGGGCTCACCTGGTACCCCTCGACCCCTTGGCGCAGCAAGGTCGCCGCCGTCGGGTGCGCCAGCGGCACCCACAGCGCCTGCTGCTGGATCAGCGTCTGTGCCTGCTGATAAAGCCGGCTGCGCACACTCTGGTCGTTGGTGGTGCGCCCGGCGCTGATCAACTGGTCCAGGCGGCTGTCGCAGAAGCGTGCGAAGTTGGTCCCCGACTGCACCGCCGCGCAGGAAAACTGCGGGCTGAGGAAGTTATCCGGATCGCCGTTGTCACCCGCCCAACCCATGAACAGCAGGTCATGCTCGCCCGCCTTGGCGCGGCGGATCAGCTCGCCCCACTCGATCACGCGGATCTCGGCCTTGATGCCAATCTTGGCCAGGTCGGCCTGCAGCATCTGCGCACCGAGGCTGGGGTTGGGGTTGAGCAGGCTGCCCGACGGGCGGGTCCAGATCGTGGTGCTGAAGCCCTCGGCCAGGCCGGCCTTGGTCAGCAGGGCCTTGGCTTTCTTCAGGTCCAGCGGGTAGCCGGGCAGGTCCTTGGCGTAGCTCCAGGTGTTGGGCGGGTAGGGGCCGTTGGCGGCCACCGCGGAGTCTTCGAACACGGCCTTGAGGTAGGCCTGTTTGTCGAAGGCCAGGTTGATGGCCTGGCGCACTTCCGGCTTGTCCAGCGGTGGGTGCTGGCTGTTGATGGCGACGAAGGCGGTCATGAACGCCGGGGTGGTGGCCACCTTGAGGTTGCCGTCCTTGCCGGCTTCGGCAATGTCCAGCGGCTTGGGCGACAACGCGACCTGGCACTCGCCGCGCTTGAGCTTCTGCAGGCGCACGTTGGCATCGGTGGTGATGGCGAAGATCAACGGGTCGACCGCTGGCTTGCCGGCGAAGTAGTCGGGGTTGGCGCGATAGCGCACCACGGCGTCCTTCTGGAAGCGCTGGAAGATGAACGGCCCGGTGCCGACCGGCTGGCTGTTTAGCTTCTCCGGCGTACCGGCCTTGAGCAGTTTGTCGGCGTACTCGGCGGAGTAGATCGAGGCGAAGCCCATGCTCAGGGTGGCCAGGAAGGTGGCGTCCGGGTGGCTGAGGGTGAAGCGCACGGCGTTCGGTGCCGGCGCCTCGATTGCCTTGATCAGGCTGCCCAGTTGCAGCGACTGGGCATGCGGGTAGCCGCCCGGTGCAGTCTTGTGCCAGGCATGGGCGGGGTAGAGCATGCGCTGGAAGCTGAACAGCACGTCGTCGGCGTTCAGTGCGCGGCTTGGCTTGAAGTAGGCGGTGGTGTGAAATTTCACATCATCGCGCAGGGTGAAGTCGTAGATCAGGCCGTCGGCCGATACCGTCCAGCTGGCCGCCAGGCTCGGCACCACCTTGCCTTGCGCCGCGTCGAACTCCACCAGGCGGTTCATCAGCACATCGGCCGTGGCGTTGGTGGTGGTCAGCGAGTTGTACTGCACCACGTCGAAGCCTTCGGGGCTGGCCTCGCTGCAGACGCTCAGCGGGTCGGCCTGGGCAACGCCGGCGGCGAACAGGGCGCCTGCGGCGAACAAGGAGTTGAACAATAAGGAAAGGGCGGCAGCACGCATAGTGGCTCCTTGGCTGTCAGTGGCCCATCTGCCAGTGCAGTCTGGAAAAGGCCTACCCTAGTGTGCCCGTCGGGAAATGACCACACCCTTTTTTACAAAATTGGCGACGGGCGGTCGACGGCTGGCGGGGCCTGCCGCTATGCTGGCCCGGCGCGTTCCGGCTCGTGACAATGTGCATCTAATGTTGTTGCGGCCAAGTCTTTCTGGTATAAAGCAGCGCTCTTTTCTAGGGGCTCGGCCTGTCGCATAAGCGGATCCGGTCGATAAGACCTCCAGAATCACGGCGCCTAGGCGCCAAAGACTGAGAGATTAAGCGGCCAACCCATGCCGGGTTGGGCATGTGGTTTTAGAGGGCTGAGTCATGTCGAGAGTCTGTCAAGTTACTGGTAAGGGTCCAGTAACCGGGAACAACATTTCCCACGCAAACAACAAAACCCGTCGTCGTTTCCTGCCGAACCTGCAGCACCACCGTTTCTGGGTTGAATCCGAGAAGCGTTTCGTGCGTCTGCGCGTATCTGCCAAAGGCATGCGCGTTATTGACAAGCGTGGTATCGACGTAGTGCTGGCCGAGCTGCGCGCTCGCGGCGAAAAGTTCTAAGGAGAACGTCATGCGTGAATTGATCCGTCTGGTTTCGAGTGCTGGCACTGGCCACTTCTACACCACCGACAAGAACAAGCGCACCACTCCGGACAAAATCGAGATCAAGAAATACGATCCGGTTGTTCGCAAGCACGTGGTGTACAAGGAAGCCAAGATCAAGTAATTGATCGGCGACCTGAAAAAAACCCGCATCCGAAAGGAGGCGGGTTTTTTTATGCCTGTGCTGGCCTCTTCGCGGGTAAACCCGCTCCCACAGGTACATCACAAGCCTTTAGGGCGGTGAAATCCTTGTGGGAGCGGGTTCACCCGCGAAGAGGCCGGCACAGCCTCAAATCATTTCTGCTCGAACATCACATAGATCTTGCGGCAAGGCTCCAGCACCTCCCAGGTGCCCTTGAAGCCGGCCGGGATGACAAACCGATCACCGGCACGCAGGGTCTTGGCTCCGCCATCCTGGTCACGCAGCACCGAAACGCCCTGGACGATCTCGCAGTACTCATGCTCGGTGTAGTTCACCGTCCACTGCCCCACCTCGCCTTCCCACACGCCCGCGGCAAACTGCCCGCAGGGGCTGGAATAATGGTTGTAGACAGCCTGGTCGGGCTCGCCCTTGAGGATTTTTTCCGCCGCCGGGCGGTAGCGTTCGGCCTCGGTAATGACCTGCGCGAAGTCGATGATGCTGTCGATGCTCATGGTTCGGCTCCTGTTGTTGTTTAATAAAATGCACATGAGTAGGCTTTTGAGCCATTCGTGTCAAATATATTGATAGTTTACACGGGCTGGTTTAGGGTGTCGGTAGCTAAAATGCCCTCGACGCTTGGGCAGAATTCTGACAACGCCTGTGAGTCCTCAGTGCGGCGTTGCACCTATACAAGAGGAGGAGTTTCGTATGACCACCCTGACTCGTGCGGACTGGGAACAACGTGCCCAGCAACTGAAGATCGAAGGCCGTGCCTTCATCAACGGCGAATACACCGATGCCGCATCCGGTGAAACCTTCGAGTGCCTGAGCCCGGTCGACGGACGCTTCCTGGCCAAGGTTGCCAGCTGCGACCTGGCCGATGCCAACCGCGCTGTGGAAAACGCCCGTGCCACCTTCAACTCCGGCGTGTGGTCGCAGCTGGCCCCGGCCAAGCGCAAGGCCAAGCTGATCCGCTTCGCCGACCTGCTGCGCAAGAACGTCGAAGAGCTGGCGCTGCTGGAAACCCTGGACATGGGCAAGCCGATCGGCGACTCCTCCAGCATCGACGTACCTGGCGCGGCCAATGCCATCCACTGGACTGCCGAAGCCATCGACAAGGTCTACGACGAAGTCGCCCCGACCCCGCATGACCAGCTCGGCCTGGTCACCCGCGAAGCGGTGGGTGTGGTCGGTGCCATCGTACCGTGGAACTTCCCGCTGCTGATGGCCTGCTGGAAGCTCGGCCCGGCCCTGGCCACCGGTAACTCGGTAGTGCTCAAGCCGTCCGAAAAATCGCCGCTGACTGCCATTCGTATTGCCCAGTTGGCCATCGAAGCCGGTATCCCGGCTGGCGTGCTGAACGTGCTGCCAGGCTACGGCCACACCGTGGGCAAGGCCCTGGCCCTGCACATGGACGTCGACACCTTGGTATTCACCGGTTCGACCAAGATCGCCAAGCAACTGATGGTTTACGCGGGCGAATCGAACATGAAGCGCATCTGGCTGGAAGCCGGCGGCAAGAGCCCCAACATCGTCTTCGCTGACGCTCCGGACCTGCAAGCTGCCGCCGAAGCTGCCGCCAGCGCCATCGCCTTCAACCAGGGCGAAGTGTGCACCGCCGGCTCGCGCCTGCTGGTCGAGCGTTCGATCAAGGACAAGTTCCTGCCGATGGTGGTCGAGGCCCTGAAAGGCTGGAAGCCAGGCAACCCGCTGGACCCACAGACCACTGTCGGTGCCCTGGTCGACACCCAGCAGATGAACACCGTGCTGTCGTACATTGAGGCTGGCCACAAGGACGGCGCCAAGCTGCTGGCCGGCGGCAAGCGCACCCTGGAAGAAACCGGTGGCACCTATGTCGAGCCGACCATCTTCGACGGCGTGACCAACGCCATGAAGATCGCCCAGGAAGAAATCTTCGGCCCGGTGTTGTCGGTGATCGCCTTCGATACCGCCGAAGAAGCCGTCGCCATTGCCAACGACACGCCGTATGGCCTGGCCGCTGGCATCTGGACCTCGGACATCTCCAAGGCTCACAAGACCGCCCGTGCCGTGCGCGCTGGCAGCGTCTGGGTCAACCAGTACGACGGCGGCGACATGACCGCGCCGTTCGGTGGCTTCAAGCAGTCGGGCAACGGCCGTGACAAGTCGCTGCATGCGCTGGAGAAGTACACCGAGCTGAAGGCGACCTGGATCAAGTTGTAATCCCGGGGGCCGCCTAGCGGCCCATTCGCGGGTAAACCCGCTCCCACAGGTACTGCACCGCTCTCAAGGGCGGTGGTGTACCTGTGGGAGCGGGTTTACCCGCGAATGGGCCATGGAAAATTCTTGGCCTGGGAGGCTGCAATGCGTTGGGGTACCTACTTCGCCGTACTGGCATCGGTGCTAAGCGTCGGGCTGGCACTCGGCGTGAGCATGCCGCTGGTATCCCTGCGCCTGGAGGCCTGGGGCTACGGCAGCTTCGCCATCGGTGTGATGGCCGCGATGCCGGCGCTGGGCGTGCTGGTAGGTGCCAGCCTGGCCAGCCGCCTGGCCGGCTGGGTCGGCGTGCCCTCGGCCATGCGCCTGTGCCTGTGGGGCGGGGCGCTGTCGATCGGCCTGGTCGCACTGCTGCCCAGCTACCCGCTGTGGCTGCTGTTGCGATTGCTGATCGGTATGTCGCTGACCGTGGTGTTCATACTCGGCGAAAGCTGGATCAACCAGCTGGTGATCGAGCAATGGCGCGGCCGCTTGGTGGCGCTGTATGGCAGCAGCTATGCCCTCAGCCAGCTGGCCGGGCCGCTGGTGCTGGGCTTTCTCGGCTCGGATGACGACTTCGGCTTCTGGGCCGCTACCGGCCTGCTGCTGGTGGCGCCGCTGATTCTCCTGCGCCGTGGCGGGGCACCCAGCACAGAGGCCTGCAGCGTCACCTTCGGCGACCTGTTCGCCTTCTGCCGGCGCTTGCCGGTGATCGCCTGGGCCATTGCCCTGTTTGCCTCGTTCGAGGCAATGATCCTGACCTTGTTGCCGGTGTATTGCCTGCAGCAAGGCTTTACCACTGAAATCGCCCTGTTCATGGTCAGTACCGTGGTGGTGGGCGATGCGGTGCTGCAACTGCCCATCGGTGCGCTGGCCGACCATATGTCGCGGCGCGCTCTGTTTACCGGCTGTGCGGTGACCCTGCTGGTATCCAGCCTGGCGATTCCGTTGCTGCTGCATACACCGGCGATCTGGCCGCTGTGGGTGCTGTTCGGGGCCAGTGCGGGGGGCTTGTTCACCTTGTCGCTGGTGCTGATTGGTGAGCGCTACCGGGATGATGCGCTGGTGCGGGCCAACGCCCATGTGGCGCAGCTGTGGGGTATTGGCTGCCTGCTAGGGCCGCTGCTGGCCGGGGCAGGCAGCCAGTGGATCAGCGGGCATGCGTTGCCGTTGCTGATGGCGGCGGGGGCTGCGGGTTTGGTGGTGTTGACCCGGCGGCGCGGGGCGTTTGAGCCTGCCTCTGCCTGATGGATTCTGGGGCCGCTACAACATCTTCTCCAGGCCAACCGCCTTGCTGATCCAGGCATTGAACCGCCGCCACATCCCGCCCGGTTCGGATGTGAGCATGCGCCGCCTGCCATTTTCCTCGGTCACCCACACCATCTGGTTACCCACCAGCGTCGGCTGATAGCTCAAGGCCGGGGCCATGCCCTGTACCGCCAGCGCGCGGGTGTACTCGGCCAGCTCCGGGCTGTCCACCAGCACTCCGACCTCGGTATTCCACAACACCGAACGCGGGTCGAAGTTGAACGAGCCGATGAAGGTCTTGCGCCGGTCGAACACGATCGCCTTGCTGTGCAGGCTCGAGTCCGAGCTGCCATGGAAGCTCACGTGGTGCTGCGCGCTGGGGTCGCCTGGTTGGCGGCGCAGCTCGTACAGCTGCACGCCATGCTCCAGCAGCGCCCGCCGATACGGCGCGTAGCCGCCATGCACCGCCGGCACGTCGGTAGCCTCCAGCGAGTTGGTCAGCAGCTTGACCGATATGCCCGCGTCAGCGCTGTGGGTCAGGTACAGCAGGCCGGACTCGCCGGGCACGAAGTACGCCGATACCAGGATCAGCTCGTGTTGCACCTTGCTCAAGTCAGGGGCCAGTTGCTGGGTCAGCAGCAGTTGCGGGTCCGGTTCGTCATCGGCCAGCACCTTGCTCGGCGCATCCCACAGCGCCTGGGCATGGGCCCAGATAAGCTCGTTGCGCCACACATCCAGGCGTGGCTGCGACTGGTAGGCCATCAAGCGGTCATACAGGGCTTTGCGCTGGGTCCTGGCTTCGGCCAGTGAAACTTCCAGGCGGTGGCGGCTGGCGCGCAGGTCGCTGGCATCCGGGTCGCGCCAGAGGAAGTCGGTAATCGGCCGGCTCAGGGCGCTGTTCCAGTATTGGTCGAAGCTGTGGCCGAGCTGTTCGGCCACCGGGCCGACGCCCAGCAAGTCGATGTCGGTGAAGTTGAGGTTGGGTTCGGCATCGAAATACTCATCGCCCAGGTTGCGCCCGCCGACGATGGCCATGCTGTTGTCCACCAGGAACAGCTTGTTGTGCATGCGTCGGTGCTGGCGCGACAGGTTGAACAGGCGGCCCACTGCGCGCGTCACGCCGGTGCTGCGGCCCAGATGCAGCGGGTTGAACACGCGTATCTGAATGTTCGGGTGGGCATCGAGGGTGCCCATGATGACGTCCAGGCCGTCGCTGGTGGTGTCGTCGAGCAGGATGCGCACGCGCACGCCACGGTCGGCGGCGCGCAGCAGTTCATGCACCAGGGCGCGGGTGCTGAGGCCATCGTGGACGATGTAGTACTGCAAGTCGATGCTCGCCTGGGCGTTGCGGATCAGTTCGGCGCGGGCGCGGAACGCCTCGTTGCTGTTGGGCAGCAGGCGAAAGCCTGAGCGGCCGCCGTAGGGCGCGGCCTGGCGCAGAACCGAACGGCCGAAGGCCGAGTCGTTGGCAGGCAGCGCCTGGCTGGTTTCGCGGGGCGTGCCGACGCTGGCGCAGCCGGCAAGGCCGAGCAGTAGCACCAGCAGCAGAGGCAGGGCTCGCTGGAGTCTCAAGGGTGGATCGTCCTGTGCAGCAAAGGCTTGATAGGTTGGACCGTGGCGGGCGGCGCAAAGTTACGCGCCGGCGCTTTCTTCATCCAGTAGACGAAGGGCGGTTTCACCAACCTTGCGCACGGCGGCTTCGATCTGCGGCGTCGGCCGCGCGGCGAAGTTCATGCGCAGGCAGTGGCGGAACTTGCCCGAGGCCGAGAAGATGCTGCCCACGGCAACCTGTACGTCCTGCTCCAGTAAAGCCCGGTTCAGGCGCAGCGTATCGAAATGTTCGGGTAATTCCACCCACAACATGAAGCCACCTTGCGGCCGGCTGACCCGGGTGCCCGCCGGGAAGTAGCGGGTCACCCAGTCGCTCATCAGGTCGCGGCCACGCTGGTACTGGCTGCGCATGCGCCGCACGTGGGGTTGGTAGTGCCCGCCGGCGATGAAGTCGGCAATGGCCAACTGCGGCTGGCTGGCCGTGCTGCCGGTGCTGATGTACTTCATGTGCAGCACCCGCTCCAGGTAACGACCGGGTGCCACCCAGCCTATCCGCAGGCCGGGGGCGAGGGTCTTGGAGAACGAACTGCAAAGCAGCACGCGGCCGTCGTCGTCAAACGACTTGAGGGTGCGTGGGCGCGGGTAGGTATAGGCCAGGTCGCCGTATACATCATCTTCGAGGATCGCCACGTCGTAGCGCTGGGCCAGGCTCAGCAGGGCCTTCTTGCGGGCCTCGGGCATGATGTAGCCGAGCGGGTTGTTGCAGCTGGGGGTGATCTGGATGAGCTTGATCGGCCACTGCTCCAGGGCCAGTTCCAGCGCTTCCAGACTGATACCGGTGACCGGGTCGGTAGGGATCTCCAGGGCTTTCATGCCCAGGCCCTTGAGGGTTTGCATGGCGCCGTGGAAGCTGGGGGAGTCGACCGCGACGATATCGCCCGGCTCGCACACTGCGCGAATGCTGCATGACAGCGCCTCATGGCAGCCGGTGGTTATCACCAGGTCGCCCGGGCCCAGGCGGCAGCCGGAGTCGAGCGTCAGCCGGGCCACCTGTTCGCGCAGGGCCAGGTTGCCGTGGATGTTGTCGTAGTACAGGCCGGGCATGTCCTGCCGCCGGCTCAGCTGGGCGAGGCTGCGCAGCAGTGGCTTGAGGGTGGGGCTGTCGATGTCGGGCATGCCGCGGCCGAGCTGGATCACGCCTTGGCGTGGGATGCTGCGCACCAGTTCCAGCACCTGCTCCCATTGCGAGATGTCTACCGGGCGCTGGGCCGGGCGGCTGACGGCGGGCAGGGCTGGCAGGTGGCGGTGGTCGTTGACGAAGTAGCCGGACTTGGGCCGGGGCGAGACCATGCCGCTGTCTTCCAGCATGCGGTAGGCCTGCTGCACGGTGCTCAGGCTGACCCCGTGCTCCACACTCAGGGCGCGCACTGACGGCAGGCGCTGGCCGGGGCGGTAGAGGCCCTGTTCAATGCGCGCACCGAGCAGTTCGGCGAGGTTCAGGTAAAGGGTCACGGCATACTCCTTCGCTGCAATAGCGTGGCGACCGGTACAGTTGCGCTGAAAATACAGCATTCAGTCGGCCTGCGGCCAATTCTGTATGGGAATAATAAGGCTGTATTGGATCTGTATTGCCGGTGCTGTCGACGCGCATGCTTTCACCACGGTATCAACTGAACGAGAGGATGCGGTGATGGGTGGCATGAGCGATGTGCGCTTGCAACTGTTGGCCAAGGAACTGGAAGCCGGGCAGCAAGCCAAGGTGTTCAACGCGCCGGAAGGGTTGGGGCGTTGGGGGCTGATGCTGCATCGCTGGCACACCCGCAGGGCGCTGCTGCAGTTGACCGATGACGAGTTGCGCGATGTCGGGCTGAGCTGGGAGCAGGCCCGGACCGAGGGGCGTAAGCCCTTCTGGAAGGACTGACCATACAGATGTTGCTCGGTCGATGTAGGAGCGGCCTTGTGTCGCGATTGGGCCGCAGAGCGGCCCCAGCGATATTTGCGGCAAAGCTGAAACCTGGGGGCGCTACGCACCCCTTTCGCGACACAAGGCCGCTCCTACAGGGACCGCGTGGCTTTCAGATCAGCTCTTTCAGGCGATGCCACAGCATCCCCAACGCCAGCAGCGGCGAGCGCAGGTGCTGGCCGCCGGGGAAGGTGATGTGCGGCACCTTGGCAAACAGGTCGAACCGCCCGCTTTCCTGGCCGCTGATGGCTTCGCCGAGCAGGCGCGCAGCCAGGTGGGTGGCGTTGAGCCCATGGCCGGAGTAGGCCTGGGCGTAATACACGTTCGGCTGGCTGGCCAGGCGGCCAACCTGTGGCAGGCGGTTGGCGCCGATGCCGATCATGCCGCCCCACTGGTAGTCGATGCGCACATCGGCCAGTTGCGGGAATACCTTGAGCATCTTTGGCCGCATGTAGGCGGCAATGTCCTTCGGGTCGCGGCCTGAATAGTGGCAGGCACCGCCGAACAACAGGCGCTGGTCGGCGGACAGGCGGTAATAGTCCAGTGCCACGCGCTGGTCACACACCGCCATGTTCTGCGGCAGCAGCGAACGGGCACGTTCCTCGCCCAGCGGCTCGGTGGCGATGATGTAGCTGCCGGCTGGCAGCACCTTGCCGCCCAGTTCGCGGTTGAGGTCGTTGTGGTAGGCGTTGCAGCACAGCACCAGAGTCTTGGCGCGTACCCGGCCCTGGGCGGTGTGTACCTGTACTTCCGGGCCGTAGTCGATGCGTGTGACCTCGGACTGCTCGAACAGCTTCACGCCCAGGCGGCTGGCCACGGCAGCCTCACCCAGGGCCAGGTTGAGCGGGTGCAGGTGCCCGGAGCCCATGTCGACCAGCCCGCCGACATAGCAGTCGGCGCCGACCACGCTGTGGATATCGTCCTTGCCGACCAGGCGCAGTTCATGTGCGTAGCCGAGGGTGCGCAGTTCTTCAGCATCCTCCGCAAAGCCCAGCAGTTCGGCGGGTTTGTTGGCCAGGTCGCAGTAACCCCAAGTCAGGTCGCAAGCGATGGCATGCCTTTCGACCCGCTCGCGGACGATCTGCACGGCTTCCAGGCCCATCAGTTTCAGGCTGCGCACGCCTTCCTCGCCGATGACCGGGAGGAATTGTTCCAGGCCGTGGCCGACGCCACGGATCAGTTGCCCACCATTGCGCCCGCTGGCGCCCCAACCGAGCTTGCGCGCTTCCAGCAGGATGACCGAGAAGCCGCGTTCGGCCAGTTCGATGGCGGTGTTCAGGCCCGAGTAGCCGCCGCCGACGATGCACACGTCGGCGCTGTGCTCGCCTTGCAGGAAGGAGTGGTCGGGGTGTGGCGCGCTGCTGGCGGCGTAGTAGGAGGCGGCGTGCTGCGCGCTGTGGATCATTGGGCAGGTCCTGAGGCTGGTGGGCTGAGGGGGAGGAGGATAAGCCGGGGTAGGGTGGTGGGCAACAAGGCGAGGGCTGCGCCCTCGTTCGCGGGCAAGCCCGCGAATGGGCCTATAATCTGGCCAATTTCCTAGTTTTGAACCCAGCCATGTCCTGCAACCGCCACAAGATCCACTTCCTGCGCGAACTCATCCCTTCCTTCGAGTGCGAGCCCGGCTGCCACGACTGCTGCGGCCCGGTCACCACTTCGGCGGAAGAAATGGCCCGCCTGCCGCGCAAGTCCCAGGCCGAGCAGGACGCCGCCCTGGAGCGCCTGGACTGTGTGCACCTGGGCCCCAACGGCTGCACGGTGTATGAAGAGCGCCCGATGATCTGCCGCCTGTTCGGCACCACCCCGCGCCTGGCCTGCCCGCGTGGCCGTGGCCCTGAACAGATGATCGAGCCCGCTGCCGAGCAGTTGGTCCACCAGTTCATTGCCACCACCCGCCAGGTGCTGGTCTGACTTCAGTCCGGGATCGGCAGGCAAAGGCTCTCCTTCACCTCTTCCATCACGATGTAGCTCTTCGATTCGCGCACGTGCGGCAGCTTCAACAGGATGTCGCCGAGCAGCTTGCGGTACGAGGCCATCTCGGAAATGCGCGCCTTCACCAGGTAGTCGAAGTCGCCTGAAACCAGGTGGCATTCCAGCACGTGGGGCAGTTTCAGCACCGCGCGGCGGAACTCCTCGAAGGTGTCGCCCGACTTGTAGTCCAGGCTGATTTCCACGAACACCAGCAGGCTGCCCTTGAGGTGCTGCGGGTTCAGGCGGGCGTTGTAGCCCATGATGATGCCCTCGCGCTCCAGGCGGCGGACCCGCTCGGTGCAAGGGGTGGTGGAAAGCCCAACTTTCTCGCCCAGTTCGGTGAAGGAAATACGCCCGTCATTCTGCAGGATACGCAGGATGTTACGGTCGATCTTGTCCAGTTCACGCTTGCTCTGGTGCTGGGTTCTCATAGGGGATGCCCCTCCGTGAAAGGCGATTTTGCCGAGAATTCTCGCCAATAATAGGCTTTTATATAGTGAATTGCACTGCCTTCAAATTCCTATACTGCGCGCATTCATGCCATTTCAATAAAAGTCTGCGGCGCGCCGCATGCGAGGGATAAAACGATGCGAGTTCTGGTACTTGGTAGCGGTGTGATCGGAACCGCCAGTGCCTACTATCTGGCCCGGCAAGGTTTCGAAGTAACGGTGGTCGATCGCCAGCCGGCGGTGGCCATGGAAACCAGCTTTGCCAACGCAGGCCAGATCTCGCCCGGCTATGCCTCGCCCTGGGCCGCCCCAGGCGTGCCGCTGAAGGCCATCAAATGGCTGCTGGAGCGCCACGCGCCCCTGGCCATCAAGCTCACCGGCGACGTCGACCAGTACCTGTGGATGGCACAGATGCTGCGCAACTGCACCGCCAGCCGTTACGCGGTGAACAAGGAGCGCATGGTGCGCCTGTCCGAGTACAGCCGTGACTGCCTCGACGAACTGCGCGCCGAAACCGGCATCGCCTACGAAAACCGCAGCCTGGGCACCACCCAGCTGTTCCGTACCCAGGCCCAGGTGGATGCCGCGGCCAAGGACATTGCCGTGCTGGAGCAGTCCGGCGTGCCTTACGAGCTGCTCGACCGCGACGGCATTGCCCGCGTCGAGCCGGCCCTGGCTGGCGTCAAGGACATCCTGGCCGGCGCCCTGCGCCTGCCAAACGACCAGACTGGCGACTGCCAGCTGTTCACCACCAAGCTTGCCGAAATGGCCGTTAAGCTGGGCGTGGAGTTCCGCTTCGGCCAGGACATCCAGCGCCTGGACTTCGCGGGTGACCGCATCAATGGCGTGTGGATCGACGGCAAGCTGGAAACCGCCGACCGTTACGTGCTGGCGCTGGGCAGCTACTCGCCGCAGATGCTCAAGCCGCTGGGCATCAAGGCCCCGGTGTACCCGCTGAAGGGCTACTCGCTGACCGTGCCGATCACCAACGCCGACATGGCCCCGACCTCGACCATTCTCGACGAGACCTACAAGGTCGCCATTACCCGTTTCGACAACCGTATCCGCGTCGGCGGTATGGCTGAAATTGCCGGTTTTGACCTGTCGCTGAACCCGCGTCGGCGCGAAACGCTGGAGATGATCGTCAACGACCTTTATCCTCGCGGCGGTGATCTGAGCCAGGCCAGTTTCTGGACCGGCCTGCGCCCGGCGACCCCGGACGGCACGCCGATCGTCGGCGCCACGGCGTTCCGCAACCTGTTCCTGAACACCGGTCACGGTACTTTGGGCTGGACCATGGCGTGCGGCTCCGGTCGCCTGCTGGCCGACCTGATTGCGCGCAAGAAGCCGCAGATCAGTGCCGAAGGCCTGGACATTTCCCGTTATGGCAACAGCCCGGAAGTGGCCAAGCACGGGCAGACTGCGCCGGCTCACCAGCAGTAAGTTCGCCTGTACCGGCCTCTTCGCGGGCTCGCCCGCTCCCACAGGAACACCACAGATATTGAAAACTGTGCAGTACCTGTGGGAGCGGGCGAGCCCGCGAAGAACCCAACACCGTTTTCAACCTGTGAACCACCATAAGGCAGCCGCCATGCGTCCCGCCCGCGCCCTGATCGACCTCCAGGCCCTGCGCCACAACTACCGTCTGGCCCGTGAACTGACCGGTGCCAAAGCCCTCGCCGTGATCAAGGCCGACGCCTACGGCCACGGCGCCGTGCGCTGTGCCCTGGCCCTGGAGGCAGAAGCCGACGGCTTTGCCGTGGCCTGCATCGAAGAAGCGCTGGAGCTGCGCGCCGCCGGTATCAAGGCCCCGGTGCTGCTGCTGGAAGGCTTCTTCGAAGCCAGCGAATTGGCCCTGATCGCCGAACACGACCTGTGGTGCGTGGTGCACTCGCTGTGGCAACTGGAAGCGATCGAAAAGACCCAGCTGCACAAGCCGCTCACCGTCTGGCTCAAGCTCGACAGCGGCATGCACCGCGTCGGCCTGCACCCCAAGGACTACCACGAGGCCTACCAGCGCCTGCTGGCCAGCGGCAAGGTCGCGCGCATAGTGCTGATGAGCCACTTCGCTCGCGCCGACGAACTGGATGCCGACGCTACCGCCCAGCAGATCGCCGTGTTCGAGGCCGCCCGCCAGGGCCTGGCCGCCGAGTGCAGCCTGCGCAACTCCCCCGGTGTGCTGGGCTGGCCGCAGGCCCCCAGCGACTGGGTGCGCCCGGGCCTGATGCTGTACGGTGCCACACCGTTCGAAGTGGCCCAGGCCGAGGCCGAGCGCCTGCAACCGGTGATGACCCTGCAATCGCGGGTGATCAGCGTGCGCGAGCTGCCTGCCGGCGAGCCGGTGGGCTACGGCGCCAAGTTCGTCAGCCCACGGCCAACCCGCGTTGGTGTGGTTGCCATGGGCTATGCCGATGGCTACCCGCGCCAGGCGCCCAACGGTACCCCGGTGCTGGTCGCCGGCAAGCGCACCCAACTGATCGGCCGGGTGTCGATGGACATGCTCAGCATCGACCTGACCGACGTGCCGGAAGCCACCGTCGGCAGCCCCGTCGAACTGTGGGGCAAGCATGTGCTGGCCAGTGAAGTGGCTGCGCACGCGGGTACCATTCCGTACCAGATTTTCTGCAACCTGAAGCGGGTACCTCGGGACTACGTCGGCGAATGACACGCTGAAGCGGACAGGTTGAGGGGCGGTGTGTTGTAAATACTGAACGGCATTGCCATGATATCGTTCACATCCACCCCCCTTTCCACCGTTTCAGGAGGCTCCAGCTTTGGACGTCGGCGAACGACTGCAAGCCATCCGCAAGCTCAAGGGCCTGTCCCAGCGTGAACTCGCCAAGCGTGCCGGCGTGACCAACAGCACCATCTCGATGATCGAGAAGAACAGCGTGAGCCCGTCGATCAGCTCGCTGCGCAAGGTGCTGAGCGGCATTCCCATGTCCATGGTCGAGTTCTTCTCGGTCGAACTGGAACCTGAAAGCCCCACGCAGATCGTCTACAAGGCCCATGAACTGATCGATATCTCCGACGGTGCGGTGACCATGAAGCTGGTCGGCAAGTCGCACCCCAACCGTGCCATCGCCTTTCTCACCGAGGTGTATCCACCGGGTGCCGATACGGGGGCCGAAATGCTTACCCACGACGGCGAAGAAACCGGCATCCTGCTCGAAGGCCGCCTGGAGCTGGTGGTCGGCAACGAGATCTTCATCCTTGAAGAGGGCGACAGCTACTACTTCGAAAGCACCCGCCCGCACCGCTTTCGCAACCCGTTCGACCGGCCGGCGCGGCTGATCAGTGCGGCGACGCCTTCAAACTTTTGATCCAGCGCAGTGCATTGATTCGGCAATACCCCTTTCCTGTGTGGGGTCGTTTCACGGCCTCTGGGTTCCCGCTATACTTTTCAACGCTCGCCGATCCGTGGCCGCGAGCGTGATTAGCCACCATGAGGGTGTTCGCGTGAACCAAATCAAGAAGATGCTGGCCGTACCAGCAGCCGTATTCGCCCTCTGGGCAATGAGCGCAACCGCTGCGACCAATGATGACATCGCCAAGCGCCTGGAGCCGGTTGGCCAGGTGTGCGTCCAGGGCCAAGAGTGCAAAGGCATGGAAGTGGCCGCCGCCGCAGGTGGCGGTGGTGCCAAGACGCCGGACGAGATCATCGCCAAGCACTGCAATGCCTGCCATGGCTCCGGACTGCTCGGCGCACCGAAGATTGGCGATACCGCGGCGTGGAAGGAACGCGCCGACCACCAGGGCGGCCTGGACGGCATCCTGGCCAAGGCCATTACCGGCATCAACGCCATGCCACCGAAAGGCACCTGCGCGGACTGCTCGGATGACGACCTGAAAGGGGCGATCAAGAAAATGTCCGGGCTGTGAGAAACAGCTGAATTGCATGAGGCCCGCCATTGATGGCGGGCTTTGTTTTTGTGGTGCCTGTGCCGGCCCTTTCGCGGCTAAAGCCGCTCCCACAGGTGCAGTGCAGGCTTCAAGGGCTGTGGGGCCCCTGTGGGAACTCACAGGTACAGCACAGGACTCAAGGGCGGTGAGGTCTCTGTGGGAGCGGCTTTAGCCGCGAAGAGGCCGGCACGGGCAACCAACCCACCAAAGCCCATGTCCAACCCCTGAACCCATGGATGTCTCAGGAGGCCCCGATGCACCTCTGCTCCATCGACCAGGCCGTCGAGCAAGTCCTGTCGCGCCTGCCAGCCCATATCCACATGGGCCTGCCGCTGGGCCTGGGCAAGCCCAACGCCTTCGTCAATGCGCTTTACGCCCGCATCCGCGAGCTGCCCGAACGGCAGCTGACCATCTACACGGCCCTGTCCCTCGGACGCCCGTCACTGGGTGACGGTTTGCAACGGCGATTTCTCGAACCCTTTGTCGAACGCGTTTTCGCCGACTACGAAGAACTCGCCTACCTCACCGACCTGCGCAACGACACGTTGCCATCCAACATTCGCGTCGAACAGTTCTTCATGCAGCCGGGCAGCCTGCTGCACAGCGCGTCGGCCCAGCAGAGCTACATCAGCAGCAACTACAGCCACGCCGCACGCGACATCAATGCCAAGGGCCTGAACCTGATCGCGCAGCTGGTGGCCGCCACCCCCGAGAGGCCGGTGCACCTGAGCCTGGCCTGCAACCCCGACATCACCCTCGACCTGCTGCCGATGATCGCCAAGCGCCGCGTCGCCGGCGAGACCATCCTCATGCTCGGCCAGGTGCATGCCGAGCTGCCTTATATGCCGGGTGACGCCGAGCTACCCATCGATACGTTCGACCTGCTGATCGATACAGCCGAGCAACGCCGCCTGTTCTCCACGCCGAACATGCCGGTCAACACCCAGGACCACTGCATCGGCCTGCACGCCAGCAGCCTGGTTCGCGACGGCGGCACGCTACAGATCGGCATTGGTGCCATGGGCGATGCGGTAGCTGCCGCATTGCTGGCGCGCCAGGGTGACAACGCCGGTTATCGTGCCGTGCTCGACGCGCTGGGTGCTGGCTCGTGGCAAGCGCTGACCGAACGGGAAGGGGGCCTCGATACCTTCGCCCAAGGCCTGTACGGCTGCAGTGAGATGTTCGTCAACGGCTTGCTGGCGCTGGCCGAAGCGGGCCTGTTGCGGCGCCCGGCGGACGAGCAGGGGGCGGCAGTGCTGCATGGCGGTTTCTTCCTCGGCCCCCAGGCGTTCTACCAGCGCTTGCGCGACATGCCGCTGGAACAGCGCGCAAGGTTTGCCATGACCCGTATCAGCTTCATCAACGAGCTGTACGGGCAGGAGGAACTCAAGCGCCGCCAACGCCGTGATGCCCGCTTCATCAATACCGTATTCGGCATGACCCTGCTCGGCGCCGGGGTGGCCGACCAGCTGGAGGATGGCCGGGTACTCAGTGGCGTGGGCGGGCAGTACAACTTCGTCGCCCAGGGCCATGCGCTGGAGGGCGGGCGTTCGATCCTGCTGCTGCGCAGCTGGCGTGAGGCGGGCGGGGAGGTAACCTCGAACCTGTTCTGGAACTATGGCCATTGCACCATCCCCCGGCACCTGCGCGATATCGTGGTGACCGAGTACGGCATCGCCGACCTGCGTGGGCAGACCGACAGCGAGGTGATTGCGCGGTTGCTGGCGGTATGTGATTCGCGGTTCCAGCAGGGGCTGATCGAGCAGGCAAAGGATGCCGGCAAGCTGGCCAAAGACTTTCAACTGGAGGCGTGCTTTACCGACAATACGCCGCAGCGGCTGGAGGCGATCAGGGCGCGGCACTCGCGGTTGTTCCCGGAGTATCCGCTGGGCACGGACTTTACGGCTGAAGAGCGGGATTTGCTGCGGGCACTGAACTGGTTGAAGAGCAAGTTCAAGCTGAGCGAGGTGCTGGAGCTGGGCAAGGCAGCGCTGGATGCGCCGGGGCCAGAGGGGTATGCGAGGCATCTTGCGCGGATGCAACTGGATCAGCCGCAGGGGCTGAAGGAAGAGCTTTACCAGCGGTTGCTGCTGGCGGGCTTACAGGCTGCAAAATAAGCGCTCGGACATACTGTCCCCTGTGGGAGCGGGTTTACCCGCGAATGCGATGGCGCATCCCAAATCGCCTTCGCGGGTAAACCCGCTCCCACAGAGATCGCGTAGCGGCCTTATTCGATGAAGGACACCACACCACCTTCCAGCGACTTCACCCGGGCCAGCGACTCAACGCGATAGCCCTGGCTGTCCAGCTCGGCACGGCCGCCCTGGAACGACTTTTCGATCACGATACCCAGGCCGGCCACGGTGGCGCCGGCCTGCTTGATGATCGAGATCAGGGCCTGCGACGCCTTGCCGTTGGCCAGGAAGTCGTCGATCACCAGCACGCGGTCGCTGCTGTTGAGGTGACGCGGCGAGATGGCCACGGTGTTCTCGGTCTGCTTGGTGAAGGAATACACCGAGGCGGTCAGCAGGTTCTCGGTCAGGGTCAGCGACTGGTGCTTGCGGGCGAAGATCACCGGCACGCCCAGCTTCAGGCCTGTCATCACCGCCGGGGCAATGCCCGAGGCTTCGATGGTGACGATCTTGGTCACGCCCGCGTCGGCGAACAGGCGGGCGAACTCGTCACCGATCAGCTGCATCAGCGCCGGATCGATCTGGTGGTTGAGAAACGCGTCGACTTTGAGAACCTGATCGGAAAGCACGATGCCTTCTTCGCGAATCTTCTGATGCAGTGCTTCCACTTTGTTTTCCTCGATGTAGCAAAGGTGGCCGCAAATAGCGGCAAAGTTAAAGAGTAATGGTTGATCAGCGTTTGAGCATTGCCCGGATATCGGCCAGGGCATTGTTGCCCCGTGCGGCCTTTACCTCGACCGGCGCATCGTCCAGGCCTTCCCAGGCCAGGTCGTCCGGTGGCAGTTCGTCGAGGAACCGGCTGGGCGTGCAGTCGATGATTTCACCGTACTGCTTGCGCTTGGCGGCGAAGGTGAAGGCCAGGGTCTGGCGCGCGCGGGTGATGCCCACGTAGGCCAGGCGGCGTTCCTCTTCGATGGTGTCGGCCTCGATGCTGGAGCGGTGCGGGAGGATTTCCTCTTCCATGCCCATGATGAACACGTAGGGGAATTCCAGGCCCTTGGAGGCATGCAGGGTCATCATCTGCACACCTTCGGCGTTCTCTTCCTCTTCCTGCTGGCGCTCGAGCATGTCGCGCAGCACCAGCTTGCCGATGGCGTCCTCGATGGTCATGTCACCCTCTTCGTCTTTCTCGAGGGTGTTCTTCAGCGCTTCGACCAGGAACCAGACGTTGCTGATGCGGAACTCGGCAGCCTTGTCGCTGGCGGTCTGCTGGCGGATCCAGTTCTCGTAGTCGATATCGCGGATCATCTCGTGCAGCGCGGCAATCGGGTCTTCCAGGGCAACCTTGTGGCGCACCCCGTCCAGCCAGTGCTTGAAGCGCTGCAAACGCTCGGTATAGCGGGCGTCCAGATGCTCGCCCAGGCCAAGCTCCTCGCTGGCGGCGTACATCGAAATACCGCGCTCGGTGGCGTAGTTGCCGAGCTTTTCCAGGGTGGTGGAGCCGATTTCGCGGCGCGGTACGTTGATCACCCGCAGGTAGGCGTTGTCATCGTCCGGGTTCACCAGCAGGCGCAGGTAGGCCATCAGGTCCTTGACCTCCTGGCGGCCGAAGAAGCTGTTGCCGCCCGAGAGGCGATACGGCACCTGGTGGTGCTGCAGCTTCAGTTCGATCAGCTTGGCCTGGTAGTTGCCGCGGTAGAGGATGGCAAAGTCGCTGTACGGGCGGTTGGTGCGCAGGTGCAGGGTGAGGATTTCCATGGCCACGCGTTCGGCCTCGGCTTCCTCGTTCTTGCAGCGGATGACGCGGATCTCGTCGCCCACGCCCATCTCGCTCCACAGCTGCTTCTCGAACGCGTGCGGGTTGTTGGCGATCAGCACGTTGGCGCAGCGCAGGATGCGGCTGGTGGAGCGGTAGTTCTGCTCCAGCATCACCACTTTCAGGGAGGGGTAGTCCTCCTTGAGCAGCATCAGGTTTTCCGGCCGGGCGCCACGCCAGGCGTAGATCGACTGGTCGTCGTCGCCTACCACGGTGAACTGGTTGCGCATGCCGATCAGCATCTTCACCAGCAGGTACTGGCTGGCGTTGGTGTCCTGGTATTCGTCCACCAGCAGGTAACGCACGCGGTTCTGCCAGCGCTCCAGCACATCGGGGTGTTCCTGGAACAGCTTGACCGGCAGCAGGATCAAGTCGTCGAAGTCCACCGCGTTGAACGCCTTGAGCGTGCGCTGGTAGTGGGTGTAGACGATGGCTGCGGTCTGCTCGCGCGGGTTGCGCGCCTTCTCCAGGGCTTCGGCGGGCAGGATCAGGTCGTTCTTCCAGGCACCGATCATGTTCTTGATCTCGTCGATGCCGTCGTCGCCGGAGTATTCCTTCTGCATGATGTCCGACAGCAACGCCTTGATGTCGGACTCGTCGAAGATCGAGAAACCCGGCTTGTAGCCCAGGCGCTCGTGCTCCCTGCGGATGATGTTCAAGCCCAGGTTGTGGAACGTGCACACCGTCAGGCCACGGCCTTCCCCCGGGCGCAGCAGGGTACCGACCCGCTCCTTCATCTCGCGCGCGGCCTTGTTGGTGAAGGTCATCGCCACGATGTACTGGGCACGGATGCCGCAGTTCTGGATGAGGTGGGCAATCTTGCGCGTGATCACGCTGGTCTTGCCCGAGCCTGCACCGGCGAGCACCAAAAGAGGGCCGCCGACATAGTCACGGGCTTCCTGCTGCCGGGGATTGAGTCGGGACATGCTAGAAACCGGGGGTCGCCAGAAAATAGCCGCGCATTCTAACAGGCATGGGGCGTTTGTGGCGCGACCGTCTGACGTCTGAGTCAAATATGTAAACGGGATTTGCCGGCTGGCGCAGTTTCGCGCAGGATGCACGACAAAATACGTCGGGATGCTACACCCGTAAAAACATGTATTAAATTGAAAATCATTTTCATTAATGCAGTAGCATACCTGGCAGTTTCCGTTGCACCGTGAAGCCCTAAGGAGCCCGCTTGTCCACGCCTGTCGAACCATTGCGTTTGCTGCTGTTGGCCGATGAGCCGGAATGGGGTGCGCTGCTACGCGAGTGCACGCCTGCACTGGGTGGCAGCGCCGTGCTGCTGACGGCGCCGAACTGGGAGTCGGTCGACAGCCTGTTCAACCAGGACCGCCAGGCTGTCGTGCTGGCAACCCCGGCCCTGCAGCCCGCGCCCGGGCGCTGCGAGTTGCCGACCATCCTGCTGCTCGACCACGAGCCCCAGGTAGCGCCCACCGCTGTCAGCGACTGGCTGGTGCGTGACCAGCTCAATGCCGACACATTGCGCCGCTCGCTGCGCCATGTGCGTGAGCGCGGCGTGCTGGTGGCCACCTTGCAGCGCCTGGCCGAGCAGGACCCGCTGACCGGCATCGCCAACCGCCAGGGCTTCCAGGCCTTGCTGACCGCGCGGCTGGCCGAGAACGACGGCCGTGGCCTTGCCCTCGGCCACCTGGACCTGGACAACTTCCGCCACGTCAACGATGCCCTCGGTCACCAGAGTGGTGACCGCCTGATCCTGCAGGTGGTGGCGCGCCTGAAACAGCAACTGGAAGCGGGTGACCAGCTGGCGCGCCTGGGCAGCGACGAGTTCGCCCTGCTGATCGACACCCGACGCGACCCCAATCGTGCCGAATCGATTGCCGAGCGGATTGTCGAGGCGTTGGCCGAACCCTACTGGATCGACGGCGAAAGCCTGCTGCTGGGCTGCAGCCTGGGCCTGGCCCATGCCCGCGCTCAGGGTGGTGCCGACCCGCTGATGTGGCACGCGCACATCGCCATGCGCCAGGCCAAGGGCAGCCAGGGTTGCACTTTCCATGTGTTCAACGAACGCATCAACCGCAACGCCCGCAGCCTTGCCGACCTGGAAAGCGAACTGCGCCGCGCCCTGCGCCGGGACGAGCTGGAGCTGCATTATCAGCCGCGGTTGAACCTGGCCGACGGGCGCATCGTCGGCCTTGAGGCGCTGGTGCGCTGGCGGCATGCCGAGCGCGGCCTGTTGCCGCCCAGCGAGTTCGTGCCGCTGGCCGAGCAGAGCGGCCTGATCGTGCCGCTGGGCTACTGGGTGATTTCCCGTGCCCTGCGCGACATGCAGGCGCTGTGCGAGCGCGGCCTGGAGCCGCTGCACATGGCGGTCAACCTGAGCTTCCGCCAGTTCCAGGACAGCCAGTTGCTGGCGACCTTGAGCCGCCTGATTCTCGAACATGGCGTGGATGCCCGCTGGCTCGAGTTCGAACTGACCGAAACGGCGGTGATGCGCCGCAACGAACTGGTGCGCCAGACCATGGACGCCCTGGGGCGTCTGGGCGTGCGCTTTTCGCTCGATGATTTCGGTACCGGGTTCTCTTCGTTCGTGCACCTCAACAGCCTGCCGATCACCTTGCTCAAGGTGGACCGCAGCTTTGTCGCGGAAATGGAAATGCGCGAGGAGAACCGCAAGCTGGTGCACGCCATGATCAACCTGGCGCACAACCTCAACCTGGAGGTGGTGGCCGAAGGGGTGGAGAGCGAAGAGCAGATGGCGTTGCTGCGCGGGTTTGGCTGTGACCAGGTTCAAGGCTTCCTGGTCAGCAAGCCGCTGCCGGTGGGGGAGTTGATGGAGTTCTTGCTGCAGGCGACCGGCTGCCAGTTGGGCACAGCCCTTTAGGGCCCTTTCGCGGGTGAACCCGCTCCCACAGGCTTTGCACAGTATTCAGACCCTGCGCAGTCCCTGTGGGAGCGGGTTTACCCGCGAAGAGGCCCGCAAGTCAGGCCGAAGCCGTCGCTGCTCCACCAATCCCGGCCTTGCCCAAAAGCCGCTTCATGCGCCACTCAAAGCCAAAGGTCAGTGCCACCGCCGCACACGCCAGCCCCAACGCCAGCCCCCACCACACCCCGACCGCGCCACCACCCAGGGTAAAGGTGAACAGCCAGGCGCTCGGCGCCCCCACCAGCCAGTAGCACACCAGGCCGATCAGGAAGGTGGTCTTGGCATCCTTCAGCCCACGGATCGAGCCCATCGCGATCGTCTGCATGCCATCGAACAGCTCGAACCACGCAGCCACCATCAGCAACTGCACCGCCAGCTGGAAGATCGCCGCAAATGCCGGGTCGTCACGGTCGATGAACAGCCCCACCAGCGCATCGGGCAGCAGCCAGAACAGCGCGGCGAAGGCAAATATGATCATCGCCCCGAAGCCGATGCCCACCCGCCCGGCACTGCGCGCCGCCAGCAGGTTGCCGGCGCCGTAGTACAGCCCCACGCGCATGGTCACCGCATACGACAACCCGGTCGGCACCATGAACGCCGTGGAGACGATCTGCAGGGCGATCTGGTGCGCCGCCAGCTCGGTGCTGCCCAGCACGCCCATGCACAGCGCGGCGAAGGCGAACAGGCCGACTTCCACCATGTAGGTGCCGCCAATCGGCAGGCCCAGCCGCCACAGCTCGCGCAGGGCCGGCAGCGAAGGGCGCGACAGGCCCTTGCGCAGTGGGTAGGCGGCATAGGCCGGGTGCCAGCGGATATACAGCGCCAAGGCAATGGCCATGCCCATCGACACCACCGCGGTGACCAGGCCGATACCCATCAGGCCCAGCTTGGGCAGGCCGAACATGCCTTCGATCAACGCCACGTTGAACAGGTAGTTGAGCACCGTGCCGACCAGGCTGATGACCATCACCGGGGTCGAGCGGCCCAGCGCGCTGGTGAAGCCGCGCAAGGCCATGAAGGTCAGGTAGCCGGGCAGGGCCAGTGGCAGCAGGGTGAGGAATTCGGCGGCCGAGGCAACGTTCTCGGGCTTTTGCCCGAACAGCAGCAGTACCGGCTCAAGGTTCCACAGCACCAGCGCAGCGAACAGCGCCAGGCCCCAGGCCAGCCACAGGCCACCCTGCGCCAGGCGGGTGGCGCCCTCGATGTCGTTGGCGCCCTTGCGAATGGCCACCAGGGTGCCGACCGCAGCGATCACGCCAAGGCAGAAGATCGACACGAACGAGTAGCTCGCCGCGCCCAGGCCGCCGCCAGCCAGGGCTTGCGGGCTGATGCGGGCCATCATCAGGGTATCGGTCAGCACCATCAGCATGTGCGCCAACTGCGAGGCGATCAGCGGCCCGGCCAGGCGCAGCAAAGCCTTGAGTTCTGTGGTGGGCGCGACATGCATGGGGGCAGTCCTTTTCCTGGGGTGATCAACGAAGGGCGATTCTGAGGCTTTGGTCAACTTTGCACAAAAGGATAAAAGCGATCATTGGCATGAGTCTGACTCATGTATATATGCTTCCCGGTGATTCATTTCACAGCCCCGTATGGCAGGTGCCTCATGTCCCGTCAGCTCCCCCCGCTGTATGCCCTGCGCGCATTCGAAGCCGCCGCGCGGCTAAGCTCCTTCACCCGTGCCGGCGAAGAGCTGTCGATTACCCAGAGCGCGGTCAGCCGGCATATCCGCACGCTGGAGGAGCATTTTGCCTGCCGCCTGTTCGTGCGCAGCGGCCGCAGCCTGCAACTGACCGAAGCGGCGCGGGTGTTGCTGCCCGGTGTGCGTGAAGGCTTTGCCGCGCTGGAACGGGCTTGCGATACCTTGCGCGGTGAGGATGACATCCTGCGCATGAAGGCCCCCTCGACCCTGACCATGCGCTGGTTGCTGGCGCGCCTTAGCCGCTTTCGCCACTTGCAGCCTGGCAACGAAGTGCAGCTGACCAGCGCCTGGATGGATGTCGACCATGTGGACTTCAACCAGGAGCCGTTCGATTGCGCGGTGTTGCTCAGCGACGGGGTGTTCCCGCCGGAATGGGAAGTGCGCAGGTTGTTCCCGGAGCTGCTGATCCCCGTGGGTGCGCCAGACCTGCTCGACGAAGAACCCTGGGACGAGCGTCGGCTGGCCTGCATCGAGCTGCTGCACCCCACGGTGGACAAGCGCGACTGGCGGGAGTGGTTGGAGCGCATGGGGTTGAGTGACAAGGTTTCGCTCAAGGGCGGGCAGGTGTTCGACACCCTGGAGCTGGGCATGATTGCCGCGGCGCGTGGCTATGGCATTTCCATGGGTGATTTGCTGATGGTGGCCGAAGATGTGGCGCAGGGGCGCTTGAGCCTGCCTTGGCCGACGGCGGTGCCCAGCGGGATGGATTATTACCTGGTGTGGCCGCGCACTCGGCCAGGGGGCGAGCGGTTGCGGCGTTTGAGCGCGTTTCTGGAAGAGGAGGTGGCGGCGATGGATTTGCCGAATGTGCAGATCCTGCCGGCCCTTTGATCGCCTGTACCGGCCTCTTCGCGGGTAAACCCGCTCCCACAGGTACAGCGCAGGCCTGAAAGCCTGCATCGAACCTTTCCCAGGTACAGTACTGGCCTCAAGGCCTGCGCCGAAGCTTCCACAGGACAGCGCTGGCCTCAAGGACTGCACTGTACCTGTGGGAGCGGGTTTACCCGCGAAGAGGCCGCAATGCCTTACATCGAGCCCAGGTTCAAAGCCTGTGCACACGCCTGCAGCGACCGACGCTCGCTCTGCGCATACAGCGCCAGCTCATCCTGCACCTGCAGCCCCAGCGCCGCTTCGAACGCATCGCGGTTGGCGTTGCTGCCGTACTCGGCCTGCGCATCGTCACCCAGGTTGGACTGGAAGATCCCCGCCGCGCTCACCGGCAGGAAGTCCTCGTACACCAACGCCTCGAAGTGCACATGGCCAGCCTCGATCAGCCCTTCCAGTGTGGTCGGGCGGCCGTCCTGGTCGCGCGCAGCCAGGCCTTTTTCGGTGGCGAAGTAGCGGAAGTAGGCCAGCCCTTGTTCACGCATCTGTGCCAGGTCATCCGGGAACTCGGCAAATGTGTCCTTCAGCAACGCCATGTAGCGTTCGGCATTGGCCTCGGCCGGGGCGCCACCCAGGGCGGCGCGGGTGGCGTCGAGCAGCTTGTCGTACAGCTGGCGACCTTTCGGCGTCAGCGCCGCACCGCGTTGCTCGATTTCGCCGAAGCGCGCGGTATGGCTGCCTTCGCTGCCCTGCTGATCGCTGAACGCGACCTTTTCCTGCAGGGCCTTGAAGCTGGTCTGGCGCAACAGGATCGGGTGGCGGCGGGTGGGTGGGCCTTCGACCACGGCCTTTGGCGGGATGCCCTTGGCCGGCATGCCAAGCTGGATTGCATCGATGTCCAGGGTGCGCGGGGTCAGGTGGTTGATGTGCGGGCCCTTGAAGGCCACCACATCGGCGATCAGGCGGTGCTGGTCGTGCAACTGCTGGTACTGCTCGGCAGTGACGGTGGCGTCATGGTGCCAGCGGAAGGTGTGCAGCGCTTCCTGCACGAACGCTTCGGCATCGGCGGCGTTCAGGCCACCATCGCGCTCGCATTGGGCGATCAGTTCGAGGGCACGTGCGGTGAAGATCTGGCGCTTGGCCAGGATGCTCTCTGCCAGCTCGCGCAGTTGCGGGTTGTCGATCAGTTCCAGGCGCAGCAGCGAGGTGAACACGCGGAACGGGCTGACATGCAGCGACTGCTCGTGCACCGCGCGGAAGGCGGTGGAATGCACCGGCACGCCAGCGGAACTGAGGTCGTAGTAGCCGACTGGCTGCATGCCCATGACCGCGAACAACCGGGCGATGGTGGCCAGCTCTGCGGCGGTGCCCACACGGATGGCGCCGTGGCGCTCCTGATCAAGGCGCTCGATTTCGCCGGTCCAGCGCAGGGCCTCGGCAACCTCGGGTTGCTGGGCCATGACCTGCTGGTTGATTTCGCTCACCAGCTCCAGCAGCGTGCCGTACAGGGGCACTTCCTGTTTGTACATGAGCGACATGGCGGCAGAGAACTGCGCGCGGATGCTGTCGGGGCTGACGAAATCGTGGGCGGGCATCGCTAGCTTCCTGGTTGGGTTCGGACGCTTACATGAAAGCTGGGAATGCACTTTGCTCACAAGCGAAAAAAAGTGAGTGTGTCATTCCTTTTTTGATCGACCTCAAGGGTCCTTTCGCGGGCACGCCCGCGAAGAGGCCCTCAGGTCGATAGCTGCTCACGAATCCATTCCACCAACGCCCTTACCTTGGGCACCTCCGCCGCATGCTCGGCATACGCCAGGTAATGCGCCCCGGCACTGCGCATCGCATGGTTCCACGGCACCACCAAACTCCCCTCGGCCAGCTCCTTCTCCGCCAGGTAGCGCGGCACCAACGCCACCCCGCACCCGGCCTGCGCCGCGCTCAAGGCCATGTAGAAGGTATCGAAGCGCGGCCCGTGGTAGGCGCTGACGCTCTGCAAGCCCAGCTCCAGGAACCACTCGTGCCAGGCTTCTGGCCGCGAGGTGCTCTGCAGCAGCACCAGTTCGGCCAGCTCCCCGGCATCGTTCAGTTCACGCCCGGCCAGCAACTCCGGCGCGCACACTGGCACCACCTCCTCACCGAACAGCTCAACGCAGGTGGCCCCCGGCCAGGTGCCCTGGCCATAGAAGAACACCACGTCCGCCGAGCCCTGCAGCAGGGCGAACGGTTCCATCTCGTTGCGGATGTCCAGGTGGATGTTGCTGTGGCGCTTGCCAAAGCCCTTGAGGTGCGGGATCAACCAGCGCACGCCAAAACTCGGCTGAGTGGCTACCTTCAATATCTCGGTCTGCTCGCCGTAGGTGAGCACGTAGCGGCTGGACATGTCCACCTGGGTGAGGATCTTGTTGACCTCGGCCAGGTACAGGCTGCCCGCCGGCGTCAGCTGCAGGCGGCGGCGGATACGCAGGAACAGGTGGTGGCGCAGCATGTCTTCAAGCTGCGCCACCTGCTTGCTGACCGCGCTCTGGGTCAGGTGCAGCTCTTCGGCGGCACGGGTAAAGCTCAAATGGCGGGCTGCAGCTTCGAAGCACTGCAGGGCGGTCATGGAGGGCACCAGGCGTTTGGACATAGCGGTCTCTGCGGCTCAAATCATTACCTGACGGAATGATATGCGGAATAAAGGTCGTTTGTTGCACCGGTGTGATCGGATTAATACTGATCCACATCATTTTTCCACCCCATCACCCGATGTAGGAGATGCACAAATGGTTGCTGGACTGCTCGAGCGCCTTGGCGTTGCTGCCGAGGCTTACACCCAGGGCGACTACCCTGTTCACACGCCGATCGACGGCAGCCAGATCGCCTCGGTGAAACTGCTCGGCAAGGCCGAGACCATCGCCCGCATCGATCAGGCCCAGAGCGCCTTCGAAGCCTGGCGCAGCGTGCCGGCCCCGCGCCGCGGCGAGCTGGTGCGCCTGTTCGGCGAAGTGCTGCGTGAGCACAAGGCCGACCTCGGCGAGCTGGTTTCGATCGAAGCCGGCAAGATCACCCAGGAAGGCCTGGGCGAAGTGCAGGAAATGATCGACATCTGCGACTTCGCCGTTGGCCTGTCGCGCCAGCTGTACGGCCTGACCATCGCTTCCGAGCGCCCTGGCCACCACATGCGTGAAACCTGGCACCCGCTGGGCGTGGTCGGCGTGATCAGCGCCTTCAACTTCCCGGTCGCAGTCTGGGCCTGGAACACCGCCCTGGCCCTGGTCGCCGGTAACTCGGTGGTATGGAAACCGTCCGAGAAGACCCCGCTGACCGCCCTGGCCTGCCAGGCGCTGTTCGAAAAAGCCCTGAAAGCCTTTGGTGATGCCCCGGCTGGCCTGGCACAACTGGTAATCGGCGGCCGTGAAGCCGGCGAAGCCATGGTCGACGACCCGCGCGTACCGCTGGTCAGCGCCACCGGCAGCACCCGCATGGGGCGCGAAGTCGGCCCACGTGTGGCTGCCCGCTTCGGCCGCAGCATCCTCGAACTGGGCGGCAACAACGCCATGATCCTGGCCCCGAGCGCCGACCTCGACCTGGCCGTGCGTGGCATCCTGTTCTCCGCAGTCGGCACCGCCGGCCAGCGTTGCACCACCCTGCGCCGCCTGATCGTGCACCGTTCGATCAAGGACGAAGTGGTTGCCCGTGTCAAAGCCGCCTACGGCAAGGTGCGCATCGGTGACCCACGCAAGGACAACCTGGTGGGCCCGCTGATCGACAAGCAGTCGTTCGACGCCATGCAGGGCGCGCTGGCCAAGGCCCGCGACGAAGGTGGCCAGGTATTTGGTGGTGAGCGTCAGCTGGCCGACCAGTACCCGAACGCCTACTACGTATCGCCTGCCATCGCCGAAATGCCGGCGCAGAGCGACGTGGTGCGCCACGAAACCTTCGCCCCGATCCTGTACGTGCTGGCCTACGACGACTTCGAAGAGGCCCTGCGCCTGAACAACGAAGTGCCACAAGGCCTGTCGTCGTGCATCTTCACCACCGACATCCGTGAGGCCGAACGCTTCCAGAGCGCCTCGGGCAGCGACTGCGGCATCGCCAACGTCAACATCGGCACCAGCGGCGCCGAGATCGGCGGTGCTTTCGGTGGCGAGAAGGAGACTGGCGGTGGCCGTGAGTCCGGTTCGGATGCCTGGAAAGGCTACATGCGTCGCCAGACCAACACCGTGAACTACTCGCGCGAACTGCCGCTGGCGCAGGGTATCGTGTTCGACTGATCGGCTGATGCTGCATGGCCGGGGGCCTGGCCCCCGGTTCGCGGGTAAACCCGCTCCCACAGGTACAACACAGTTTTTGAAACCTGTGATGCACCTGTGGGAGCGGGTTTACCCGCGAATGGGCCGCACAACGGCCCCAAACAAGAACAAATTGCTGGAGCCGGGCCATGTCCGAACTGCGTCAAGAATGCTTGTGGGAATTCGTCAGCAAACCGACCGTCGCCGCCCAGGCCCTGGCCGGTGAGCACAAGGCCGATGTCTGCGTGATCGGTGGCGGCATTACCGGTCTGTCGGCGGCCATCCACCTGCTCGAACAGGGCAAGTCGGTGATCCTGCTGGAGGCCTGGAAGATCGGTCACGGTGGCTCCGGGCGCAACGTCGGCCTGGTCAACGCCGGCACCTGGATCCGCCCCGACGATGTCGAGGCCACCCTTGGCCTGCAGCAGGGCAGCCGCCTGAACCAGGTGCTCGGCGAAGCCCCGGCCGAAGTGTTCGCCATGATCGAACGCCTTGGCATCGACTGCCAGGCCCAGCACAAAGGCACGCTGCACATGGCGCACAACGCCACCGGTATCGCCGACCTCGAGGCCCGCCACGAACAATGGCGCCGCCGTGGTGCCGATGTGGAGCTGCTGACCGGCGCCCAATGCCAGGAATACTGCGGCACCGACAAGATTTCCGCCGCGCTGCTCGACCGCCGCGCCGGCACCATCAACCCCATGGGCTACACCCAGGGCCTGGCCGCAGCGGTGGCACGCCTGGGTGGCAAGCTGTTCCAGCAGTCTTCGGTCGAAGGCCTGGAGCGTGACGGCGATGCCTGGCGGGTGAAGACCGCACGTGGTTCGGTGCGCGCCGACAAGGTGGTGATTTCCACCGGCGCCTACACCGAAGGCGACTGGAGCAACCTGCAGAAGCAGTTCTTCCGTGGCTACTACTACCAGGTGGCATCCAAGCCGTTGCAGGGTGCTGCAGCCGACAAGGTGCTGCCACATGGCCAAGGCTCGTGGGACACCCGCACCGTGCTCAGCAGCATCCGTCGCGACGACCAGGGCCGCCTGCTGCTCGGCAGCCTGGGCCGGGTCGACAACAAGCCGGCCTGGTTCGTGCGCAGCTGGGCCGACCGCATCCAGAGCCACTATTACCCGGAGCTGGGCAAGGTCGAGTGGGAAATGCACTGGACCGGCTGCATCGACTTCACCCCAGACCACCTGATGCGCCTGTTCGAGCCGGCGCCGGGGCTGGTGGCGGTGACCGGGTACAACGGGCGGGGTAATACTACCGGGACCGTGATTGGCCGGGCGTTTGCCGAGTTCCTGCTGAAGGGGGAGGCGGGCAGCCTGCCGATTCCGTTTTCGCCGATGAAGGGCGTGAGTGCGCCCTCGCTGCGGACGGCGTTCTATGAGTCCGGGTTCTCGCTGTACCACGCGGGGCAATGTTTGAGAGTTGTGTTGTAAATACTGGCCTCTTCGCGGGTAAACCCGCTCCCACAGGTACTGCGCAGCGTTCTGAATTTGCGCGGTCTCTGTGGGAGCGGGTTTACCCGCGAAGAGGCCGGCACAGGCTTACTTGTGCAACCAGCTGAGAAAGCCGCCCTTCTTGATCGAAACCGGCTTCTGCAGCAACAACGACTCCCGGCTCTGCCGCCGAAACCGTTGCAACTTGCTCAAGGCCGTCTGCACATCGCCGCGTTGCACCAGGCAGCTCTTCACCTGTTCCTTGTCGATCCGATACAGCACGCAACCGGTCAGCGTGCGGAACTCGGCCAGCGATTCCTCTTCGTCGATGATTCCTTCGATTCCCAGCACCTCGCCCGGCCCCATGCGTCCTGCTTCGACCAGCTTGTCGCCATCGCGAATCGACGCCGAAACCACCCCGCTGCCAATCACCAGCAAATGATCGGAATGCTCGCCCACGCCCAGGATTACCTGGTCGGCCAGGTATTCCACCGCCGTCATGCGCTGGCTAAGCGCATCGCGCTCTTCCGCGCTCAGCGAGCGGAACACCCGCACCTCGTCCAGCACCTCGCGCTGGCGGCTGCGTGGTGGCATGGCCAGGTCGGTGTTCCACATTACCCCGCTGGCCTCCAGGTGCCGGTGGGCCAGGTCGAACAGCTGGTTGCGCGCGTCGCCCTTGGCGCCCGCATCGGCCACGAAGCCACTGGCTTCGTATTCCACTGATTCCAGCGTCGAGGCTTTCACCGTCACCTTTGGTCTTGGTGTAGCCAGGATGGCACTGACGCCTTGCAAGGCTTTTTCCAGAGCATCGAACACCCGTTTGGGCCGCACCTTGGCCGGTACCACCACGCTGACCGACACTCCGTGCACATCGGCCGGGCGGCTGTGGTTGAGCAGCCGGGCCTTGGCCGCCACCGAGTTGGGGATCACCGCCAGGCTGCCGGTGCTGGTGAGCAGGCGGGTGGCACGCCAGTCGATTTCCAGCACCTTGCCTTCGGTGCTGTCGATGGAGATCGAGTCGCCAATCTGATACGGCCGCGTGGTGTTCAGGATGATGCCACTGAACACGTCGGCCAGTGTGCTCTGCAGCGCCAGGCCGATGACGATGGCCATTACCCCCGATGTGGCCAGCAGGCCCTTGACCGGCAACTGCAACACATAGCCTGCGGCAGCGACCACGGCAGCCAGGAAGATCAGCGCCCCCAGCACATCCTGCAGCAAACGCCCGCCATGGCTGCCGCGGGCCACCAGCAACAGGCCGAACACCACCGTCACCGTGCGTGCGCCGAACAGCCACCAGCCGATCGCCAGTACCGTGGCGATCAGGTTGCGCGAGACATCATCGGGCCAGGGTGGTGGTTGCAGCGGGCTCATGCCGGCAGCCACCAGCACCGAGCTGAACAGCAGGAACAGCACCAGCCGCGCGCCGATGCGCCAGGCCCGGTGCTGGAGAGGGATCAGTTGCCAAAGCACGAGGTCGAGCAGGATCAGGGCGGTGCCGAGCAACAACGGGTATGACTGGATGAACGCCAGCATGGTGGTCTCGGGTGAGGGGAGGGCTGTGGGTAGTAATAGAGCAGGTTGGCCGGGCAGGCAATGGGGCCTGTGCCGGCCTATTCGCGGCTAAAGCCGCTCCCACAGGTACTGCGCACGATTCAAATCCAGCGCAATCCCTGTGGGAGCGGCTTTAGCCGCGAAAGGGCCGGTCGAGCCCATACAAAACCATCGTTCATAAAACAGAACGCTAGAGCCAAAAACCGCTATCTACCGCCAGAAAGGTCATGGTTTTAATCTTCTCCCATCAACGCGAAACACCCAACTTACTGAAAAGATCAAAACCCTTAGGAGCAACGACCATGACCAACTTCAAATACAACCGCCTGAACAAAGACGACGCCGCTGTCCTGCTGGTCGACCACCAGGCTGGCCTGCTGTCCCTGGTCCGCGACATCGAGCCGGACGCGTTCAAGAACAACGTATTGGCCCTGGCCGACCTGGCCAAGTTCTTCAACCTGCCGACCATCCTCACCACCAGCTTCGAACAAGGCCCGAACGGCCCGCTGGTACCAGAACTGAAAGCCCTGTTCCCGGACGCCCCCTACATCGCCCGCCCAGGCCAGATCAACGCCTGGGACAACGAGGACTTCGTCAAGGCGGTGAAGGCCACCGGCAAGAAGCAGCTGATCATCGCCGGCGTGGTGACCGAAGTGTGCGTAGCCTTCCCGGCGCTGTCGGCCCTGGAAGAAGAGTTCGAAGTGTTCGTGGTCACCGATGCCTCCGGCACCTTCAACGCCATGACCCGCGACGCCGCTCACGACCGCATGAGCCAGGCCGGCGCGCAACTGATGACCTGGTTCGGCGTGGCCTGTGAGCTGCACCGCGACTGGCGCAACGACATCGAAGGCCTGGCCGCGCTGTGCTCCAACCACATCCCGGACTACCGCAACCTGATCACCAGCTACAACGCCTTCAACGCCAGCAAGTAAACCGATCGCCCCGGGCACCGCCAGTCGGTGCCCGGCAAGGCAGCACACCTGTCCAATCCAGCGCCCGTCCGCCGTTGCACAGTGGATGCGGGCAAGCTCATCCCAAGGAACGCTGATGAACACCGCACTCCAAGACAACCGCGAAGTGGTAACCGTATGCCTGCAACACCAGGTTCTTGATAGCACCCCGGGCACCACGGCAGCGCAACCGCCGCGCTGGAAACAGGCGCTGCTGACCTACCTGGTGATCTGCCCGATGACCATGATCATTCCGCAACTGCTGGCACCGCTGTTTGCACGCTTCCCGCAGCTGGGCGGTGTGATTGCCGGCAACCTGATCGTCAATGTGTTCGTCATCCTGCCCGTGGTGTTCTACATCATGCCTTGGGTAACCCGCCGCTGCGCCAACTGGCTGCGTGGCTGAGCCAGGCCTTTACCTCGACATTTTCAAGGAGATACCGACATGAGCACGTTCGTTACCCGCGATGGCACTTCGATCTACTTCAAGGACTGGGGCAGCGGCAAACCTGTGCTGTTCAGCCACGGCTGGCCACTGGATGCCGACATGTGGGATTCGCAGATGGAATTCCTGGCCAGCCGCGGCTACCGCGCCATCGCCTTCGACCGCCGTGGTTTCGGCCGTTCGAGCCAGCCATGGAGCGGCTACGACTACGACACCTTCGCCGATGACATCGCCCAGCTGATCGAACACCTCGACCTGCGCGATGTGACCTTGGTGGGCTTCTCGATGGGTGGCGGCGACGTCAGCCGCTACGTCGCCCGCCACGGCAGCGAGCGTGTGGCCGGGCTAGTGCTGCTGGGCGCGGTGACGCCGGTGTTCGGCAAGCGTGACGACAACCCTGAAGGTGTCGACCTGTCGGTGTTCGAGGGTATCCGCGCCGGCCTGCGTGCCGACCGGGCGCAGTTCATCGCCGATTTCGCCGCGCCGTTCTATGGCATCAACCATGGGCAGCAGGTGTCCCAGGGTGTGCAGACCCAGACCTTGAACATTGCGCTGATGGCATCGATCAAGGGCACCCTGGATTGCGTGACCGCGTTCTCCGAAACCGACTTCCGCCCGGATATGGCCAAGATCGATGTGCCAACCCTGGTGATCCACGGTGACGACGACCAGATCGTGCCGTTCGAGAGTACCGGTAAGCGGGCGGCGGAGCTGATTCGCGGGGCTGAGCTGAAGGTGTACGCGGGGGCGCCGCACGGGTTTGCGGTGACTCATGCACAGCAACTCAATCAAGACTTGCTGGCGTTCCTTCAGAAGTAACTGTGCTGGGGCATTCGCGGGTAAACCCGCTCCCACAGGGGATATCACAGTCTTCCAGGCCTGTGGTGTCCCTGTGGGAGCGGGTTCACCCGCGAAGAGGCCAGCCCAGGCAGCACAAATGCTGAACAGGGCTAACCTTCAACCACCCACCGCACATCCATCCAAGCCTTGCCCCTACACCAACCGGCATGCTCCGCAGTTGCGCCTGCCCGCTGCCGCACCCAGACGGAGAACCCCATGTCCCAGGACCGCAACGACAAGACCCGTCGCCAGTTCCTCGCCACCAGTACCGTGCTCGGTGCCGCCGGCGCGCTCTGGTCCGCATTGCCTTTTACCGGTTCCGCCGGTTCCGCTCACGCATCCACCCAAGGAGGTTCCATGACCGCCGATCTGATTCTGTTCAACGGCAAACTGCACACCGTTGATCGTGAAAAGCCCACCGCGACCGCCGTCGCCATCAAGGATGGCCGTTTCATCGCCGTGGGCAACGACGCCGAAGCCATGGCCCACAAGGGCGCCACCACGCAGATCATCGACCTCAAGCAGCGCACGGTCATCCCCGGCCTGAACGACTCGCACCTGCACCTGATCCGTGGTGGCCTGAACTACAACCTGGAACTGCGCTGGGAAGGCGTGCCTTCGGTGGCCGATGCCCTGCGCATGCTCAAGGACCAGGCTGCGCGTACGCCGACCCCGCAGTGGGTGCGCGTTGTCGGTGGCTGGAACGAGTTCCAGTTCGCCGAAAAGCGCATGCCCACCCTGGAGGAAATCAACCAGGCCGCACCTGACACCCCGGTATTCCTGCTGCACCTGTATGACCGCGCACTGCTCAACCGCGCCGCGCTCAAGGCCGTCGGCTACACCAAGGACACGCCCAACCCGCCGGGCGGCGAGATCCAGCGTGACAAGTTCGGCAACCCGACCGGCATGCTCATCGCCCGCCCCAACGCGATGATCCTCTACGCCACCCTGGCCAAGGGGCCGAAGCTGCCGCTGGAATACCAGGTCAACTCCACCCGCCAGTTCATGCGCGAGCTCAACCGCCTGGGCCTGACCAGCGCCATCGATGCCGGTGGTGGCTACCAGAACTACCCGGACGACTATCAGGTGATCCAGGAGCTGGCCGACAACAACCAGCTGACTGTGCGCATTGCCTACAACCTGTTCACCCAGAAGCCCAAGGAAGAGCTGGACGACTTCCGCAAGTGGACCTCCAGCGTGAAGCTGCACAGCGGTACCGACTTCCTGCGCCACAATGGCGCCGGCGAGATGCTGGTGTTCTCCGCCGCCGACTTCGAGGACTTCCTCGAACCGCGCCCGGACCTGCCGCAAACCATGGAACAAGAGCTGGAGCCGGTGGTACGCCACCTGGTCGAGCAGCGCTGGCCGTTCCGCCTGCATGCCACCTACAACGAATCGATCACGCGCATGCTCGACGTGTTCGAGAAGGTCAACCGCGAAATCCCGTTCAATGGCCTGCCGTGGTTCTTCGACCACGCCGAAACCATCACCCCGCAGAACATCGAGCGTGTGCGTGCGCTGGGCGGCGGTATTGCCATCCAGGACCGCATGGCCTTCCAGGGTGAGTATTTTGTCGACCGCTACGGTGCCAAGGCTGCCGAGCAGACCCCGCCAATCAAGCGCATGCTCGACATGGGCGTGCCGGTGGGCGCCGGTACCGACGCCACTCGCGTGTCCAGCTACAACCCGTGGACTTCGCTGTACTGGCTGGTCAGCGGCAAGACCGTCGGTGGCATGGAGCTGTACCCGGAAGGCCTCAGCCGTGACACCGCGCTGCAGCTGTTCACCCAGGGCAGCGCCTGGTTCTCCAGCGAGCAGGGCAAGAAAGGCCAGATCAAGGTGGGCCAGCTGGCCGACCTGGCGGCGCTGTCGCTGGACTTCTTCAGTGTCGATGAAGAGGCGATCAAGGGCATCGAGTCGGTGCTGACGGTGGTCGACGGCAAGGTGGTGTATGGCGCGGCGGAATTCGACAAACTCGGGCCGCCCCAGGTGCCGGTGCTGCCGGAGTGGTCGCCGGTGACCAAGGTGCCGGGCCACTGGCGCGTGGGCGCGCCGTCGCTGGCAGCGGTGGCGCACCAGTGTGTCGGGCCTTGCGGGGTGCATGCGCACAGCCATGAGAAGGCACGGCATTCGAGTGTGCCGGTGAATGACTTCCAGGGCTTCTGGGGGGCGTTGGGTTGTTCGTGCTTTGCTTTCTAAGCTGAGCTGATGTGAAAAAGGGGGGGCCAGTTATTGGCCCCCTTTTTTGTTCCTTCTGTGCTGGCCCTATCGCCGGCAAGCCAGCTCCCACAGGTACTGCACAGCCCTCAGGACCTGTGGAGACCTTGTGGGAGCTGGCTTGCCGGCGATAGGGCCGGAGAGGCCAACATCAATGGTGAGCCTTGTGCTCAGCTCCAGCCAACAGATGCCGAATCTTCACTTCCACCCCATCGGTCTGCAGCATCCGCACCCTGGCCTCGATCTTCAGCTCACCCCGGGTTACCCGGTGGTGATGTCTCAAATGCTCCAGCCACGATTCCTCGAAGAAGAACTCCAGCCACAACGCCGGGTCCGCACTGTCGCGCATCAACCCCCACGACAACGCGCCATTGCGCTTGCGCATCGCCTCCAGCTCCCGCGCTGCCTGCTGGAACGCCTCGGCCTTGGCCGGGTCGATGTGGTATTCCACGGTGACCATCACCGGCCCGCTTTCCTTGTCCATGTCGTCGCTCAGCAGCGGCACCGGCCAATGCAGTGACGGCGTCAGCTCCTCGGCTGCGGTTTCCGGCAGCGTCACCTTGCAGGTCAGCAGCGTGCCCAGTGCCAGGCCTCCTGCGGCCAGCAGCAGGCTCAAGGTGATCGTTGCATGGCTGGCCAGCGTGCCCCACAGCAACCCGCCACTGGCCATGGCACCAAAGAAGATCAGGATGTACACCGACAGCGCCCGCGCCCGTACCCAGGCCGGCACCGAGGTCTGCGCCGCCACCTGCAGGTTGGACAGCACGGCAATCCACGCCGCGCCGCTGAGCAGCATTGCCGGCAGCAGCACATAGAAGTTGCGCACCAGCGCCAGGGCCAGCAGGAACAGGGCATACAGCAGGCTGGCGAGCAGCACCAGGCGGTCGCGGCTGATGCGTTCGCGCAGGCGTGGCAGCAAGGTGGCGCCGGCCACCGCGCCGATGCCGATGGCCGCCAGCAGCAGGCCGAAATCGGCGGCGGTGCCATGCATCTCGCCACGCACGATCAACGGCAGCAGCGAGGTGCCGGCGCTGGCGCAGAAAAAGAAAGCCAAGGCGCGCAATATCACCGCCTGCAAGGGTTTGGCACTGCGCGCGAAACGCAGCCCGGTGCGCATGGCGCCGACGAAGCGCTCGGCTGGCAGCAGTAGCTCCTTCACCTCGCGCTTCCACAGGAACAGCACCAAAATCACCCCGGCGAACGAGATGGCATTCAGGGCGAAGGTCAGCCACGGGCCGACCATGCTCACCACCACGCCCGCCAAAGCCGGGCCGATGGCGCGCGACACATTGATACCGACACTGGAAAGCGCCACCGCGTTGGCCAGGTCGTCCTTGCCCACCAGCTCCGGTGTCAGCGCGCTCCAGGCCGGCATCATCAGTGCCGTGCCGATGCCCAGCGCCAGGGTAAGCACCAGCAGCAGGGTGACGTTCATCAGCCCGAGCAGGGTCAGGGCCGCCAGCACCACGGCCACCGAAGACATCCACAGTTGCACCAGCAACAGGTAGCGGCGCTTGTCGACGATATCCGCCGCCGCGCCGGCCGGCAGGGCGAGGAAGAACATTGGTAGCGAGCCGGCTACCTGGATCAGGGCCACATGCAACGGGCTGGCCGACAGCGTGGTCATCAGCCAGCCGGCGCCCACCTCGTGCATCCAGGTGCCGATGTTGGAAGCGATGGTGGCGATCCACAGCATGCGGAAGGTGGCGTTGCGCAATGGGCTCCAGGCGCCTGAAGGGGTCGTGCTCATGTCAGAAGCTGCCTTTGAGTGGGTATTCGATGATCAGGTAGATCCGGTCGATGTCATCGCCGGCCTGGGCCTGGTTGGCGCGGTGGCTGACGTGGGAAAACGACAGGCTCAGGTCCTTGGCGGCGCCCGACTGCACCACGTATTTCAGGTCGATGTCGCGCTCCCAGTGCTTGCCGCCGTCGCCGTACAGGCCCACATAGGCGCCGCCTGCCGGGGCATGGCTGCCGTCGATGCCACGGCCGCTGACGTAGCGGCCCATCAGGCTCAGGCCGGGGGCGCCGAGGGTGGCGAAGTCGAGGTCGTAGCGCAGTTGCCACGAGCGCTCGCCGGGGCCGTTGAAGTCGGCGTACTTGATCGAGTTGGCCAGGTAGATGGAGTCGCCGCCGACGAAGTCGAACGGGGTATCGCCCTCGACCTTCTGGTAGGCCAGGCTCAGCGCCTGGGCGCCAAAGCTGTACCTGGCCAGCAGGCTGTAGGCGAGGGTGTCGATTGCCCCGGCACTGGCATTGCCGGTGTCGCGGGTCTTGTACAGGTTGCCGTCCAGGCGCCAGTTGCCCTCGGCCAGGTTCAGGTTGAGGTAGGCCTGGCGCCAGGTGTCCTCCAGCTGGCCTGCGTACAGTGCGCCACCAAATGGCCCGTCGGGTGCGAACGCGGCACCGGCCAGGCTGATGGCACGGTTGTCGGTGGTAGCGCCGTAGCCGCTGAAGTCATCATGGCCGGAGCTGTTGTCCTGGTTGTTGAAGGCGGTGAAGTGCCCGGCCTGCAGGCGCCAGTCGGGCAGGTCGGTGTTGTCCAGGAACCAGCCGGTGGCGTACTCCGGGTGCAGGCGTTTGTCGCTGGTGTCGAACACCGGGGTTTCCACGGTCATTTCGCCGTAGCGCAGTTGGGTATTGCCCATCCGCAGCTTGAGTGCGGCGCCGGCGCTGGAGTAGTCGGACTCGGCACGGCCATCGCTGTCGCGCGGCAGCAGGCCGGTGCCGGCATGGCCGCGGCCGCCGTCCAGCTTGAGGCCGAGAAAGCCATGGGCATCGATGCCGACGCCGAGTGTGCCCTCGGTGAAGCCGGAGCGGATTTCGCCAATGAAGCCCTGGGCCCATTCCTGGCGGTAGTTCTGGCCACTGCCGGAGGGCGAGCGGAAGTCGCTGTGCAGGAAGTAGTTGCGGCTGAGCAGCGACCAGCCGGGCTCTTCGGCCTGGCTGAGCGCCGGGCACAGGGCTAGGGTGGCGAGCAGGGCGCGGCCTGGTCCGTGAGTGGCGCGGATCATGGGGGCTCCGGGAGGGATGATCCGGGAATGTGGATGAAGGATAGGCCAGGGGTCTTGTATGTGTGTGCTCTGGCTGGTTTTGCCTGTGCCGGCCTCTTCGCGGGCTCGCCCGCTCCCACAGATTCACCGCAGGCTCTGAACCCTGTGCAATACCTGTGGGAGCGGGCGAGCCCGCGAAGAGGCCCGTACAGCCAACCCAGAACTCAAGCCATGTCGCTGATCGCAAACTCCTCGGCCAGATGATCGATCAGCGCCCGCACCGACGGCAGCAACCCCCGCCGCGACGGGAAGATCGCATGCACGATGCCGCAACGCGGGTGCCATTCCGGCAACAACTCCACCAGCCGCCCCGCCGCCAGGTCTTCACGCACCGCCACCCGTGGCAGGTGCGCAATACCCACCCCGGCCACCACGAAATGGCGCAGGGCGAACAGGTCGTCCGTCACCATGCGCGGTGTGTGCGGGATGACGATGCTGTGGCTGCTGTCCTCACCCTGGAACAGCTCCCATTGGTACTCACGCTGGGCGCTGCCCCAATGCAGGCTCGGCAGCGTGCCGAGCAGCTGCGGGTCGAAGCCCTTGGGCAACTGCTCCAGGTACTGCGGCTGGCCGACCAGGCACTGGGTACTGTTGCTCAGTACCTTCATCACCATGTCGGTGTTCTCCAGCGGCGGAAAGCGCACCCGCAGGGCAATATCGAAGCCCTCGTGCAGCAGGTCGACGCGGCGGTTGGTGCTCTCGATGAACAGCTCCACCTGCGGGTACTTGAGCATGTAGCGGGTCAGCATCGGCCCGACCCAGGAATTGAGCAGGGTGGTCGGGCAACTGATACGCACCAGGCCACGCGGTTCGCTGCGGTTGCGCTCGATGATCTCCGCCGCGCCCTCGGCCTCCACGCGCATGGCCAGGCAGCGGTTGTAGTAGGCCTGGCCGATCTCGGTGAGCGAACAATGGCGGCTGGTGCGGTGCAGCAGGCGCACGCCCAGGCGGTCTTCGAGATCGGCAATGCGCCGGCTTAGCTTGGACTTGGGCATGTCCAGCGCCCGGCCAGCCGGGGCGAAGCCGCCGTGTTCGACTACCTGGGTGAAGTAGTAGAGGGAGTTGAGGTCTTCCAATGATCGGTCTCCGGGTACTTGGTTGCCTGTGCCGGCCCTTTCGCGGGTAAACCCGCTCCCACAGGTACTGCACAGGGCTCAAGCCCGGCGCCATCCCTGTGGGAGCGGGTTTACCCGCGAAGAGGCCGGCACAGCCCCTACGAATCTATCGTTCATAAAACGGAACGCTAAAGCCAAATTCTGCTATCTACCGCCACAAAGGTGATGATTTTAATCTGTGCCCATCAACGCGAAACACCCCCGAATGCTGAAAAATTCATAACCCTTAGGAGCACGGACCATGAGCAAATTCACCTACAACCGCCTGAACAAAGACGACGCCGCTGTCCTGCTGGTCGACCACCAGGCTGGCCTGCTGTCCCTGGTCCGTGACATCGAGCCGGACAAGTTCAAGAACAACGTGCTGGCCTTGGCCGACCTGGCCAAGTTCTTCAACCTGCCGACCATTCTCACCACCAGCTTCGAACAAGGCCCCAACGGCCCGCTGGTACCAGAGCTGAAAGCCCTGTTCCCGGACGCCCCCTACATCGCCCGCCCAGGCCAGATCAACGCCTGGGACAACGAAGACTTCGTCAAGGCGGTGAAGGCCACGGGCAAGAAGCAGCTGATCATCGCCGGAGTGGTGACTGAGGTCTGTGTAGCGTTCCCGGCGCTGTCGGCCCTGGAAGAGGAGTTCGAAGTGTTCGTGGTGACTGATGCTTCCGGCACCTTCAACGAAATGACCCGCGATGCTGCCCATGACCGCATGAGCCGCGCAGGCGCGCAAATGATGACCTGGTTCGGCGTGGCCTGTGAGCTGCACCGCGACTGGCGCAACGACATCGAAGGGCTGGCGGCGCTCTGCTCCAACCACATTCCGGATTATCGCAACCTGATTACCAGCTACAACGCGCTGACTGCGGGTAAGTAACAGTCCGTTAGTTGAATGCAAAAAGGCCGGCTTCCTCTGTAGGGAGCTGGCCTTTTTTGTTTGCTGCGCTGGCCCTTTCGCGGGTAAACCCGCTCCCACAGGTACTGCACAGTTTCAGCTCCTGTGGTGATCCTTGTGGGAGCGGGTTCACCCGCGAAGAGGCCAGCAAGGACAACATCAATTCATGGGCTGCGACTCAATCCCATCCAACAATGCCTCAACCAACCCTTCTGCCATTTCGACTGCATTCAGGTTGCTCCAGAACAGGCTCTTGCCGGTTTCATCCAGGTGTTCCAGGGCTTTGTAGCCACAGTCGTAGGCGCCGCGCAGGTACTGGGCGATATGCACCAGGGCGTCGTGGGCAGAGACGCCCGGGTTTACTGTGAACAAAGGTGGATGGCCGGCATCGCAGCGGCTGAAAGCGCGCTCTTTGGTGTCGGGAAGAGGTGGATTGGGGACAATCTTTTTCATTGCAGTAAGCTCTCTAGGTTGTACTGCAACCATCCGTTTCCACGCGAAGGGTGGCAGTTGTACGCGGGGTGGAAAACCGGTGAGAGGCAACCCGGTAGGCCATACGGCCTCCCGCGCACAACTGCCATTGACGACAGAACCTCAAACCGAGACGGGTTTCCACACCCGATCGCTGAACCGACAGCGACCCGGCAAGCCTAGAGAGCAGGCTTTCCCCGGACAATCAGACGGGCGTCGACACGGTGCGTAGGATAATTCGTCAGGGTCAGCATTAACGTAGGAAATGGTTCGCTAGGAGGTAGGACCTTGCTGAGACGGACGATTTTTTGATGGTTTTTTGGTATCCGCGTAATGGCAGGGAGGTGACCGTCGGGAGGTTGCAGAATGGCCTCCAGGTGCCTGACGATAGATTTCTGGCGCCTATGAGACCGAGCGCCGCGCGGGCGGCGCTCGATCTCAAGGCCGCTACATCTCTACAGCCATGCGCTCGAAACCCTCAATCCGCATCCGAATCAAACAACCGCTCCAACTCCGCCCGGGCCTCCTTGGCCGTCTGCATCACCTTGGCCCGGTCATCACGCACCTGCCCCTGGGCCACCAGCACCTCTTCGTCATGCTGGGTAAACCGCGCAATCCGGTCCGCCGCCTGCGCCTCGCTCAACCCCAACCCCACCAATGCCCGGCGGGTCATCTCCAGGCTGGAGTAGAACGTCTCGCGAATCGGCTCGGCGCCGACATCCGCCAACTTGTGCACATGCTGGCGGTTACGCGCGCGGGCCAGCACTTTCAGGTGCGGGTACAGGCGTTTCACCCGTTCCGCCGTGTGAATGGCAGCTTCCGGGTCATCGATGGTGATGATGAAGTATTCCGCCTCGCCCACCTTGGCGGCATGCAGCACCTCGGGGCGCAGCGGGTCGCCGTAGAACACGGGTACCTGTTCGAACATACGGGTCATCTCGATGGTGTCCACCGAGGTTTCCAGGGCAATGAACGGAATCTTCTGTGCCCGCAGGATGCGCGCGACGATCTGGCCCATGCGGCCCATGCCGACGATCACCACCCGTGGCGTGTCAGCCTGGATCTGCTTGTAATGCTCCGGCACCTCACGCACAGGTTGCGGGCGCTTGAGGGCGTGGGCGCAGCCAATCATCAGCAGCGGGGTAATGGCCATCGACAGGGTGATGGTCATCAGCAGCAGGTCGTAGGTCTGGGTGTCGAACAAGCCTTGGTCCTTGCCCAGCTTGAACACCACGAAGGCAAATTCGCCACCGGCAGCCAGCACCATGCCCAGGCGCAGGGCGCTGGCGCTGTTCAGGCCACCGGCCAGGCGCCCGACGCCGATCAGCAGTACCAGCTTCACGGCCACCAGCAGCAGGGTCAGGCCCAGCACCACCAAAGGCATTTCAATCAGCAGGCGCAGGTTGGCGCCCATGCCGACGCTGATGAAGAACAGCCCCAGCAGCAGGCCCTTGAACGGTTCGATCTGCGATTCCAGCTCGTGGCGGTATTCCGAGTCGGCCAGCAGCAGGCCGGCGAGGAAGGCACCCAGGGCCATGGAAATGCCGGCTTCTTCCATCAGCCAGGCCGTGCCGATCACAACCAGCAGCGCGGTGGCGGTGGACACTTCCGGCAGGCCGGTGCGGGCCACGGTGCGGAACACCGGGCGCAGCAGGTAGCGGCCACCGACGATGACCACGGCGATGCTGGCGAATACCTTCAGGCCATGCTCCAGGCTGTCGCCGTGGCTGGTGTCCGGGCCACTGGCGGCCAGCAGTGGAACCAATGCGATCAGTGGGATGGCGGCGATGTCCTGGAACAGCAGGATGGCGAACGCCAGGCGGCCGTGCGGGGCGTTGAGCTGCTTGCTTTCGGCCAGGCTCTGCAGGCCAAGGGCGGTGGACGACAGCGCCAGGCCCAGGCCGAGCACGATGGCCGCCGGTAGCGTCTGGCTGAAGCCGAACAGGGCGATGGCGCCGATCAGCGCACCGGTCAGCAGCACCTGGGCGGTGCCGACGCCGAATACGGACTTGCGCATCAGCCACAGGCGCTTGGGCGAAAGCTCGAGGCCGATGATGAACAGCAGCAGGACCACGCCCAGCTCGGAAATGTGCGCCACGCTTTCGGTATCGCGGATCAGGCCCAGCGCCTGCGGGCCGATGATCACGCCGGCGAGCAGGTAACCGAGCACGGCCCCCAGGTGCAGGCGCTTGGCCAGGGGGACGGCGAGGACAGCGGCGAGCAGGAAGATCACCGCGGTTTGCAGAAGGCTGCCTTCGTGTGGCATTGGCTCGTACTCCATGAGCTGCCGGGGCAGCGTTAGATCAGTTTGGCGGACAATTCTGGGGAATGTGGGAGTGCCAGACAATCTGCTGTGAGGAAGACACATTGTCCTGAATCAGGTGACAATCGTGCTGGCCTCTTCGCGGGTGAACCCGCTCCCACAGGTACAGCGGTGTCTTCAAGCCTGCGCAACACCTGTGGGAGCGGGTTCACCCGCGAAGAGGCCGGCACAGGAAATCTGCATACTCAACTGCCACCAAACTGCGCCCGATACTGCGCCGGCGTCATGCCAATCCGCTCGCAGAACACCTTGCGCAAATGCCGGTCACTGCCAAACCCGCACTGCGCCGCCACTACCTTCAACGGCAGGTCGGTGTCTTCCAGCAGCTTGCGCGCGCGGTCGATGCGTGCGTTCTGCAAGTATTGCAGCGGCGTGATGCCCACCTCGCGTTGAAAGGTGCGGGCGAAGTTGCGCCCGCTCATGGCCACCAGGTCGGCCATCTTCTGCACGGTGAAGGCTTGCTCGATATGGTCGACGATATACGCCTGCACCCGTGCAATCGGCGAATCATCCCGCGGCACAGCCGCCAGCAGTGGCCCGTAAGGCGTTTGCCCACCCTGGCGATGGCGGGCGACCAGCAGCACCTTGGCCACTTCCAGGGCCAGCGCCTTGCCGTGGTCTTCGGCCACCACCGCCAGTGCCAGGTCGATGCCAGCGGTGATGCCGCCTGAGGTAATCAGGCAACGGTCGATCACGTAGATCTGCTCTGTCTCGACCTTCGCCTCGGGGAACGCTTGTGCCAGGCGCTCCACGTAGTTCCAGTGGGTGGTACAGCGATAGCCGTCCAGCAGCCCGGCCCGGCCCAGAAGGAATACCCCGGTGCATATTGCACCAAAGCGTTTGGCCCGGCGCACGGCCTGGGGCAGCCAGCGCTCGATGCCTGGCAGGGCGACGTCATAGGCGCCCGGGCCGCCTGGCACCAGCAACAGGTCGACGGCTTCCGGCAAGTCCTCCAGACGCAGGTCGGCCATCACTTTCAGCCCGCATGAGCCGCGCACCGCCGCTTGCCCCTCGGCCAGGGTCAGCAACCGGTATTGCCGCTCTGCAGGCAAGAACCGGTTGGCTATGGCGAAGGCATCCATGGGACCGGTGACATCCAGCAACAACACATCATTGAACAACACCATGGCCACGGTGCGGTGGGCGGGTTTTTCCTGCATCGCTCTTTTGCCTTGAATGCCGGCCGCCACCAGCGGCCCGAAGCTGAATACGAAACGCATCTTAAGGTATCGGCAAAACCGTCAGGGCCAGCAGCGCGCAATTAACAACAATTCAGGTTTGGCTCAGGACTTTGTCATGTGCCGGAGGCGAGACTTTCTGCATTGAACAGGAGAGCCGCCATGCACCCCGGGACGCCCCAAGCGCCGCTGCAAACCCCCGGCGCACTGACGCCGGCGCGCTTGCGCCGGGCCAAGGAACTGATGTTGCACAGCCCGTTGTCGATCATCGAAATCGCCGGGTTATGCAACCTCACCCGCAGCCACTTCTCGCGTGCGTTCAAGGTCAACACCGGCCTCTCGCCCCAGGCGTGGCGCCTGCTGGCACGCATGGAAAAGGCCAAGCGTCTGCTCGCCACCGAGGCGCCGATCACCCACGTGAGCCTGGAATGCGGCTTCTGCGACCAGGCCCATTTCACCCGCGCCTTCAGCCGCCTGGTCGGCCAGCCACCCAAGGCGTGGCGCCAGGCGCAGGCCCATCCTTAAGCCGAACCTATCCGCCGGTATAGCCCCTTGTGAACAGTGCCGGCCTGTTTTCCCAACCCAAGGAGTCACCCCGATGAGCCAACCCGATTACAAGCGCCTGAACAAAGACGACGCCGTGGTGCTGCTGGTCGACCACCAGACCGGCCTGATTTCGCTGGTGCAGGACTTCTCGCCCAACGAGTTCAAGAACAACGTGCTGGCCCTGGGCGACCTGGCCAAGTTCTTCGGCCTGCCGACCATCCTCACCACCAGCTTCGAGCAAGGCCCGAACGGCCCGCTGGTGCCCGAGCTGAAAGAGATGTTCCCGGATGCGCCGTACATTGCCCGCCCTGGCCAGATCAACGCCTGGGACAACGAAGACTTCGTCAAGGCGATCAAGGCCACTGGCCGCAAGCAGCTGATCATCGCTGGCGTGGTGACCGATGTGTGCGTGGCGTTCCCGACCCTGTCGGCGCTGGCGGAAGGTTTTGAAGTGTTCGTGGTGACCGATGCTTCGGGCACCTTCAACGAAACCGTGCAGCAGGCGGCCTGGGTGCGCATGACCCAGGCGGGTGCGCAGATGATGAACTGGTTCTCGGTGGCCTGTGAGCTGCACCGCGACTGGCGCAATGACATCGAAGGGCTGGGTAACCTGCTGTCGCAGCGCATTCCCAACTACCGCAACCTGATGAACAGCTATGCGGCCCTGAGCGCCCGTTGATGTAAACCTGTACCGGCCCTTTCGCGGGTGAACCCGCTCCCACAGGAACCGTGCAGTTCTCAAGCTGTGCACTATCCCTGTGGGAGCGGGTTCACCCGCGAAAGGGCCGGTACAGGCTCAAGAAGGATTCACAGGCAGCGTAAAGCGAATCCGACACCCCCCCAACTCCGACACCAGCGCCTGCAACTGCCCACCATGGGCCTGCACCACCGAGTTGCAGATCGCCAAGCCCATCCCCATGCCGCCGATCTTGGTGGTATGAAACGCATCGAACACTCGCTCGCGCTCATCCGTTGCAATCCCCGGCCCGTTGTCGTCCACGCAGATTTCCACCCCATCCCCGACCACCGCCGACGCAATCCGCAGCACCCCATCGCTGCGATACCCCGCCAGCGCCTCCAGGCCATTGGTAATCAGGTTGAACACCAACTGCTGCAACTGCACCGGGTCGGCCATCACGCTCACCCCCGCCTGCAAGCGCATCTGCACATCCACCGTGCCCTTGGCGGCATCGGCCGAGGTCAGGCGCACCACTTCGCGGATCAGTTCGTCCAGCTTCAATACCTTGAGCTGCATCGGTGACTGCTTGGCCAGCGAGCGCAGTGCACGCACGATGTTGGCGGCCCGTTCGCTGTCGTTGCGGATGTCTTCCAGGCCGGCAATCGCCTCTTCCAGGTCGGGCTTGGCGCGCTTCAGCCAGCGCAGGCTGGCAGCGGCGTTGGAGGCGATGCCCAGCAGCGGCTGGCTGATCTCGTGGGCGATGGACGCTGACAGCTCGTTCATCACCTGCAGGTGCGCCGTGCGCGCCAACTCCGCGCGGGAGCGGCGCAACTCGGCCTCCATCTGGGCGCGGGTCTGGTTGTCTTCGGCCAGGCGTGTGTAGAACTTGGCGGTTTGCAGCGACACTGCCGCCTGCGAGGCGAGTATTTCCAGCATGGCCAGGCGCTGGCTGCCGAACAGGTTCGGTACCAGGCGGTTTTCCAGGTACACCAAGCCGATAAGCACGCCCTGGATCACCAGCGGCAGGCACAGCACCGAACGGGCCTTGCGCGCCTGCAACTGCTGGCGGAAGGCCTCGGGGCAATCGCTCTGGGCATCGTTGAGCACCAGGGGCTTCTTGGTGCGCATGGTGGCGTTGATGATCGACAGCGGCGCCTGGGTCATGAACTTCTGGCAGTCGTCCATGCTCACGTGCAGCCCGGCGTCGTCGATGTAGGCGAGGGCCGCCATCTGGAATTCGGCACCGCTGACGATCAGCAGCGCACCGTGGTCGGCGCCGGAATGCTGGGTCAGCTGGCCCATCAGGGTTTCGATCAGGCCCTCGAGCAGCACTTCCTCGGACAGCGCCCGTGCTGCCTCGATGCCGGCTTCCAGGTCGAGCTTGGCCTGGTGGGTGGCGCGGTGGCTTTCCTGGATCGGCTGGGTGCGCAGGAACGGGTGCAAAGCCTCCAGTTGGTGCACCTTGCCTGTCGCGCCCCAGATATGGAAACAGTCGCGGGCGATGCGCAGGTGCAGGTTGGCGCCGGAGATCAGGCCGCTGGGGATGCATACCTCGGCCAGCTGTTCGTGGGCCAGCGCCTGCTCGTGGATGAAGCCGGCGGCGGTGGCGGCGATCTGTGCCTGGTCGAAGCAGCGGATGGCGACCAGGCCGTCGCCTTCGAGCTTGGCGATCACACCTTCGATCAGCAACAGCTTGTTGCGGAAGGTGGCCGGGTTGAAGCCGGCCCAGCGGCCGAAGCGCTCGCGCAGGGTGTGTAGCTCGCGCAGCTTGTCGGCAAGGCTGCCAATAGCCTCGGGGCTGCCCAGGGCCAGGCCACGGAACAGGTGATAGTCGGCCAGGTTGATGTGCGCCGGTACCGCCCAGGTGTTGTCGCCGGCCAGTGCCAGGTTGCGCATGGCCTGCGGGATATTGCCCAGGTAGAAGTCGCACATACCGGCCATCAGGTACTGGAAGAACCGCGTGGTAGGCGATTTCGAGGCTGCGGCCGAGGCCGGGCAGGGCGTGCCGCTCAATTTGGCGACGAACGCTTGCTGGGCCTGCAGGATCTGCTCGATGTCGCGGTAACCGTAGCGACGCACGGTGGCCAGGCCTTGCGCCAGTTCCTCCACCACGTCCGGCAGGTAGCGGCCCATGAACAGCGAATCGGAAACCAGGTGGTTGCAGGCATAGCAGCTCATCGCCAGGTCGCCGCTCACGCGCCCTGAGTCGACCGCATCCAGCGCGGTACGGCGGGCAAACTCCATGGGCGAGGTCCAGGCGCTTACCTGGTCCAGGGCCAGCAGCGCGCTGGTCAAGTCAGCGTCGAAACCGTGCCGCTCTATCAGTTTGAGCGCAGCCAGGCAGCAAGCATGGCCATCATGGTAGGCGCCGAAGCGCTCGGCAATCATCACTCCGTACCAGGCCATGCCGTAGGTGCTACCCGGGGCGACGCCGTGCAGCAGCGACAGCTCCATTAGCTTGGCCAGGTGCAGGAAGCAGATGTCGTCCTTTACGAAAAACGATGACGACAGGGTGGCCAGCAGGCTGATGGCAACCGTCACTTCCTCCGAATCGGTGCGCTGCAGCGACTCCAGGCAGTGGCGGCCTTTCTGTTCGACCAAGGCCTGTACATGGGCATGACTGGCCTCGACCTGTTGCCAGTCGACACCCCGCACCGGGCTTATACCCAGCAAGTCCAGGCCGGATATGGCGCTGTCGATGGCCGCCTGATAGTCGCCGCGCAAGGTGTACAGCAGCGCCTGCAGGCGACACACCCGCGCCTGGTCCAACGCCGAGCGAGCGCGCTGGCGGCATTCAGTGATGCGGGCCTCGGCCGCGATCATTCGCGACAGTTGCATGTCGCATTCGGTCGCCATGCAGGCGATGGCAAAGCCATGCGTGGCGCGGCTTTCCAGCGTTGCGCCGTGGTGCAGCAACTGCTCGGCCGTGTGCAGGTAGCCAGCTGTCTGTTCGAAAGCGCCGCCGTCGCGTGCGCGTGCCGCGGCTTCGCGTAGAAGCTGCAGGAACGCTTCGCAGTCATCCGCTGCAAACCCGCATGGGCTGGCGCGTTGCAGCTGGTTGGCAAGCTCGAACAGTGCCTCGTGCAGGCGCCCCGGCCAGGCCTGGCGCATGGCCAGGGCGATATTTGCATGCAGCTGGGCACGCTCGCGCGCGGGCGTGAGAGCGTACGCGGCTTCCATCACCCGCTCGTGGGCGAAGCCCAGGCCGTTCTGGCCCGATTGCAGGAAACCCGCGCCAATCAAGGCTTTCAACGGTTCGCCGGGCACTTGAGAGAGCACCTGCTGAAGCAGGCGTTCATCGCAGCGGCTGCCCGCAGCGCTGGCCACTCGCAGCAGGTCGCGCTGCGGCTCTGGCAGGCGCGCCAGGCGGTGGATCATCAGGTCGGCGACATTGTCGGAATAGCGGTGGCGGGCCACGGCCTTCAGGCACCATGACCAGCGCATGGCCTGGGTGTCGAAGGTGAACAGCTGGTCCTCGACCAGGGCCCGGAGAATCTGATTGATGAAGAACGGGTTGCCCGCCGTCTTGTCGTGCACCAGTTCGGCCACCTGCAATGCATCCTCGGGGCCGACATGGTAGCGCTCGCCGATCAGCTCGGTCACCGCGCCCACCGCCAGGGGCCGCAGGTTCAGCGTGGTGCTGCGCACCGCTGCGGGCAAGGCAAGGGGTGTACTGCTGGCTGGCGCATCATTGCGCCGGGCGAAGATCAGCAACAGGTTGCCGGGCGCGTGAGCCAGCAGTTGCGCCAGCAGTTGCTGGCTGGCGTCGTCGACCCACTGCAGGTCATCGAAGAACAGCACCAGCGGCTGGCCGGGGCGGCTGAACACCTGCAGGAATTCGACGATCGCCCGCAGCTCCTTCTGCAGCGCCAGGCGCGTGGGCTTGGCCGGCAATTCGGGCAGGGGGCCGAGGACCAGTTGCAGGTCTGGCGCCAGCTTGCCGAGCAGCCGGCCGTGGCCCTTGATGCGGCGCAGGATCTCGCGGCGCAGAGTGTCGAGGTCCTGGCTGTTCTGGGCCAGCAACTGGGTGGTCAGCGCGCCGAGAATTTCGACCCAGGGCGCGTAGGGCACGGCCTGGGCAACGCCGCTGCACTTGCCGGTGGCCCAGTAGCCCTGGGCGTTGGCCTTGAGTGCTGCCTCGACCAGGCTCGACTTGCCCATGCCGGTAGCCCCATTGATGAACAGGGCCTGTGGCTTGCTGTCACGGCGCAGGGCCTTGAGCAGCAGGGCGATGGCCTTCTGCTCGGCGCAGCGGCCATACAGGCGTGCGCGGTCGGGCGTGACCGGGTCGGCACAGCCTGGTTCGAAGGCCTCCATGGACTTGCTGGCGGCCCACTGCCGCTGGCAATGGGCCAGGTCCACCGACAGGGCGCGGGCACTCTGGTAGCGGGCGTCCGGCTCTTTGGCCAAAGCCTTGGCCAGGATCCGGCTGAGAGGTTGCGGCACATTGCTGTCCACTTCGCAGGCCGCTCGTGGCTGCACGCCGGCATGCAGCTGGCGCCAGTGCTGGGTGTCGCGTCCGGCCAGCGGCAATTCGCCCAGCAGTAGCTGATAGAGGATCGCGCCAAGGGCATAGATGTCGGTGCGTCGGTCGCTGCTGCTGCCATGTGGGCAGACCTGTTCCGGCGCCAGGTACGCCCAGTTGCCGAGCGCGGTGCCCTGTTCACTGATCAGCTCCGCCGGGTCGGCGCGAAAGCAGCCCAGCCGCACTCGCTGGTTGGAGTGCAGGCACACATGTTCGGGCTGCAGCGCGCCGTGCAGCACGTTGCGTTCGTGGGCCTGGGCCAAGGCAGTGGCCGCGTTTACTGCAATCTCGAGAAACGGCGTCAGGGCTGCTGGGCCTTCTGCGATAAGGTCGGCGATTGAGCGGCCGGCCGGGTACACCAGTAGCGGGCCTTCGGCCGAACGTACGAACGCCGAGGGGATCACCGCCCACTGCGGGTCGAGTTGCAGGCGGTAGTCACGTTCCAGGCGCTGGCAGGCGGCGGGGGCCTCGCGCGGGGCGCGCACGGCGATCCAGGCCTGGTGGGTGGCAGGGTCGCGCAGGCGGAAGTAGCTGAGCTCACCTTCCTGGCCCAGCGCGCTGATGTCGCACCGGTTCAGCCAGCCCTCGTCGACGGTCTGGTCGTAATCGATGGGCCTGTGGGCAAGGCGTTCATCGAGCATAAGGCACCCCTGCTAGCGACATCCTGACGCGCGAGTATACGCAGCGAGCCCAGCACGGATGCGGCCTGCAGCCTGCTTGGCAGGAACGGGCACGCTGTTGTCCGTTATCGTCCCCTGGGGGCTGGCGGGCTTTTGTATAGTCCCCAGGCCAACCTATCCCTCGGGATAATTGTCTGAAGGCGTACGCTGGCCTAGGCTGCCCGGGGCTGGGAAACGCCCATGCCCGCGCGAGGAAGCCATGATCCGAATAGGTAATGCCCAGGTGTCGCTGGAGCGGCGCGAAGCCTTTGTTGATGGCAAGCCGATCCTGTTGGGCGGGCGTGCCTTCGAGGTGCTGGCTACGCTGATCAAGGCCAAGGGCCGGGTGGTCGGCAAGGACGAGCTGTTCAGCCAGGTGTGGGCTGGCACGGTGGTGGAGGACAACAACCTGCAGGTGCAGGTGTCCTTGCTGCGCAAGGCCTTTGGCGACCGTGGCCTGATCCAGACCGTGCCGCGCCGGGGCTATCGCCTGGCCGCCGAGATCAGTCTCGAGGTGCCTGGCGAGGCGTTGGGCAAATCGCCGCTGTGCGCCGTGGCCGACACTGTCGAGTTGTTCGATGAGCACTTGAACGTGCCGGTGCTGGTGGTGGATGACGACCCGTCGGTGCGTACGGCGTTAGGCCGCCTGCTGCGCTCGCAGGACATTCCGCATCATTTGTTCGCCAGTGCCGAGGCGTTGTTCGAGGCCCGCCTGGAAACCCCCTATGCCTGCCTGTTGCTGGACATGCACCTGCCCGATACCAGCGGCCTGGAGGTACAAGACGCGCTGCGCCGGCTGGCGCTGCCCTGGCCGATCGTGTTCATGACCGGCTTCGGCACCATCCCGATGACCGTCCAGGCCATGCGTGCCGGGGCCGTGGAGTTCCTGACCAAACCGTTCGACGAAGACCAGCTGCTGACACTGCTGCAGGCGGTGCGCACGCGTGCCGTGGCCGAAGGGCGCAGGTGGCACCATGCGCGGCAGGTCGAGGAAAAGTACCAGCGCCTGACCCAGCGCGAGCGCCAGGTGTTCTCGCTGGTGGTTGGCGGCCTGTCGCACAAGCAGATCGCCAAGCAGATCGGCACCAGCGAGGTGACGACCAAGGTGCACAAGAAGAACATCATGAACAAGATGCAGTCCCGCTCGCTGCTGGAGCTGGTGGCCATGCACAACGTCATCGGGGCGCAGCCTGAGGGCCTGGGCGGCGCATGAGCAGAGCGGTGTGCATCGTCGACGACGATGCGTCGGTGCGCAAAAGCCTGGCCAACCTGCTGCGTTCGGCAGGTTTCGAGACCTTGTCGTTTGCTGCAGGGGACCTGTTCCTGGCCTCGGCACTGGCGCGGCAAGCGGGGTGTGTGCTGCTCGACCTGAGGATGCCCGGAATGAGCGGGCTGGCGGTGCAGCGCGAACTGGCCCGGCTGGAGTGGCGTTTGCCGGTGATCTGCATGTCGGCGCATTGGGATGAAGGGGCGGTGCGGGCGGCGATGGCGCTTGGGGCGCTGGTCTGCCTGGGCAAGCCATTTTCTGAAGAGGTGCTGCTGAAGGTGGTTGAGGATGCTTTGGTGGGCAGCCAGTGATGCCTGTGTCGGCCCTTCGCGGGCTTGCCCGCTCCCACAGGGATCTCCACAACCCTTGAAACTGTGGTGTCTCTTGTGGGAGCGGCCTTGTGTCGCGATGGGCTGCAAGGCAGCCCCGGCAATTTAACTGCTCCCCGGCCGGTACTGCAGGGCCTCGGCCAGATGCGCCCGGCCAATTGTCTGGCTACCTTCCAGATCCGCCAGCGTTCGCGCCACCTTCAACAACCGGTGTGCCGCGCGCAACGACAGGGTCAGCCGTTCACATGCCCCCTCCAGCCAGGCCTGGTCCGCCGCTGCCAACCCACAATGGCGGCGCAACCCCTCAAGGTCGAGAAACGCATTCGCACACCCTTGCCGCCGCTGTTGCAGTTCACGTGCCTCGGCTACCTTGGCCGCCACATCGGCACTGGTCTCGCCGCAGGGCTGGTTGTTCAGCGTGGTGCTCTCCCGGGCCACGGTCAGGTGCAGGTCGATACGGTCCAGCAACGGCCCGGACAGCTTGTTGCGATACCGCGCGATCTGCTCGGTACTGCAGCGGCAGCGGCCAGTGGGGTCGCCCAGGTAGCCGCAAGGGCAGGGGTTCATTGCCGCCACCAGTTGGAAACGTGCCGGGAAGCGCACCTTGTCGCGGGCCCGGGCAATCACGATCTCGCCCGACTCCAACGGCTCGCGCAACACCTCCAGCACACGCCGCTCGAATTCCGGCAGTTCGTCCAGAAACAGCACGCCATGGTGGGCCAGGGTGATTTCGCCCGGTTGCGGCCGGCTGCTGCCGCCGACCAGTGCCGGGCCGGAGGCGGAGTGATGCGGATGGCGGAAGGGCCGCTGCGGCCAGCTGCTCAGTGGCGTATGGCCGCTGACCGACTGTATCGCCGCCACTTCCAGTGCTTCGTGCTCGTCCAGTGGTGGCAGCAGCCCCGGCAAGCGGCTGGCAAGCAAGGTTTTACCGGTACCGGGAGGCCCGGTGAACAAAAGGTTGTGCGCCCCGGCCGCCGCTAGCAGCAGCGCACGCTTGGCCGCCAGTTGGCCCTGCACTTCGCTCAGGTCCGGGTACGGACGTTGCTGCAGGATCAGGCCGTTGGCGGCATACGGTGGCAACGGCACCTGGCCGTTCAGGTGGGCGACCAGTTCCAGCAGGTGCCCCACTGCATACACCACCAGCCCGCCTGCCAGGCTGGCTTCCTCGGCATTCTCCCGCGGCACCACCAGCGCCCGGCCTGCTTCGCGTGCCGCCAGTGCTGCGGGCAACACGCCCTGCACCGGGCGCAACTTGCCAGACAGCGCCAGTTCGCCCAGGCATTCGACCTCGGCAAGGGTGGCCGTTGGTACCTGGCCATCGGCGGCGAGGATACCCAGGGCAATTGCCAGGTCATAGCGCCCGCCATCCTTGGGCAGGTCGGCGGGGGCGAGGTTCTGGGTGATGCGCCGCTGCGGGTAGTTCAAACCGGAGTTGACGATGGCGCTGCGTACCCGGTCCTTGCTCTCTTTGACCGTGGTTTCCGGCAGACCGACCAGCGTGAGATGGGGCAAGCCGTTGGCCAGGTGGGTTTCGACGCTGACCGCCGGTGCCTGCACGCCCACCTGGGCGCGGCTGTGGACGAGGGCTAGGGACATGGACGCTCCGTTGTCGCTGAAAAGGGCCGCTTCCTGCGGCTTTGCAAGCATAGCCAGCGCGGCCCGGGCCGGAGCTACAAGTGTGCGTCGTGGTTTTTCAGGCTAGGGCGTTACCCTGTATTTTCATGCCCTTGCGCATTCATTCATCCTGCGGGGCTGGATTCAGCCGTGCTTCCAGTTCGGCTACCTGTTTTTCCAGGGCTTCGAGGCGTGCGCGGGTGCGCGCCAGGACGACCATCTGGCTGTCGAATTCTTCGCGGCTGACCAGGTCCAGCTTGCTGAAGGCACCTTGCATCAGCACCTTGAACTGGCTTTCCAGTTCGGCGCGGGGCTGGGCGGTATCGCTGCTGAACAGGCGCGAGGCCTGGTCGCTCAGGGCATCGAGAAGGGCTTTGGGCGCGAGCATGGGGCTGTCCACTGATACTGGGAAATGGCCGGCAGTGTAGCACGCACACATGCGCATCTGATCCGGTCGCGGGCTTGTGTAGGAGCGGCCTTGTGTCGCGAAAGGGCCGCACAGCGGCCCCAGCGATATCAGTATCCAGGCACAAATCGTGGGGGCGCTTCGCACCCCTATCGCGACACAAGGCCGCTCCTACAGAAAGCAGCGCACCTCTGAAACTGCACATTTTTCGAGCAATGCGCCAGGCCGGGATGCACCGAAATTGTGCATGTTTCCCATGCTGGCGACTGGCCAATCCCGACTGATTCACATAACTCCCTGTTTTCCCGAGCTTTGACGGAACTGGCAAGGTTTCTGCAAAGACCAGTGCGAGCCATGCACTGATGCAGTTCCTTGTGACCAGGCAGTGCGCACGCGGAGCCGGATGCCGACGACGCGTTACAAAGCCAACCGCTGCGCTTAGACTTGAGACGGGTTTGTTTTCCTGGGGCAAGTCCACCAAATCGGGAGAGAGTTTCATGAAGCTAGTCACAGCCATCATCAAGCCGTTCAAGCTGGACGACGTGCGCGAGTCGCTGTCGGAAATCGGCGTGCAGGGCATCACCGTCACCGAAGTCAAAGGCTTCGGTCGGCAGAAGGGCCATACCGAGCTGTATCGCGGTGCTGAATACGTGGTCGATTTCCTGCCCAAGGTGAAGATCGATGTCGCCATCGATGACAAGGACCTTGATCGGGTAATCGAAGCCATCACCAAGGCAGCCAACACCGGCAAGATCGGTGACGGCAAGATTTTCGTGGTGAATCTGGAGCAGGCGATCCGTATCCGTACCGGCGAAACCGATACCGACGCGATCTAAGCAGCAACAAAGCCTCACCAAACCCAACGCCCCAGGAGAAAACAACATGACTCTGCGTAAGATCGCAGGGCTAGGAGCCCTATTGTCCCTCGTAATGCCCGGGCTTGCCCTGGCAGAGGAAGCTGCCCCAGCGCTGAACTCCGGCGACACCGCCTGGATGCTGACCGCAACGGCGCTGGTGCTGTTCATGACCATTCCGGGCCTGGCCCTGTTCTATGGCGGCATGGTGCGTTCCAAGAACGTGCTGTCGGTGATGATGCAGTGCTTTGCAATCACTGGCCTGATGAGCATTCTCTGGGTCGTCTACGGCTACAGCATGGCCTTCGATACCACTGGTATGGAAAAGGGCGTGCTCAACTTCAATTCCTTCGTCGGCGGGTTCTCCAAGGCGTTCCTCAGCGGCGTCACGCCCTCGAACCTGACCTCGGCTGCCGCGCTGTTCCCTGAAGCGGTATTCATCACCTTCCAGATGACCTTCGCCATCATCACCCCGGCGCTGATCGTCGGTGCCTTCGCCGAGCGCATGAAGTTCTCCGCGATGCTGGTGTTCATGGGCATCTGGTTCACCCTGGTCTACGCGCCGATCGCGCACATGGTCTGGAGCGGTGACGGTGCACTGATGTGGGACTGGGGCGTGCTGGACTTCGCCGGCGGCACCGTGGTGCACATCAACGCCGGTATCGCTGGCCTGGTCTGCTGCCTGGTGCTGGGCAAGCGCAAGGGCTACCCGACCACCCCGATGGCCCCGCACAACCTGGGCTACACCCTGATGGGCGCGGCCATGCTGTGGATCGGCTGGTTCGGCTTCAACGCAGGCTCTGCCGCTGCCGCCAACGGCACCGCCGGCATGGCCATGCTGGTGACCCAGATCGCCACCGCCGCCGCGGCCCTGGGCTGGATGTTCGCCGAGTGGATCGGCCACGGTAAGCCGAGCGCCCTGGGCATCGCATCGGGCGTGGTCGCCGGCCTGGTCGCCATCACCCCGGCTGCCGGTACCGTAGGCCCGATGGGCGCCCTGGTGATCGGCCTGGTCTCGGGTGTGGTCTGCTACTTCTGCGCCACCAGCCTCAAGCGCAAGCTGGGCTATGACGACTCGCTGGATGCCTTCGGCGTGCACGGCATCGGCGGTATCATCGGCGCCATCCTCACCGGCGTGTTCGCAGCCCCGGCGCTGGGCGGCTTCGGTGCCGTCACCGACATCGGCATGCAGGTCTGGATCCAGGCCAAGGGCGTGATCTTCACCGTGGTCTACACCGCCATCGTCACCTACGTGATCCTCAAGGTGCTGGATGTGGTGATGGGCCTGCGGGTCAGCGAAGAAGAAGAGTCGGTCGGCCTCGACCTGGCTCAGCACAACGAGCGCGGCTACAACCTGTAACTGCGACGCGGTAAAAACTTGCCCGGCTTGCCGGGCATTTTTTTGCCAGATTTTTAGCATTTCCCGCACGGCAAACGGTTTATCCGACACGTTCGCGACGTAGGCGGAAATCTTACAAAACGCAGAGCATTCATGGTGCTTTGCTTTTTCTGCTGGCGCGCTAGAATGCGCGCCGAAGGGTGTTTGACGAGTAGTCCACACGCTTCGCCAGCCTTTGCTAGGCTTGCCAATAGCGTGTGGCCAGCAGGGGCTAAAGGATTTGTCAGGTCCTGCCAGGAGCAGGGCCTGCTGGGTGCCGCCTCCCATCAGGAGCGCCGACCCTAGGGCAGTGGCCTAACCCACGGCCAGTTGAATTTTCACTGGTGGCTGCCGGTCTACGGCTGCACTGGTCTATAACTAACCTGCTTTTCGCAAGTCATGAGGTAGAACATGAGCGACGACGATCTGGAAAATGATGACCTCGAAGTAGGCGACGAAGACGAGGGCGATGAAGGCCTCGAAGCGGCAGCTGATGACGGCGCCGAAGACGCTGGCGATGACGACAGCAGCCCGGCACCCGCTGCCAAGGGCAAATCCAAGGCCGCGGTCTCGGTAGACGAGATGCCGAGCATGGAAGCCAAGCAGAAGGAGCGTGACGCCCTGGCCAAGGCCATGGAAGAGTTCCTCGCTCGCGGCGGCAAGGTTCAGGAAGTCGAGGCCAACGTGGTCGCCGACCCGCCCAAGAAACCGGACAACAAGTACGGCAGCCGCCCTATCTGAGTGGCTGATCGGAAAAAAGCCCGCCGTCGCTGCGGGCTTTTTTGTGCCTGCTGTTCAGGCCAGGTTGACGCGGTCCCTGTAGGAGCGGCCTTGTGTCGCGAAAGGGCTGCGAAGCAGCCCCAGGGTTTTTGCGTAGATGCACGAATTGCTGGGGCTGCTTCGCAGCCCTTTCGCGACACAAGGCCGCTCCTACAACGGGCCGCGCAGGCCTCGAGGGCTGTGCAGTACCTGTCAGCGCCAGCGCGCGAGGATGTCGGGTAACTGCGACAGGCGCTGGATCTCGGCATCAGGCGCCTGTTCGCCTGCCCACGCCTTGCCCTGCGGGTTGAACCACACCGCACGCAGCCCGGCGCGCTGGGCGCCGGCGATGTCATCGCCCGGGTGGTCACCGATGTGCACCGCCGCGCTGGCTTCCACGTCGCCGCGGCGCAGGGCTTCGAGGAACGGCGCCGGGTCCGGCTTGCCGATGCCGAGGTCCTCGGCACACAGGGCAAAGCGGAAATAGTCCGCCAGCCCCAGCCGGCTCACGTCGGCATTGCCGTTGGTGACCACGCCCAAGGTGTAGTGATGGCGCAGGATCTCCAGCACCGGCTGTACCTCCGGGAAGATCTCCACCTGGTGACGGGCATGCAGGAATACTTCGAAACCTTCGTTGGCCAGCTCCTGCGCATGCTTTTCGCTGTAGCCGACTTCTTCCAAGGCATGGAACAGCACCCGTCGGCGCAGGGCGCTGATGCGGTGCTTCAGGCCGGGTTCAGCTTGCACCAGGCGCTCGCGAATGGCGAACAGGTGCTCCACCGGCACGCCGCCAAGGATTGGGGCGTTGGCTTCGAGCCAGTCGCGCAGCACGACTTCCGCGCTGGCAATCACCGGCGCGGTATCCCACAGGGTGTCGTCGAGGTCGAAGGTGATCAGCTTGATGCTCATGAGTCTGTGCCTTTGCTGCGTTTGGCCCGAGGGTGGGCGCTGTCGTACACCGCGGCCAGGTGCTGGAAGTCCAGGTGGGTATAGATCTGCGTGGTGCCGATGTCGGCATGGCCGAGCATCTCTTGCACTGCGCGCAGGTCCTGGGACGATTCCAGCACGTGGCTGGCGAAGGAATGGCGAAGCATGTGTGGGTGCAGGTGCTGGCCCAGCTCGCGCTCACCGGCTGCCTTCACCCGTTGCTGAACGGCCCGTGGGCTGATGCGGTTGCCCTGGCGGGTGATGAACACCGCGCGGTCGCGCGGGTTGCCGATGCCGCGCAGGCGGTACCAGGCCTGCAACGCTTCGCGGGCCTTGCGGCCGACCGGCAGCACGCGGGCCTTGCCGCCCTTGCCCAGCACCTGCACCAGGCCGGCGGCGAGGTCCAGGTGATCGAGGTCGAGGTTGGTCAGCTCGGACAGGCGCAGGCCCGACGAATAGAACAGTTCGAGGATGGCCTGATCGCGACGGGCGATGAAGTCATCGTCGACACCGCCATCGAGCAGTTGCAGGGCGCGGTCGGTGTCCAGCACCTTGGGCAGCCGGCGTTCGCCCTTGGGCGCGCTCAGGCCGCTGGCCGGGTCGTGCTGGCACAGGCCTTCGCGGTTGAGATAGCGGTACAGGCCACGCACCGCCGACAGTAGCCGGGCCAGGCTGCGCGAGGACTGGCCGTGGTGGTGCTGGCGGGCGATCAGCTGGCGCAGTTGCTGGATCTGCAGCGCCTGCCAATCGGCAATGCCGTGCTCCTTGCAGTAGGCGACCACCTTGTCCAGGTCGCGACGGTAGCCCAGCAGGGTGTGTTCGGACACCTGGCGCTCGTTGCGCAGGTGTGCGCAATAAGCCTCCAGCTGGCGTTCCATCAGCGTACCGGGCGCAGGGTCTGGGTAACGCGTGGCACAACGCGGCCAAGCACCTCGGCAATGTAGCCAAGGAACAAGGTGCCGACGCTGCTCTTGTAGTGTTGCGGGTCGCGGCTGCCGATCGCCAGCACCCCGTGCAGACCCTGGTATTCCAGGGCAGCCACGGCGCTGGAGCCCACTTCCCGGCGCTGTTCTTCACCGAACAGGAAGGCCAGCTCGTGCTCGCGCAAGTTGCCGCTGACCGTCTTGCCGCCGCCCAGCAGGGCACCGATGGCCTGCTGCGCTTCGGCGTTGCTGACCCAGCGCCCGACCGGCGCGACGTTTTCGCCGAACAGGATCAGGCTGACGAAGGGCACCTGGAACTCCTGGCGCAGGCTGTCTTCGACCGCCATCACCACTTCTTCCAGGCTGCCGGCGTCGAGCAGGTCGAGGATCAGCCGGCGGGTCTTGTCGAACAGCCGATCGTTGTCGCGGGCCACGTCCATCAGTTGCGACAGGCGGTGGCGCATCTCGATGTTGCGGTCGCGCAGCAGCTTGAGCTGGCGCTCCACCAGCGACACGCTGTCGCCACGCTGGTGCGGGATGCGCTGTTCGATCAGCAGCTCGTCGTGCTCGGCGAAGAAGGTGGGGTGGGCGCGCAGGTAGGCGACCACCGCTTCGGCATCGAGCTCGGCGGACTGCTGGGGTACAACCTGGGGCTGATCGGTCATGGCGGTTACTCGCTTAGAGACGAACCTGTCCTTCGTAGACGCGTACGGCCGGGCCGGTCATCACCACGGGCTTGCCGGGGCCGGCCCATTCGATGTGCAGGCGGCCACCGGGCAGGTCGAGGGACACCGGGGAGTCCATCCAGCCCTGGCTGATCGCCGCCACGGCGGCGGCGCAGGCGCCGGTGCCGCAGGCCTGGGTTTCGCCCGCACCACGTTCCCACACACGCAGGTTGGCGCGGTGGCGGTCGATGACCTGGAGGAAGCCGGCATTCACCCGCTGCGGGAAGCGTGGGTGGTTTTCGATCTTCGGGCCCAGCTGGTGCACAGGGGCGGTACGCACGTCGTCGACACGCAGCACGGCATGCGGGTTACCCATGGACACGGCGGCAATCGAATGCACCTGGCCGTCGACTTCCAGTGGGTAGTTCAGCGCCTGCTCGTCGGCGACGAAGGGGATTTCGGCAGGGATGAAGCGCGGTGGGCCCATGTCGACACTGATCTGGCCGTCGTTCTGCACGTCCAGCTCTATGATGCCGCTCTTGGTTTCCACGCGGATGCGCTTTTTCGCGGTCAGGCGCTTGTCCAGCACGAAGCGGGCGAAGCAGCGCGCACCGTTGCCGCACTGCTCGACCTCGGAGCCGTCGGCATTGAAGATGCGGTAGCGGAAGTCCACTTCCGGGTTGCTCGGCGCCTCGACGATCAGCAACTGGTCGAAGCCGATGCCGGTGTGGCGGTCACCCCATTGCTTGGCGTGCTTGGGCTGGATGTGCGCGTGCTGGCTGACCAGGTCGAGGACCATGAAGTCGTTGCCCAGCCCATGCATCTTGGTAAAACGCAGCAGCATGGGCTTACTCCGGCAGCAGGCTTTCGCCAGCGTACAATTCGGCGATGGTCTCGCGGCGGCGTACTTCGAAGGCCTGGTCGCCGTCGACCAGGATTTCAGCGCAACGGCCACGGGTGTTGTAGTTGGAGCTCATGACAAAACCATAGGCGCCCGCGGACTGTACGGCCAGCAGGTCACCTTCGGCCAGGTTCAGCACGCGGTCCTTGCCGAGGAAGTCGCCAGTCTCGCAGATCGGACCGACCAGGTCGTAGGCACGGCCTTCGCCTGCGCGTGGCTTGACCGCGCTGACACCCATCCAGGCCTGGTACAGAGCCGGGCGGATCAGGTCGTTCATCGCCGCATCGATGATGGCGAAGTCCTTGTGCTCGGTGTGCTTGAGGTATTCCACGCGGGTCAGCAGGACGCCGGCGTTGGCCACGATGTAGCGGCCCGGCTCGAACACCAGGGCCAGGTCGCGGTCGCCGACGCGCTCGCGGATCGCCTTGATGTAGTCGGCCACCAGCGGCGGCTCCTCATCGCGGTAACGCACGCCGACACCGCCACCCAGGTCCAGGTGGCGCAGGTGGATGCCGCACTCGGCCAGGCGGTCGACCAGCACCAGCAGGCGGTCGAGGGCATCGAGGAAAGGCTCGACGGTGGTCAGTTGCGAACCGATGTGGCAGTCGACACCGACCACTTCCAGGTTCGGCAGCTGCGCCGCGCGCACGTAGATGGCCTCGGCGTCGGCGATGGCGATGCCGAACTTGTTCTCTTTCAGGCCGGTGGAGATGTACGGGTGGGTGCCGGCGTCGACATCCGGGTTGACCCGCAGCGAGACCGGGGCAACCTTGCCCATCTCGGCGGCCACCACTTGCAGGCGCTCCAGTTCGTCGGTGGATTCGACGTTGAAGCAGTGCACGCCGACTTCCAGGGCACGGCGCATGTCGTCGCGGGTCTTGCCGACACCGGAGAACACCACGCGGTCGGCACGGCCGCCAGCGGCCAGCACGCGCTCCAGCTCACCGCCAGAGACGATGTCAAAGCCTGCGCCCAGGCGTGCCAGCACGTTCAGCACGCCAAGGTTGGAGTTGGCCTTGACCGCGAAACATACCAGGTGCTCGGTGCCTTGCAGTGCATCGGCGTAGCTACGGTACTGGGCCTCGATGTGGGCGCGCGAATACACGTAGGTAGGGGTGCCGTAGCGTTCGGCGATGGCCGACAGGCCCACGCCTTCCGCGAACAGCTCGCCGTCGCGGTAGTTGAAAGCGTTCATCTGGTTTCCTTACTGCGCTGGCGACTGCTCGGGCTCGAGCTCCGGCTGCTGCTCTTGTACCGGGGCCGGCTTGGCTTTTGGCTGGTGCTGGTGCGACTTGTGCGCTTTGCCGTTATCGCCGTCTTCTGGCAGATACAGCGGGCCTTTCTGGCCGCAGGCCGAAACGAGGCAGGCAACAGCGACCAGCGCCGCGAGGGAGGAAATCAGGCGCTTCATGGGTGAAATCCTTAGAAATATGCAGTATTGCGCCCGAGTATACCGAGCGACCGACGGCTTGCCTATGCAAGGGCCGGCCCGCCTGGCGGGCTATTCTTACCGCCTGCAAGGGCCCTTTCGCGGCTGAAGCCGCTCCCACCTCGACCGCATCGGCCTCACGCCATGTGCAGTACCTGTGGGAGCGGCTTTAGCCGCGAAGGGGCAAGTGAAGGTAGCGGCTAAACCTTTGCATTCGGCGGCAAGCGCCCGTATCTTGCCGGGCTTGCCTGTAACGCAGCCAATTTCGAGGTTCCTGCAATGAGTTTGAGTGAAGCGCGTTTCCATGATCTGGTCGACGCGACCCAACAGGCCCTGGAAGACCTGTTCGACGAGAGCGGCCTGGACCTGGACATGGAGAACTCCGCTGGCGTCCTCACCGTCAAGTTCGAAGGCGGCGCCCAGCTGATCTTCAGCCGCCAGGAGCCGCTGCGCCAGCTGTGGCTGGCCGACCGTTCCGGCGGTTTCCACTTCGACTACGACGAAGACAGCGGCAAGTGGGTGTGCGAGAAGAGCGAGGAGCTGCTGGGCGAAATGCTCGAGCGCATCGTCTGGGAGCGGGCCGGCGAGAAGCTGGACTTCGACGAGATCTGACATGAGCAGCACCCAGGCCCGGCCGCCCAAGCCGCTCTACAGCAACGTCAGCCCCGCAGTACCGTCGCCCTGCATCAGCGTTTGCCGGCTGGACGAACAGCGGGTCTGCACGGGTTGCCACCGGCATGTCGAGCACATCCGCGAATGGCGTTCGGCCGATGACCAACGGCGCCGGCAGATCTGCCGCGAGGCCCAGGCCCTGCGCGACCAGGCTAAGGCACACTGATCGCAGGGGCTTGAGTATTTACCCGGCTGTGGTAACGTCGGGTTCTGCGTCGGTGACGCCAAAGCCTTCACAAACCCCGCCCTTGGGCGGGGTTTTGCTTTATCTGCACGATGAAAACCGCCTGTTCAAAGGAGTCTGACTGGATCATGAGCACCAAGCCTTCCCTCATCCTCACCCGATTGGACGTACAACGTCTGGAGCGTCTGATCGACAGCCTCGACGAGAGTACGCCGGGTGTGCTCGCCCTGCAGGACGAGCTGGACCGCGCCGAGCAGGTGGTCGGTCACGAGGAAGTCCCGGCTGGCGTGGTGACCATGAACTCGCGCGTGCACTGCCGTGAGGAAGCCAGCGGCAAGGACTACCACCTGACCCTGGTGTACCCGAAGGATGCCGGGCCGGAAGGCAAGGTCTCGATCCTGGCGCCGATCGGTTGCGCCTTGCTGGGGTTGTCGGTGGGTGCGCAGATCGACTGGCCGGCACCGGGGGGCAAGACCCTCAAGCTGAAGCTGCTGGAAGTGGAATACCAGCCGGAAGCGGCGGGCGATTTCGACCTGTAAGGGCCAGGGGGCCGCTTTGCGGCCCATCGCGACACAAGGCCGCTCCTACAGGATTACGCATTCCCCTGTAGGAGCGGCCTTGTGTCGCGAAAGGGGCGCAACGCGCCCCCGGCAATTCAAGCTTCTTGCGCCAAAACCTGCTCCAACCCCTCGTTCAAAGCCTGCTCCAGCTCCCGCTTGTAGCGCAGGTACAGCTGCGTCGACCCCAGCTGGTCATCCAGCAACTCGGACAAATCCAGGTCAGTGATGTAGCAGCGGTACTGCCCTGCACCATGTCGCTGCCCGATGATCTGCCGGGCGGCTACCGCATACAGCTGTTCACCATGCTCCAGTTCGGAAAACTCCTGCTGGTCGCAATACAGCGTCACGTGCGCCGCACCCGCCACTCCGGCCTGGATTATCGCCTGCACCTCATAGTAAGGCTGGTCGCTACCCTCGAGCGGGGCCTGGCGCGGCTCGATGCTGCGCGCCTTGCCTGGCCCGGAAGGCAACAGTTGCGCGTAGTGGATGTCCAGTGAGGCCGCGCGCTGGGTGTCCAGCGGCAGCCGGGCATCACGGCGCATCACCACCGAACGCAGAAAGCGCTGCAGCGGCAACAGCAGGTGGGCTTCGTCGTGCAGAGGCAGGCGTTGCTGCCACAGGGCATTGTATTCATCCAGCACGTACAGCTCGGCCCAGCCACCCTGCAGGCGGTAGAACACCTGGATGCAGGCCGGCCGGCCCTGCTCCAGCACCAGGTGCAGGTCGTGGTCCTGCAGGGCGTTGGCATCCAGGTACAGCGGGCTGTAGGCGCTACGCTCTTCGCCCAGGTGGTCCAGCAGTGCCTCGTGCTCGGCCAGGGTGGTGAGGCCGACGTGCCCGGCCAGCAGCTCCAGCACATGGGTGTGCTGGGCCACCTGCAGCAGGTAGCGGTGGTTCAGGCCCTGGTCCAGCAGCAGCTGCACGGTGTCGAAGATTTCCTCCACGCGTTGGCCGATGGCTTGGGCGCGGCTGTGGCAGAAGCAGCGCACCCGCACCCTCGGCCGGTGGCCGCGCAGCACGGGGCTGTTGAGGAAGTCGCGCAGGCAGCGCACCAGCGCGTGCTCGCCGTCATAGCGCTGGACCAGTACCTCGTTCCAGCTGTTGAGGGTGACCTGGTCCAGGGTCAGGACCAGGTTTTCGCGCACGCCTGCATAGCTCAACGAGTCGGTACGCTCGGTGGTCATCAGGATGTTCAGGTCGCGGTGGTGGCGCAGTGGGTCGATGGCGACGTTGACCAGCAGCAGCACCTCGTCGGCAACGCTGGGTTGCAGCAGGCGCACTTCGCTGACGGTCGGCAAGGGCAGGGGGATGCTCTGCTGCAGGCAGCCGACCAGGTTGAACAGCTCGAATTCGCTGAGGTCGCTGACACCCGGGTGCAGCGCCAGACGCGTGCTGCTGTCGATCACCCCGTTGCGATGGGCCCAGGTCAGCAGTTCGAGCAGTTCGCGGCAACGCTTGAGCGGGCTGAAGTGGTCCACCTCATGGGGGCTCAGGTTGCCGGTGTACAGCTCCCAGTGGTGGCTGCCGGGCTCTTTGCGGTTAGGCGCCTGGACCAGGGTCAGGGTGCCTTCGGCCAGGTCCGGGGCGATACCGGGGTTGATCACTTCGACCTTGCCGGCGCGGCGCTCGAAGGCCGCGTAAAGGCGCCGGCCCAGCACATTGAGATCGCGCTGGTCGGCGCGGCTGCTGGCGTTCTGAGTGCGGGCGAACTGGCTGAGAAAGCGGTAGCTGTGGTTCAGTTCGGCCACCAGCTCGCGGCGCTCGACGGCAACCTGCTGCACTTTCCATTGGTTGCGACTGTCCAGCAGGGCCAACTGGCGCTCGTCCCAGCCCCACTCGTCGGCCAGGCGCTGCAACAGCCGGCGTTGCCAGCCATTGGCCCGGGCCGGGTCGCTGAGCTTCTTGTTCACCTTCAGGTACAGGCTGCGCCGCACCAACTCCAGGCGCGCGTGTTCGCCACGCTGCAGCAGGTAGCACTCGATGCGCCGGTACACCATCACGTACGGGTCCAGCTCGTCGAGGTCGAGCTGGTTGGCGAACACTGCCTGCTTGTAGTCCAGGCTCAGGCAGCGTACGGCGGGGTGTTCGCTGGCATAGGCCTCGGTCAGCAGCAGCTTGAGCAGCGACTTGTAGGGCGAGTCGATGCCTTTGAACAGTTGCCACAAGCCGGCGCCGACGAACTCGCCGGGCGGAATGTGCGCCAGGTTGCCGAGATCGAGGGCGTCCTGGCTGCGGATGAAGCGCTTGGACAGCAGGGTCTGGGTATAGGTGTGGTAATCGTGCTCCTGGTAGACCGGCACCAGCCACCACAGTGGCGTGCGCCCGGCCAGCCAGATAGTGGTGCGGTAGAACTCGTCCAGCAGCAGGTAGTGCTGGGTGGTGCCGCAATCGTCGGAACCGAGCTGGCCCTCGCGTTGGCCCTGGGCGAAACCTTGCGTGTCGATCAGGAAGAAGTGTGCCTCGGCACCCAGGCTTTCCGCCCATGCCTCCAGCAGTTGGCATTTGCGGCGCAACTCGCCCAGCAGCTCGTCGGCCAGACCGGGTGCATGGCACACCCACAGGTCCATGTCGCTGTGCTCGGCCTGGGCCAGCGAGCCCAGGCTGCCCATCAGGAACAGGCCGTGGATCGGCCGCGGCGGATTGCCATGGCGGGCCTTGTAGGTGAACGAGCGTGCCAGGCGCTGGGCCTCGACTACCAGGTCGGCGCTTGGCTCGTAGCCCGATACGCCGGCGGGGGTGCTGCCGGAGACATAGCCCGGCAGCAACGGGTGGTTCACATGAAACAGCAGCGGCAGCAGCGTCAGCACCTGTTGCTGGCGCGTCGACAGGCCCTCCAGGGCCCGCTGCAGCCGACCCTGGTTGAGCCGCAGGAAGCGCGCACGCAATGTCGCCAGGACCTTGCGGTCGATGCCTTCGTCCAGGTCGGGGCGGATTTCGTGGGGGTGGTTCATTGCGCACTCGGGCAGGCCAGCGGAGCTGTGGCGAGTGTAGCCTGAGTGGCGGGGTCGGATAAGCGGCAATTGAAATATTGGCGCCATTTTCCCAGCGCGCGTGGGCGGCGGCTGCAGCTTTCGTTGCGCTTGAGGCATGATGGGGGCCTCAAGCTGATTGCGAGGTTTTCCGATGCGTGTGTGGATCGATGCCGACGCCTGCCCCAAGGCGGCCAAGGATCTGATCGTCAAGTTCGCCCTCAAGCGCAAGTTCGAGGTAGTGATGGTGGCGGGCCAGGCTGTGGCCAAGCCGGCGTTCGCGATCGTGCGCCTGATCGTGGTGCCCAGCGGCATGGACGCGGCCGATGATTACCTGGTGGAGCACGCCGTGCCTGGCGAGCTGGTGATCTGCAGTGACGTGCCGTTGGCCGACCGCCTGGTGAAAAAGGGCGTGGCGGCACTGGACCCGCGCGGGCGCGAGTTCGACGAGCGCAACATGGGTGATCGGCTGGCGGCGCGCAACCTGTTCACCGAGCTGCGCGAGCAGGGCCAGGTGGGGGGAGGGCAGGCGCCTTATGGCGAGCGAGAGAAACAGGCGTTTGCCAATGCGCTGGACCGGATCATTGCCCGGTTGTCCAGAGCCTGAGGGCAGGAGCGGTCCCTGTAGGAGCGGCCTTGTGTCGCGATCGGGCCGCAGCGCGGCCCCAGGTTTTCAGCTTCGCCGCATAAATTGCCGGGGCCGCTTCGCGGCCCGATCGCGACACAAGGCCGCTCCTACACAGCGCGTGCCAGCAAGAACCTATTCGTGCGTCAGCTCCAGCACCCGATCCACCAGCTTGTAGATCCCGCCAGCCGCTTCACTGATCGACTTGGCCTCCATGTACGCCGGGGTGGTCACCAGCTTGCGCTGGGTGTCCTCGACAATATCGTGCACATCGCACTCTTCATGGGTGCCACCCATCTTCGTCACGGCCGCCGCAGTGCCAGCGTCGGTACCGATGGTGCAGACCACGCCTGGTCCGTAGATCTTCGCCGCCAGCGCCGGCGAGATGCAGATCAGGCCAACCGGCTTGCAGGCGTCGGCAAAGGCTTCGGCCAGGGCCAGCACATCTGGGTGGACGCTGCAGTTGGCGCCTTCCACGGCAAAGTTGGACAGGTTCTTCGCCGCCCCGAAACCGCCCGGCACGATCAGCGCATCGAAGTCTTCGGCCTTGGCCTCGCGGATGTCCTTGACCTCGCCGCGGGCAATGCGCGCCGACTCCACCAGCACATTGCGCGATTCGGGCATTTCCTCGCCGGTCAGGTGGTTGATCACATGCATCTGCGCAATGTTCGGCGCGAAGCACTGCACCTGCGCACCACGCTGGTCGAGGCGCAGCAGGGTGATCACGCTTTCGTGGATTTCGGCGCCGTCATAAACGCCACAGCCGGAAAGAATCACCGCTACTTTTTTTGTCATGCTTTTTACTCCAGTGTCGAGGCGCTAAATGTCCTCTAGTTTGGCAGATGTAGCCATAGGGATTCCTGCAAGCGCGGCCTAATCTTGGCGGATAACACCTGAGGTCGTACCCATGGACCTGATCCTGCTGGCCGTGCCGTTTTTCTTCGTGCTGATCGCCGTCGAACTGCTGGCCGACCGTGTGCGCGGCCAGCGCAACTTCACCCTGGCTGACTCGATCAACAGCCTCAGCACCGGTGCGCTGTCGACCAGTACCGGGTTGCTGACCAAAGGGGTGGGGCTGGTGACCTATGCCCTGGCGTTCGAGCACATGGCGTTGCTGCGCCTGCCGCCGCAGGCCTGGTGGGTGTGGCTGCTGGCCTTTGTCCTGTACGACTTCTGCTACTACTGGCTGCATCGTCTTGGCCACGAGCGCAACGTGCTGTGGGCTGCCCACTCGGTTCATCACCAGAGCGAGGAATACAACCTCACCACGGCGCTGCGCCAGACCAGCAGCGGGTTCATCTTCTCGTGGCTGTTCTACCTGCCGCTGGCGTTGCTCGGTGTGCCGCCGCTGGTGTTCATCACGGTGGCGTCGCTCAACCTGCTGTACCAGTTCTGGGTGCATACCCGGCACATTCCCAAGCTGGGCTGGCTTGAGTGGGTGTTGATCACGCCATCCAACCATCGCGTCCACCATGCGCAAAATCCTGCTTACTTGGATCGCAATTACGGCGGCGTGTTCATTCTCTGGGATCGTCTGTTCGGCACCTTCAAAGAGGAAGATCCGGCAGAGCCGGTGGTGTTCGGGGTGACCACGCCGCTGGCCAGCTGGAACCCGCTGTGGGCCAACCTGCAGTTCTATGCCCAGCTCTGGCACGACGCCCGTCGCGCCGGCAGCCTGTGGGACAAACTGCGCATCTGGTTCATGCCCACCGGCTGGCGCCCGGCCGATGTGGCCGCACGCTACCCGCAGGCCAAGCAGGACCTGGCGTTGTTTCGCAAGTTCGAGGTTGCCCTGGGCCGTGCGCAGCAGGCCTATGTAGCGGCGCAATTCGTGGGTTACGTGGCGCTGGGCAGCTATCTGATGGAGGTGGCCGAACGCGTGCCAACCTCCGCCCTGGTACTCGGCTGGGCGCTGATGGCGTTTGGCTTGTTCGTGCTTGGCGCGCTGCTGGAGAACCGGCCATGGGCCGTGCGCCTGGAGCTGGTACGGTTGCTGGCGAATGCGCCGGCGCTGTACCTGGCCGGCGCACTGGGCCTAGCGGTGGTCGTGCCGCTGGCCTGGTTGCTGCTCGTGGCTTACAGCCTGCTCAGCCTCTGGGGCCTGGGCCTTGCCCGCCGCCTTGCGCTCCGCGCGCAACGTGCGGAAGCGCCGGCGCAGCCACAGCAGGCCGCCCAGCGCCAACAGGCCACCGAGCACCCATAGCTCGTAGCGCTTCACGTTGCCCAGCAGGCCTTCGAGGATGGCGCCGAAGTGATACGCGGCCGCGCCCAGGGCCACTGCCCAGATGGCCGCGCCAAGACCATTCAGCAGCAGATAGCGGCGTGGCGGGTAGCCGGACAGGCCAATGGCCACCGGCATGACCGTGCGCAGGCCATAGACGAAGCGGAAACTCAGTACCCAGATGTCGGGATGGCGACGGATGTGGTCCAGCGCCCGGTCACCCATCGCCTGCCAGCGCGGTTTGCGTGCCAGGATCCTGCGCCCGTGGCGACGGCCCATGAAGTACCACAGCTGGTCGCCGGCATAGCTGCCGAAAAACGCCACCAGGCACACCAGGTTGATATCCATGTAACCGCGGAACGCAAGGAATCCCGCAAGCACCAGAATGGTCTCGCCTTCGAAGAAGGTGCCTAGAAAAAGGGCGAAGTAGCCGAAATCCTGCAGGAATTGTTGAAGCATTTTCTGAGGTGCTGGCGAAATGAACGCGAAGCCTACCCCTTCGCGCGCGTTCGTGAAAGTGTCCAAATGTGTCTCGACATGAACAATTCCTGCTCGGAGAATGCCAGAAGCCACGCGCCATGGCTTGCCCTGGCATGTAACACAGGCGTCATAATGGGCGCTTATCTTGCCGCTCAATAGATGATAGGGCGTTAACGTCCTCAGGAACGCCAGATGAATAATGAAGTGCTAACCCCTGTCGCGATCAAGGATGCTCAGGAGCTTCCCGAAGAGATGGTGCAGACCCCGCCAGACCTGCCGCCGGCGCCCCTGCCTGCCGCGGAACCGGTGGCAGAAACTGCGGCTCCGGCCCCCGCGCCGGCCCCTGCAATCATCATCCCAGGCCTGGACGACAGCAGCCTGTACATTCATCGCGAGCTCTCGCAGCTGCAGTTCAATATCCGTGTGCTGGAACAGGCGCTGGACGAGAGCTACCCGCTGCTCGAACGCCTCAAGTTCCTGTTGATCTTCTCCAGCAACCTCGACGAGTTCTTCGAGATCCGCGTCGCCGGGCTGAAGAAGCAGATCAACTTCGCCCGTGAGCAGGCCGGTGCCGACGGCCTGCAGCCGCACCAGGCGCTGGCACGCATCAGCGACCTGGTGCACAGCGAAGTGGAGCGCCAGTACGCGATCCTCAACGACGTGCTGCTGCCAGAGCTGGAAAAGCACCATATCCGCTTCATCCGCCGGCGTTACTGGACACCCAAGCTCAAGACCTGGGTGCGCCGCTACTTCCGCGACGAAATCGCCCCGATCATCACCCCGATCGGCCTCGACCCGACCCACCCGTTCCCGCTGCTGGTGAACAAGAGCCTCAACTTCATCGTCGAGCTCGAGGGTGTCGACGCCTTCGGCCGCGATTCGGGCCTGGCGATCATCCCGGCCCCGCGCCTGCTGCCGCGGGTCATCCGGGTGCCAGAAGAGGTGGGTGGACCGGGCGCCAACTATGTGTTCCTGTCGTCGATGATTCACGCGCACGCCGACGACCTGTTCCAGGGCATGAAGGTGAAGGGCTGCTATCAGTTCCGCCTGACCCGTAACGCCGACCTGGCGCTGGACTCCGAAGAGGTCGACGACCTGGCCCGCGCCCTGCGCGGCGAGCTGTTCTCGCGCCGCTACGGTGACGCTGTGCGCCTGGAGGTGGCCGACACCTGCCCGAAACACCTGTCGGACTACCTGCTCAAGCAGTTCAGCCTCAGCGAAAGCGAGCTGTACCAGGTCAACGGCCCGGTCAACCTTACCCGCCTGTTCAGCATCACCGGCCTGGACAGCCACCCCGAGCTGCAGTACACGCCGTTCACCCCGGCGATCCCCAAGCTGCTGCAGAACGCCGACAACATCTTCAGCGTGATCGGCAAGCAGGACATCCTGCTGATGCACCCGTTCGAGTCCTTCACCCCGGTGATCGACCTGCTGCGCCAGGCCGCCAAGGACCCGCACGTGCTTGCCGTGCGCCAGACCCTGTACCGTTCCGGGGCCAACTCGGAAATCGTCGACGCGCTGGTGGACGCGGCGCGTAACGGCAAGGAGGTCACTGCGGTGATCGAGTTGCGGGCGCGCTTCGACGAAGAGTCCAACCTGCAGATGGCCAGCCGCCTGCAAGCGGCCGGTGCGGTGGTGATCTACGGCGTGGTCGGCTTCAAGACCCACGCCAAGATGATGCTGATCCTGCGCCGCGAGCAGGGCGAGATCGTGCGTTATGCGCACCTGGGCACTGGTAACTACCACGCCGGCAACGCCCGCCTGTACACCGACTACAGCCTGCTGACCTCCGACGACGCCCTCACCGAGGACGTCGGCAAGCTGTTCAGCCAGCTGATCGGCATGGGCAAGACCCTGCGCATGAAGAAACTGCTGCACGCGCCGTTCACCCTGAAGAAGGGCATGCTCGACATGATCGCGCGGGAAACCCAGTTCGCCCTCGAAGGCAAGCCGGCGCATATCATCGCCAAGTTCAACTCGCTGACCGACGCCAAGGTCATCAAGGCGCTGTACAAGGCCAGCCAGTCGGGCGTGAAGATCGACCTGGTGGTGCGTGGCATGTGCTGCCTGCGCCCAGGCATTCCGGGGGTTTCGCACAACATCCAGGTGCGCTCGATCATCGGCCGCTTCCTTGAGCACACGCGGGTGTTCTACTTCCTCAATGGCGGCGAAGAGCAGATCTACCTGTCCAGTGCCGACTGGATGGAGCGCAACCTCGACAAGCGTGTCGAGACCTGCTTCCCGGTGGAAGGCAAGAAGCTGTTGCTGCGGGTGAAGAAGGAGCTGGAAGGCTACCTTACCGACAACACCCACGCCTGGACCCTGCAGCCGGACGGGCGCTACGTGCGCAGCACGCCAACCGGCAACCAGAACCCGCGCAGTGCCCAGGCGACCCTGCTGGAGCGCCTGAGCAACCCGGTCCTCAACGTACGCTGAGGACGAAGCCGACCCGGGCCAGCCACTCCGCCTCGTTGGCGAAGTCGGCCTGGGTCAGCTGGTTCTGTTCCAGCCAGCCCTCAGGGAAGGCCACATCGAGGCTGCTGTCGGCAGCCTTGAGCTCGACCTTCGGCATCTGCTGGTTGCCACGGATGTGGTGGAACAGGATGGCGAAGCGCAGCAGCACGCACAGGCGCAGCAGCTTGACCCCTTCCTCACCCAGCTCGGCGATCTTGTCCTTGGGGATGTTGCGGCGGTGGCCGCGCACCAGCAAGGCCATCATTTGCTGGTCCTCGCGGGAGAAGCCCGACAGGTCGGAGTGTTCGATCAGGTAGGCGCCGTGCTTGTGATAGTGGTAGTGGGCGATATCCAGGCCGATTTCGTGCACTTTCGCCGCCCAGCCCAGCAGATCGCGCCAATTCCCGTCTTTGAGGTCCCACGCGTCGGCCACCTGGTCGAAGGCGTGCAATGCCTTGCGCTCAACGCGCGCAGCCTGGCCCTGGTCCACGTGGTAGCGCTCCATCAGCGAGTTCAGGGTGCGTTCGCGCACGTCTTCGTGGTGGTGGCGGCCGAGCAGGTCGAACAGCACGCCTTCGCGCAGGGCGCCGTCGCAGTGGTCCATGCGCTGCAGTTCCAGGGCATCGAAGATCGCTTCGAGAATCGCCAGGCCCGCCGGGAAGATGGTGCGGCGGTCCGGCTTGACGCCTTCGAAGTCGATCTTGTCGACCTCACCCAGCTTGAACAGCTTGCGCTTGACCCAGGCCAGCCCCTCGGCGTTGACCTCGCCATTGCCCAGGCCGCCTGCCTTGATGGCGGCGCCGATGGCACGAATGGTACCGGACGAGCCAATGGCCTCGTCCCAGGTCAGGCGGTGCAGGGCATTCTCGATGCTCATCAGCTCGAGGCGCGCGGCAGTGTAGGCCTGGGCGTAGCGGGCCGGGGTGATCTTGCCGTCGCGGAAGTAGCGCTGGGTGAAACTGACGCAGCCCATCTGCAGGCTTTCGCGCAGCAGAGGCTCGAAGCGCTGGCCGATGATGAACTCGGTACTGCCGCCGCCGATATCGGCCACCAGGCGCTTGCCGGGGGTATCGGCCAGGGTGTGCGACACACCCAGGTAGATCAGGCGCGCTTCTTCACGGCCGGAGATCACCTCGACCGGGTGGCCAAGGATGGCTTCGGCGCGCTGGATGAATTCGTTGCGGTTGCGCGCTTCGCGCAAGGCGTTGGTACCGACGATGCGCACCGAGCCTGCCGGCATGCCGTTGATCAGTTGGGAAAAGCGCTTGAGGCAATCCAGGCCTCGTTCCATTGCCTCTTCACTGAGCTTGCGTTCTTCGTCGATGCCAGCGGCCAGCTGAACCTTCTCGCCGAGCCGCTCGAGAATGCGGATTTCGGTATGGTGGGCCTTGGCCACGACCATGTGAAAGCTGTTGGAGCCAAGGTCGATGGCGGCGATCAGGGACAGGTTCTTCGCGATGGTTTGCGGCATGATCTGGTTGTTCTCGGTCGTTAACCCGGCAATCGTGCCACGATAGCAGGCTGTCGCCAACGCGTGGTACATAGCCGTTGAGCTGGCCTTGATGCAAGGCAATGTGCCATTCGATGCTATGACGTTTGTATGACAGTTTCGATTCGTGGCGTCTTGCACAACTATAGTTACACTCAATCGTCCGTGGCTTCCTGTCGGGCGTGGGTGCGGCTATCATGGGCCACGTTTTTTTGCTTACGACCCTGGAGATATCCATGAGCAGCGATCTGATCAAACATGTCACCGACGCCTCCTTCGAAGCCGATGTCCTGAAGGCCGAAGGCGCGGTATTGGTCGACTACTGGGCTGAATGGTGCGGTCCATGCAAGATGATCGCTCCAGTACTGGACGACATCGCCGCTACCTACAACGGCAAACTGACCGTCGCCAAGCTGAACATCGACGAGAACCAGGAAACCCCGGCCAAGCACGGCGTGCGTGGTATCCCGACGCTGATGCTGTTCAAGAACGGCAACGTCGAAGCCACCAAGGTCGGCGCCCTGTCCAAATCGCAGCTGGCCGCGTTCCTCGACGCCCACCTGTGATATGAAAAAGCCCCGCAGATGCGGGGCTTTTCTTTGCCCGAAGGGCCTGTGGGAGCGGGTTTACCCGCGAATTCGATGCCGAACCCGCTGCCGCCTTCGCGGGTAAACCCGCTCCCACATGGCACGATTTACCCGGTCAAAACCACTAGACGTCGAAAAAAGCAAGTGTTACATTCGGCCTCGCACTGCTTCTCCAGTGCCCTCTACACGCCGTCGCCGAAGCATCCCTAATTCGAATCAGTACGCGATCCTGTCGCCATCTAGCGGCGCGGCCTCATTAAGCCAGAAGCTTAATTCTCCCTTCTTACATGATTACGTCACTCCCCTTATGAACCTGACTGAACTCAAGCAAAAGCCGATTACCGATCTTTTGGAAATGGCCGAACAGATGGGCATCGAAAACATGGCCCGTTCGCGCAAACAGGACGTGATTTTCGCCCTGCTGAAGAAGCACGCGAAAAGCGGCGAAGAGATCTCGGGTGACGGCGTGCTGGAGATTCTCCAGGATGGTTTCGGTTTCCTGCGTTCGGCTGATGCGTCCTACCTGGCCGGCCCTGACGATATCTACGTCTCGCCCAGCCAGATCCGCCGCTTCAACCTGCGTACCGGTGACACCATCGTCGGCAAGATCCGCCCGCCGAAGGAAGGGGAGCGTTACTTCGCCCTGCTGAAGGTCGACACCATCAACTTCGACCGCCCGGAAAACGCGAAGAACAAGATCCTGTTCGAAAACCTGACGCCGCTGTTCCCGAACAAGCGCCTGAAGATGGAAGCCGGTAACGGCTCCACCGAAGACCTGACCGGCCGCGTCATCGACCTGTGCGCCCCGATCGGCAAAGGCCAGCGTGGCCTGATCGTTGCTCCGCCGAAAGCGGGCAAGACGATCATGCTGCAGAACATCGCGGCCAACATCACCCGCAACAACCCCGAGTGCCACCTGATCGTTCTGCTGATCGACGAGCGCCCGGAAGAAGTGACCGAAATGCAGCGCACCGTGCGCGGCGAAGTGGTTGCTTCCACCTTCGACGAGCCGCCAACCCGCCACGTGCAGGTTGCCGAAATGGTGATCGAGAAGGCCAAGCGCCTGGTCGAGCACAAGAAGGATGTGGTCATCCTGCTGGACTCCATCACCCGTCTGGCGCGTGCCTACAACACCGTGATCCCGAGCTCCGGCAAGGTACTGACCGGTGGTGTCGACGCCCACGCCCTGGAGAAGCCGAAGCGCTTCTTCGGTGCCGCGCGTAACATCGAGGAAGGCGGTTCGCTGACCATCATCGCCACCGCGCTGGTCGAAACCGGCTCGAAGATGGACGAAGTGATCTACGAAGAGTTCAAGGGCACCGGCAACATGGAGCTGCCGCTGGACCGCCGCATCGCCGAGAAGCGCGTGTTCCCGGCCATCAACATCAACCGTTCCGGTACCCGCCGCGAAGAGCTGCTGACCGCCGACGACGAACTGCAGCGCATGTGGATCCTGCGCAAACTGCTGCACCCGATGGACGAAATCGCCGCCATCGAGTTCCTGGTCGACAAGCTCAAGCAGACCAAGACCAACGACGAGTTCTTCCTGTCGATGAAGCGCAAGTAAGCGTTTCAGGCCGGAATTGATTGGGGCCGCTTCGCGCCCCATCGCGACACAAGGCCGCTCCTACAGGGGAATGCGTAATCCTGTAGGAGCGGCCTTGTGTCGCGATGGGGCGCGAAGCGGCCCCAAGTCATTTTTGGCTATTAGGCACTGAACGGCGCTACACTCTGCACCCCCGACCGATACGGCCAACACGAGGCTCCTGCATGCAGTATCGCGACTTGCGCGACTTCATCCGTGGCCTGGAACAGCGCGGCGAGCTCAAGCGCATCCAGGTTCCGATCTCCCCCGTCCTGGAAATGACCGAGGTCTGCGACCGCACCCTGCGTGCCAAGGGCCCTGCATTGCTGTTCGAAAAGCCCACCGGCTTCGACATCCCGGTGCTGGGCAACCTGTTCGGCACCCCGGAGCGCGTGGCCATGGGCATGGGCGCCGAGTCGGTCGATGAACTGCGGGAAATCGGCAAGCTGCTGGCCTTCCTCAAGGAGCCTGAGCCGCCGAAGGGCCTGAAGGATGCCTGGTCCAAGCTGCCGATCTTCAAGAAAGTCGTGTCGATGGCGCCGAAAGTGGTCAAGGACGCGGTGTGTCAGGAAGTGGTGGTCGAGGGGGACGATGTCGACCTCGGCGCTCTGCCGATTCAGCACTGCTGGCCGGGCGACGTGGCGCCGCTGATCACCTGGGGCCTCACCGTCACCCGCGGCCCGAACAAGGACCGCCAGAACCTGGGCATCTACCGCCAGCAGGTGATCGGCCGCAACAAGGTCATCATGCGCTGGCTCAGCCACCGTGGCGGGGCCCTGGACTACCGCGAATGGTGCGAGAAGAACCCTGGCCAGCCGTTCCCGGTCGCCGTGGCCCTGGGCGCTGACCCGGCCACCATCCTCGGCGCCGTGACCCCGGTGCCGGACACCCTCTCCGAGTACGCCTTCGCCGGCCTGCTGCGCGGCAACCGCACCGAACTGGTCAAGTGCCGGGGTAGCAACCTGCAGGTACCGGCCACCGCCGAAATCATCCTGGAAGGCGTGATCCACCCGGGCGAAATGGCCCCGGAAGGCCCGTACGGCGACCACACCGGCTACTACAACGAAGTGGACAGCTTCCCGGTGTTCACCGTCGAGCGCATCACCCACCGGCAGAAACCGATCTACCACAGCACCTACACCGGCCGCCCGCCAGATGAGCCGGCGATCCTCGGCGTGGCGCTGAACGAAGTGTTCGTGCCGATCCTGCAGAAGCAGTTCCCGGAAATCGTCGATTTCTACCTGCCGCCGGAAGGCTGCTCGTACCGCATGGCGGTGGTGACCATGAAGAAGCAGTACCCGGGCCACGCCAAGCGCGTGATGCTGGGTGTGTGGTCGTTCCTGCGACAGTTCATGTACACCAAGTTCGTTATTGTCACCGATGACGATATCAATGCCCGCGACTGGAACGATGTGATCTGGGCCATCACCACGCGCATGGACCCCAAGCGTGATACGGTGATGATCGACAACACCCCGATCGACTACCTGGACTTCGCGTCGCCGGTATCCGGGTTGGGGTCGAAGATGGGCCTGGACGCCACGCACAAGTGGCCGGGCGAGACTACACGCGAATGGGGACGGGTCATCGTCAAGGACGAAGCCGTCACCCGCCGTATCGATGAGCTGTGGGATCAGTTGGGAATAGATTGATGCAGGTAACGTTGCAGCCGTCCGGGGCGGTGCTGGCGCTCGAACCCGGGGAACGGATCCTGGATGGAGCGCGGCGGCTGGGCTATGACTGCCCGAACAGCTGCCGCAATGGCAATTGCCATGTCTGCGCCGCGTTGTTGGTCGAAGGCCGGGTACGCCAGGACGGTGAAGTCCGCGACCATGGCGAGCTGTTCACCTGCATTGCCGAACCGCTGGAGGACTGCGTGTTGCTCTGGGATGGTGTGCTCGCCCTGGGCGAGTTGCCGGTGCGCAAACTGGCGTGCAGTGTCAGTGAGTGCGTCGAGGTCGGTGGCGACGTCTGGCGCGTGCGGTTGCGCGCGCCGGCTGGCAGGCCGCCGCGCTACCACGCGGGGCAGTACCTGATGATCGAGCGCGAAGGCGGCAAGCAGGCGGCGTTTTCGCTGGCTTCCGCACCCCATGCCGGGCGCGAGCTGGAGCTGCATGTGCTGGCGCGCGAGCCCAGTGCGGTACAACTTATCGAGCAGCTCAAGCGCGACGGCCTGGCGCGCATCGAAATGCCGTTCGGCGACACCCACCTGGCCGAGTTGCCCGATGGGCCGCTGGTGCTGATCGCTGCTGGCACCGGCATGGGCCAGATGCACAGCCTGGTCGAGCATTGCCGGGCTCAGGGTTTCAAGCACCCGGTGCACCTGTACTGGGGCGTGCGCCGGCCCGAGGACTTCTACCAGATCGAGCACTGGGACGAATGGCAGCGCCTGCCCAACCTGTTCCTGCATCAGGTGGTCAGCGACCTGTGCGGTTGGGAAGGCCGTTGCGGCATGCTGCATGAGGCGGTCTGCGAGGACATCGCCAACCTCAACAGCGTGCATGTATATGCCAGCGGCTCGCCGAACATGATCTATGCCACGCTCGACGCCCTGGTCGAAGCCGGAATGGATGCGCACCGCATGCGCGCCGATGTGTTTGCCTACGCACCACGCGGCTAATAACCGAAGTTTGAAAGTGTGGGTATAAGGCGGTAATTGTTACCGCCTTGGCTAATAACTTTCACAGTTGCCGAAACAGTACTTTCCAGTCGTCGGGAGCGCGGATGAAACTCTGGCGCGAGGGCTTGAGTATTCCTGCACTTCTGTCCTATGGTTACTGCAAGCGCCCTTGGTACAGAGGCTGGGGGCGCATCGTAATCGAATCTCGCTACATCCGTAGTTCACAGGGATAATGGCGGCAGCTTATGTCGGCACTTGAAAGTATGTCCTGGGAAGTTTCATATCCACCGACACTCGACTTCGGTCAGCAACATACCCGCGAACAGTTGTTCAATTCCATGAAGACAACTATGTCTCGCCATCAGGGTGGGCCGGTGTGGTTGTTCGCCTATGGTTCGTTGATCTGGCGACCGGAGTGCAACTCGGTGGAGCGCCAACGCGCGCGGGTACATGGTTACCACCGTGGCTTGTACCTGTGGTCGCACGAACACCGCGGCACCCCGGAAACCCCCGGGCTGGTGTTCGGCCTGGACCGTGGGGGCTCCTGCAGTGGTTTTGCCTACCGGCTGGATGAAAGCAGCCTGGACGAGTCGCTGATGGCCCTGTGGCAGCGCGAGATGCCGTACCCGGCGTACCGGCCGCACTGGCTCAGTTGCCGGTTGGGTGATGGCAGCAAGGTGCAGGCCCTGGGCTTCGTGCTGGAGCGGCATCTGCCGTGCTATGCCGGGAACCTGCCGGACACCCTGCTCAGCCAGATCCTGGCCAGTGCCAAGGGGCGCTATGGCACCACGCGTGATTATGTCGAACAGACCTTGAATGCCCTGCGCAGCCACCAGATGCCCGATCGCAACCTGGAGGCGCGGTTCAGGCGCTGCCATAACCTGCGCGAAGTTTGATTAGCCTGCACCGGCCTCTTCGCGGGCACGCCCGCTCCCACAGGATCACCACAGCCTCGAACGGCATGGTATTCCTGTGGGAGCGGGCGTGCCCGCGAAAAGGCCGGAACTGTCTTACCTGGCCAGCACCACCAACTTACCCACAGCCTGACGCTGCCCCAACTTTTCAATGGCAGCCCCTGCCTTAGCCAGTGGATAAGTCTGCGACACCAGCGGCTTCAACTTGCCTTCGGCATGCCATGCAAACAGCTGCCGGAAGTTGGCCGCATTGTCCTCCGGCTGACGCTGGGCAAACGCCCCCCAGAATACCCCGAGCACCGCCGCGCCCTTGAGGAGCACCAGGTTGGCCGCCAGCTGCGGGATGGTCCCGCTGGCAAAACCCACCACCAGCAACCGGCCATTCCAGGCCAGCCCGCGCACTGCCTGCTCGAACAACTCGCCACCCACCGGGTCGTAGATCACGTCCACGCCCTGGCCGCCGGTCAGGCGCTTGATCTCGTCACGCAGGCTGGCCTGGCTGTAGTCGATCAGTTCATCCGCGCCGGCTGCCTTGGCCACGGCCAGTTTTTCCGCACTGCTGGCGGCCGCGATCACCCGCGCACCCATGGCCTTGCCGATCTCCACCGCCGCCAGGCCGACCCCGCCGGACGCGCCCAGCACCAGCAGGGTCTCGCCCGCCTGCAACTGGCCGCGCTGGCGCAGGGCGTGCATGGAGGTGCCGTAGGTCATGCCGAATGCCGCGGCAGTGGTGAAGTCCATGCTCGCCGGGATCGGCAACACATTGTAGAGCGGTACCGCCACCTGCTCGGCGAATGCACCCCAGCCGGTCAGCGCCATGACCCGGTCGCCGACCTTGAACGCGCCGGCCTTTTCCCCAACGGCGGCCACCACGCCCGCTGCCTCGCCGCCGGGGGAGAACGGCAACGGTGGCTGGAACTGGTACTTGCCTTCGATGATCAGGGTGTCGGGGAAGTTGACCCCGGCGGCCTGCACATCCAGCAGGATCTCGTTTTTCTTCGGCACCGGGCTGGCCACCTCTTCCAGCACCAGGTCGCGCGCCGGGCCCAGGGTTTTGCACAACACAGCTTTCATCGGGGCTATTCCTTTGCGGGTCGTGGCCGATAAGTGTAGGAGGGCCGCCTGCCCGGTCAACGAGCATGGGGCGCCCTGATGTGCAGGCATAAGTGGCGGCACAAGCCCGGGCTTGGGTTTGAGCGGCATGCTGGGTAAGCTGGCGCCAACTGTATTGAGGAGCAAATTCGTGAAAGCGTGGATCTTGATGGTGCTGGCGCTGCTGCTGCCGGCTGCGGCCATGGCCGAGGAAGCCAAGGAAGGGGCGCCGAAAGTCGCCTACATCAGCCTGAGCCCGCCCTTTGTCGGTAACTACGCCCTCGACGGCAGCCCGCGGCTGCGCGTGTACAAGGCCGACGTGGCCCTGCGCGTAACCGGCGACGAAGCCGCCAAGGCGGTGAAGCACCACGAACCGCTGATCCGCAACCAGCTGGTGGCGCTGTTCACCCAACAGTCGGTGGACAGCATGAGCAACGTCGAGGCCAAGGAGCATCTTCGCCAGGAAGCGCTGAAACAGGTGCAGCAGGTGATGGAAGCCGAAGAGGGCAAGCCGATCGTTGAAGACTTGCTGTTCAACAACCTGATCGTGCAGTGACCGGCAAGCCGGCTCTCTCAGGAACAGCGCAATCCGCACTGTGGCGCGATCCCTGTGGGAGCGGCTTTAGCCGCGAAGAATCCAACGCGGTGCATGGCACCGGCTGCGCCGGTGTTCGCGGGTAAACCCGCTCCCACAGGAATCGCGCAATCTTTCAGATTTTGAGCCGGGTATGCGCGGATCAGGACGCCAGGCTTCGGCGAAACCGCGCCAGCGCCACACCGAACAACACCAGCCCGATCACGGCCAGTGCCAGGATGTCCGGCCACACCACCGTCCATCCGGCATCACGGAACAGGATTGCGGCGCCAAGGCTGACAAAGTGCGTCGACGGCGACCCTTGCATCACCCACTGCAGCCACTGCGGCATGCTGTCCAGCGGTGTGCTGCCGCCGGACAGCAACAGCATCGGGATGATCACCGGGATTGCCAGCAGGCCGAATTGTGGCGTCGAGCGCGCCAGTGTGGCGAGGAAGATGCCCAGTGCGGTGCTGGCGAACAGGTACAGCGCGGTCACGGCCAGGAACAGGCCCATCGAACCGGAGAGCGGCACGCCAAGCGCGCCCTTGACCACCACCACCAGCGAAATCCAGGTGCATATCACCACCACCAGCGCGTTGCTGGCGATTTTCGCCAACATGATTTCCAGCGCGGTCAGCGGCAGCACCAGCAGGTGGTCGAGGGTGCCGTGCTCGCGCTCGCGCAGCAACGCGGTGCCGGTGAGGATGATCGCCAGGATGGTGATGTTGTTGACGATCTGGATCACCGCCAGGAACCAGCCACCCTCCAGGTTGGGGTTGAACAGCGCCTTGGCGTTGATTAGCACCGGGCTCTGCGTGTTGTTGCGCTGGCTGTAGTCGAGCAACTCGCGTTCGAAGATACGGCCGATATAGCCGGCCCCCATGAACGCCTGACTCATGGCCGTGGCGTCGACATTGATCTGCAGTTCCGGCGAGCGCCCGGCCAGCAGGTCGCTCTGGAAATTCACCGGCACGTTGATCACGAAGGTGTACTGGCCGCTGTCCATGGCCTGGTCCAGGCGCCCCGGGGGCAGCGGCACGGCGGGCTGGAATTCGGGTGGTTGCAGGGCTTCGCCGAGCTTGCGTGACAGCAGACTGTGGTCTTCGTCCACCACCGCGACGCTGGCGTTGTGCACGCCGATCACCGAGCCGGCTGCGGGCATGTAGATGGCCACGCTGAAGGCATACAGCAGGAACAACAGCAGCACGCTGTCATGGCGCAGGCTGGTCAGCTCTTTCAGGCCCAGGCGCAGGGTGTGGTTCAGGCGCGACATCTCAGGCCTCCTGCTTCTTCAGCATGGCCAGGCTCAGGCCAGTGAACACGACAAAGAAACTGAGCAGGATCAGGCACTGCGGCCACAGTTCGCGCAGGCCCAGCGCCTTGGTGAAGGTGCCGACCGCGATGTCGAGGAAGTAGCCCGCCGGGAACAGCTGGCCCATCACCGCCGCCGCGCCGTCCAGCGACGAGCGTGGCACGATCAGCCCGGAAAACTGGATGGTCGGCAGGCTGGTGATGATCATGGTGCCCAGGATGGCGGCGATCTGTGTGCGGGTGAAGGCCGAGATCAGCAGGCCCAGGCTGGTGGTCGCCAGCAGGTAAGCGACGCCGCCACAGGCCAGGGCCAGCACGCTGCCCTTGAGCGGCACGGCGAACAGCCAGCGGTTCATCGCCACCAGCAGCGCCAGGTTGACCAGGCTCACGGCCAGATAGGGCATCTGCTTGCCGAGCAGAAACTCCAGGCGGGTGAGGGGTGTGGCGTAGAAGTTGGTGATGGAGCCGAGCTCTTTCTCGCGGACGATACCCAGCGCGGTGAGCATGGCCGGGATGAAGGCCAGGATCAGCGCCATTACCCCCGGGCCGATGGCGTTCACGCTGACCACATCCTGGTTGTAGCGAAAACGGGTTTCCAGACGCACCAGGTCCTGGCGCGGCTGCGGCTGTGGGCTGGCCTTGGCCAGTTGCTCGAGGTTGGCCTGATGCACGGCTTCCACGTAGTTGCGGCTGGTTTCCGCGCGGAACGGCATGCCGCCATCGAGCCAGGCAGCCACCACCGGTTGACGCCCGGCGTACAGGTCGCGGCCAAATCCGGGCGGAATTTCCAGCGCCAGTTTGATTTCCGAGCGCTGCAGGCGCTGGTGCATTTCGCGGGTATCGCGGATAGGCGCCTGTTCGGCGAAATAGCGTGAACCACGGAAGGCTTCCAGATAGGCTCGGCTTTGCGGGCTCTGGTCCTGGTCGTGTACGGCGAAGGCGAGGTTTTCCACATCCAGCGAAATGCCATAGCCGAAGATCACCATCATGAACACTGCCCCCAGCAGGGCGAAGGCCAGGCGTACCTTGTCGCGCAGCAGCTCCTTGCCCTCACGGTTGGCCACCGCCAGCAGGCGACGCAGGCTGAAGCCCTGGCGCAGCGCCGGCGCAGGCGTGGTGGCCTGCTCCAGCACGGCGTTGTCGGTGGCCTGCGGCGCCATTTCCTGGGCCTGTTCCAGGCAGCGTACGAACGCGTCTTCCAGGGTGTTGCCCTGATACTGGCGTTGCAGGGCACCCGGCGTGTCGCAGGCCAGCACCCGGCCTGCATGCATCAGCGAGATGCGGTCGCAGCGTTGGGCTTCGTTCATGAAGTGGGTAGAAAGGAAAATGGTCACGCCCTGCTCGCGTGACAGCTCCACCAGCAGGCGCCAGAAGTCGTCACGGGCAGCCGGGTCGACGCCGGAGGTGGGTTCGTCGAGGATCAGCACTTCCGGGCGGTGCAGCACCGCCACCGCCAGTGACAGGCGCTGGCGCAGGCCGAGGGGCAGGGCGCCGGATGGCTGGTCGGCGATGGCACCCAGGTCGAAGCGCTCGATCAGCTCGTCGATACGCTGGGCGCTCTCGGCCTTGGGCAGGTCGAACAGGCGGGCATGCAGGGTCAGGTTCTGTCGGGTGCTGAGCTCGCCATACAGCGAAAAACTCTGCGACATGAAACCGACCCGCTTGCGCGTGGCCAGGTCGCTGGCATCCACCGGGCGGCCGAGCAGGCTGGCGCTGCCTTCGCTGGCCGGCATCAGGCCGGTGAGCACTTTCATGGTGGTGGTCTTGCCGCAGCCGTTGGAGCCCAGGAAGCCGAAGATCTCCCCGCGGCCAATGGCGAAGCTGACCTTGTTCACTGCAGTGAAATCGCCAAAGCGCAGTGTCAGGTCGTGGGCCTCGATGGCGACCGAGGTGTCAGTGGCCGGGCGCGGTGGAATGATGAGCGGAGGGTGTTGTGCCTTGCCTGCACCTTGGTAATGGGTGAAGGCGTCGTCCAGCTTGCCACTGGGGGTGACTGCGGCAAGCTCATGGCTGGGGCCGGCGGCCAGCAGGCGGCCGCCATCGAGCATCAGGCAATGCTCGAACTGTTCGGCCTCCTCCATGTAGGCGGTGGCCACCAGCAGGGTCAGTTGCGGGCGCTGCGCGCGTACCTGTTCGACCAGCTCCCAGAAACGCCGCCGTGACAGTGGGTCGACGCCGGTGGTCGGCTCGTCGAGGATCAGCAGGTCCGGCTCGTGGATCAGCGCGCAGCACAGGCCCAGCTTCTGTTTCATGCCGCCCGACAGCTTGCCCGCCGGGCGCTCGGCAAAGCGCTGCAGGTCGGTGGCCTGCAGCAGGTTGGCCATGCGCTGTTCGCATTCGCGGCGGCCGAGGCCGAACAGGGTGGCGAAAAAACGGATGTTCTCGCTGATCGACAGCTCCGGATACAGGTTGTTGCCCAGCCCCTGCGGCATGAACGCCACTTTCGGGTACAGCGCCGCGCGATGGCGCCGCTGGCGGATCGAGCCACCCAGCACCTGCAGTTCGCCCTGTTGCAGGCGCTTGACGCCGGCGATCAGCCCCAGCAGGGTCGATTTGCCAGCCCCGTCAGGGCCGATCAGCGCGCAGCGGGTGCCCGCCGGCAGGCTGAACCCGAGGGGGTGCAGGGCCACCAGGTCGCCGTAGCGATGGCTGATACCCTCGGCCAGCAGTGCCGGGGCGTTCATTGCAGGTTGGCCGGCCAGTCCACCTCAGCCGTGCGTACATAGCCGGCGCCTGGCATGCCCGGCTTGGCCTGCGGTACGGCGCCCGGGTCGGTCAGGCGCAACTTGACCCGGAACACCAGCTTCTGCCGCTCGTCGCGGGTTTCCACCTGCTTGGGGGTGAACTGGGCCTTGGCCGCGACAAAGGCCACCTTCGCCGGCAGCGCCCGCTCGGGCAGGGCGTCGAGCACGATCCGCGCCTGGTCGCCGACGGTCAGCCGGCCGCTGGTGGAGGCGGGCAGGTAGAGGTTCATGTACTGGTCGCTGGGGTCGATCAGCATCAGTACGCGGCCGCCGGCACCCAACACTTCACCGGGCTCGGCCAGGCGCAGCTGGATGATGCCGTCGATCGGTGCGCGCAGGCTGCTGTCGTCGATCTCGCTGGTGAGCTGCGCCACCTGGGCCTCGGCGGCGCCGATGGCGGCCTTGATCGCCGCCAGTTGGGCGCGGGCGGCGACCACGGCGGCGTTGGCCGTGTCGAAGCGCGCCTGCTGTTGGTCGAGCAACTGCTGGCTGGCGTATTTGCGCTGGAAGATCTCGCGCACGCGCTTGAGCTCCTGGCTGGCCAGTAGCAGTTCGCTTTGGCGCAGCTGCACGCTGGCCTGGGCGGCGGCGTAGTTTTCCCGAGCGCGCAGCACTTCGGCTTCGGCCTGGCTGCGCTGGGCTTCCATGGTACGGGTGTCGATGCGCGCCAGCAGCTGGCCGCGAGTTACCTTGTCACCTTCGTCGACCAGCACTTCGGCCAGGCGGCCGGGGATTTTGCTGGCGATCTGCACTTCGGTGGCTTCCAGGCGGCCGTTGCCCATGCTCAGGCCTTCGGGCAGCTGGTCGTGGAGCGACTTCCAGTACCCCAGCCCACCGGCGGCTGCGAGTAGGGTGATCAGTGCGGTGGCGAAGATCCTGGGGGCGTATCGGTTCATCGGTCTGCATCCTTGCGGTCATGCACACTGCATCATGGCCTGCGGCCATGCGTAGCGTGTTGATATCGGTCAAGCCCATGACAGGGGCTGCTTCGCAGCCCATCGCCGGCAAGCCAGCTCCCACAGGGGCAGCGCATGGCTTGAGGTCAATGCAGTCGGGGTGGGAGCTGGCTTGCCGGCGATGGGCCGCAGGGCGGCCCCTTTGGTTTATGACCTTAGCCGCAGTTTCAACGCAAAGCGACAATCACCGCCCATTGCTCTGGCGTCACCGGCATCACCGACAGGCGGCTGCCCTTCTGCACCAGCGGCAGTTCGGCCAGGCCTGCCTGCTGTTTCAGCCAGCCCAGCTCCAGCACCCGTGGCAGGGTTTGCACATGGGCCACATCCACCGCGCTCCACGGGTTTTTGTCGGCCGTGGCCTTGGCATCGTAGTAGTGGCTTTGCGGGTCCAGCGCGGTCGGGTCGGGGTAGGCAGCGCGGGTGATCCTGGCAATGCCGGCGATGCCCGGCTGCGGGCAGCTGGAGTGGTAGAAGAAGAACTCGTCGCCAACGCTCATGGCCCGCAGGAAATTGCGCGCCTGGTAGTTGCGCACGCCGTCCCAGCGCGCTTCGCCGAGGCGGCCGAGGGCTTCGATGGAGAGCTCGTCGGGCTCGGATTTCATCAGCCAGTAGGCCATGGGTGCTGCTCCTGAAAAGGTTTGAAATAACCTGTTGCATGAAACCGACAGTCGGTTGGCGTCAAGGTTTGCGTGCAGACGCAGGTTGTCGGAAAATGCGCCCCGTTTAAAGCGCGATGCTCCGGCGATACCCAGAAAATTGCCGAGCCTGAACAGTTTGCCTGGGGGGCAATCTTCGATGAATCAACGTAACAAGCCGGATCTGCTGTGGATTCTGGTGTTCATTTTCGGCCTGGGTGTGGTCACGACCGGTTATGCGCAAGGGATCTGGGAGCGCAAGCTGGACAACGCCTATCAGATGCCGGTCGACGCCAGCCAGCCGCAACGTTGATGCCCCCGCCGGCGCCGCTCAACGCGGCGCCAGGTACCAGCCACGGTCCGAGACCGTCCCCTGCAGCGGTACATCCCAACTGGCCTGAGCCAGCCGCTCGACCTTCTGGCATTCATGTGCCAGCCCCAACAGCAAAGGCTTTTTCCAGGTCTGGCGACGTGCCTGGTAGGCCAGGCTGCGATCATAGAAGCCACCGCCCATTCCCAGGCGACCGCCCACTTCGTCGAAACCGACCAACGGTAGCAGGATCAGGTCCAGCGACCAGATCGGGCGCTGGCGCTTGCGCTCGGTGACCGGCTCGGGAATGCGAAAGCGGTTGGGCTTGAGCTTCTCGCCCTGCTCGAAGCGCTGGAACACCATGCGCGTGCGCGGCCAGGCGTGCAGCACCGGCAGGTAGGTGCGCTTGCCGCGGCGCTGGGCTTCGCGCAGCAGCAGGTAAGGGTCGATTTCGCCGTCGTTGGGCAGGTACAGGGCAATGTGCCGGGCGCGGCGGAACAGCGGGTGCTGCGCCAGCTGGCGGTACAGGCCAAGGGCGGCCTGGCGTTGCTGGGCAGGGGTAAGGGCGCGGCGGGCATTGCGGAGCAGGCGACGGAGCTGGGGGCGGGTGAGCTGCGCGGTGTCGGTCATGGCACGGGCGATCCCAGGTGCTGGCCGACGTGGTCGGCCAAAACGAATTGCCCGCCGGAAGGGGCGGGCAAGAGAATTCAGGCTCCCCGATAAGACCGCTATCGGTGTAGCCCTTGAACCCGAAAGTTCAAGGTGGAGATTGCAGGGGGCGTTAAGGCTTTCCGTCGGGCGGACATGCACACCGGCCCCAGCGTGCAACCCCCGTGGTTGTGCGTATCGGCTCAGGGACATAACCGACTGGCGCATCCCCCAGGGAGTGGCGCCAGTATACCAATCTCAGCCGATTTTGGTATCCGCGTCGTCGGACAGTGCCTGGTCGACCCGTTCCAGCAGGTCGCGCACCTGTTCGCGGGTGGTGCCGCCTGCCGGGGCATCGTTGCGGTCTTCCTGGCGGTGCAGCATTTCGTGGGTGATGTTCAACGCTGCCATGACCGCGATGCGGTCGGCGCCGATCACCTTGCCGCTGCTGCGGATCTCGCGCATCTTGCCGTCCAGGTAGCGCGCGGCGCTGACCAGGTTGTTGCGCTCTTCCGGCGGGCAGATGATCGAATATTCCTTGTCGAGGATCTGCACGGTGACGCTATTGCTTGAACTCATGAGTCTTGCTCCAGAGCCTTGAGGCGTAAAATCATCGACTCGACCTTGCGCTTGGCGATCTCGTTCTTTTCGATGAGGTGGGCGCGCTCTTCGCGCCAGGATTTTTCCTGAGCTACTAGGAGTGCATTTTGCCGTTTTAGTTGCTCGACACGTTCGATCAGCAACTCGAATCGGCTCATCAGTGCCTGCAGGTCGTTCTCTTGCGTGGGTTGCACTCGATTCGCTCCGTCGTTGAGTCACCTGGCGATGATGCCTCTCCCTGAGCGGCGACGGCCAGTGCCGATGGTCTTGGCGCGCCTGCCGGTGCTAGGATACAAGGTCTCCATTCTAGTCATTGCGCCGTCTGGCGCCTAGCTGCCCATGCCCAATACCCAATCGCCCTACATCGCCTTCGCCATGCTGCTGTCCAGCAATGGTCATCCTGTCACCCCGGCCGAACTGCACGGCCTGCTGATCGGCCGCAGCTGCGCCGGTGCCGGCTTCGACGCCGACGGCTGGCTGGCCGATGCCGCCCAGCTGCTGGAAACCGAGCCCGGTGACACCGTGCGCAACGCCCTGGTCGGCCTGCAGGAAATGGTCAAGGGCGAGCTGACCAGCGACGACATGGCCATCGTCCTGCTGCTACCTTCCGACGACGCCGCCCTGAGCGACCGCGCCACCGCGCTGGGCCAGTGGTGCCAAGGCTTCATTACCGGTTTCGGCCTGAATGCCGGTGGCAAGGACCTGTCCGACGAGGCCAAGGAAGTGCTGCAGGACCTGGTGGCCATTTCCCAGGTCCAGGAAGCCCTCGAGGAGTCCGAGGACGGCGAGAGCGATTACATGGAAGTCATGGAATACCTGCGCGTGGCGCCACTGCTGCTGTTCTCCGAGCTGGCCAAGCCGGCCGCCCCTGCACCCAAGCCATCGCTGCACTGATCAACCGGGGGTAGTCTGCCCATGAGCCACATTCCCAAGGCCGAGTATGCCCGTCGGCGCAAGGCGCTGATGGCGCAGATGGTCCCCAACAGCATCGCCATCCTGCCCGCCGCCGCGGTTGCCATCCGCAACCGCGACGTCGAGCACGTTTACCGCCAGGACAGCGACTTCCAGTACCTCAGCGGTTTCCCCGAGCCGGAAGCGGTGATTGCGCTGATCCCGGGGCGCGAGCATGGCGAATACGTGCTGTTCTGTCGTGAACGTAACCCCGAGCGCGAGCTGTGGGATGGTCTGCGGGCCGGCCAGGAAGGTGCGGTGCGCGATTTTGGCGCAGACGATGCCTTCCCCATCACCGACATCGACGAGATCCTGCCGGGCCTGATCGAAGGCCGTGAGCGGGTGTACAGCGCCATGGGCAGCAACCCCGAGTTCGACCGCCGGCTGATGGACTGGATCAACGTGATCCGCTCCAAGGCGCGCTTGGGCGCCCAGCCGCCGAACGAGTTCGTTGCGCTGGATCATCTGCTGCACGACATGCGCCTGTATAAATCGGCAGCGGAAGTGAAGGTGATGCGCGCTGCCGCAGACATCTCGGCGCGGGCCCACGTGCGGGCCATGCAGGCCTGCCGGGCCGGGTTGCACGAATACAGCCTGGAAGCCGAGCTGGACTACGAGTTCCGCAAGGGCGGGGCGAAGATGCCGGCCTACGGCTCTATCGTTGCGGCCGGGCGCAATGGCTGCATCCTGCACTATCAGCAGAACGACGCCCCGCTCAAAGATGGCGACCTGGTGCTGATCGACGCCGGCTGCGAGATCGACTGCTACGCCAGCGACATCACCCGTACCTTCCCGGTCAGCGGGCGCTTTTCGCCGGAGCAGAAGGCCATCTACGAGCTGGTGCTCAAGGCCCAGGCAGCGGCGTTTGCCGAGATCGCCCCCGGCAAGCACTGGAACCACGCCCATGAGGCGACCGTGCGGGTCATCACCGAGGGCCTGGTGGAACTGGGCCTGCTGACGGGCGAGGTGCAGGCGCTGATCGACAGCGAGGCCTATCGTGCCTTCTACATGCACCGCGCCGGGCACTGGCTGGGCATGGATGTGCACGATGTGGGCGAGTACAAGGTGGGCGGTGAGTGGCGGGTGCTAGAACCCGGCATGGCGCTGACCGTCGAGCCGGGCATCTACATAGGCGCCGACAATCAGGCCGTGGCCAAGAAATGGCGCGGCATTGGTGTAAGGATCGAGGACGACGTGGTAGTGACCAGGCAAGGTTGTGAAATCCTGACTTCGGGCGTGCCGCGCACGGTCGCCGAGATCGAGGCGCTGATGCAGGCCGCCCGCAAGGACGCGGCATGAATCGGGTAAACCTGGCGATCATCGGTGGCGGCCTGGTGGGCGCGAGCCTGGCCCTGGCCCTGCAGGCGGGGGCCAAGGCGCGAGGCTGGAAGATCCTGCTGATCGAGCCGTTCGCCCCCGGTGACAGCTTCCAGCCCAGCTACGACGCGCGTTCGTCGGCACTGTCGTTCGGTACCCAGCAGATCTACCAGCAGCTGGGCCTGTGGCAGGCCATCGGCCATCGCGCCGAGCCGATCCGGCAGATTCACGTATCCGACCGCGGCCGCTTCGGCGCCACCCGCCTGGATGCCCTGGAAGAGGGCGTGCCGGCGCTTGGCTACGTGGTGGAAAACGCCTGGCTGGGCCAGTGCCTGTGGCAAGGGCTGGACAGCGAGGTGGTGAGCTGGCGCTGCCCGGCGGAGGTGACCGCGATGCAGGCCATCGACGGTGGCTACCGCCTGCTGTTGAACGACGACACCCAGCTGGAGTGCGACCTGGCGGTACTGGCCGACGGTGGCCGCTCCGGCCTGCGCGAACAGCTGGGCATCCATGTGCGCCACACGCCCTACCAACAGAGCGCGTTGATCGCCAATATCACCCCGGGCGAGGCCCACGGCGGCCAGGCCTTCGAGCGCTTCACCGAAGAAGGCCCCATGGCCCTGCTACCGCTGCCGGATAACCGCTGCGCGCTGGTCTGGACCCGCCAGGGCATGGACGCGCGACGCCTGGCCGACATCGACGAGCGCAGTTTCCTGCGCGAGCTGCAGGGCGTGTTCGGCTATCGCCTGGGCGCCTTGCGCCAGGTCGGCGCGCGGCACCTCTACCCACTGTCGCTGATCGAGGCCCAGGAGCAGGTGCGGCCGCATCTGGTGGTGCTGGGCAACGCCGCGCACAGCCTGCACCCCATTGCCGGCCAGGGCTTCAACCTGTCGCTGCGTGACGTGCAGGCGCTGGCCGAGGCGCTGCTGGCCGGGCCGCAGCAGCCTGGCGATCTGACCACGTTGCAGGCCTACCACCAGCGCCAGCGCCTGGACCAGGCCATGACCATCGGTTTTTCCGACCAGGTCACCCGCCTGTTCGGCAGCAGCCAGCCATTGCTGGCTGCCGGGCGCAACCTTGGCCTGCTCGGGCTCGACCTGCTGCCACCGGCCAAAAGCTGGTTCGCCCGCCAGGCCATGGGCCTGGGCACCCGCCCCGATCCGCGAGGTCAGGCATGAGTGACGACGCGCGCAGGCTGGCGCGCCGGGCGTGCCTGTTGCGCTGGCGGCTGAACCTGTTCCCGCCGCACCTCGGTGCTGGTATCCGCGTGCAGCACATCAGCCCGGACCTGCGCAGCGTCAAGGTGGCGATGAAGCTGACCCGCTGGAACCGCAACTACGTCGGCACCCAGTGCGGCGGCAGCCTGTACGGCATGGTCGACCCGTTCTACATGCTGCTGTTGATCGAGCAGCTGGGGCGTGACTACATCGTCTGGGACAAGGCTGCCAGCATCGATTTCATTTCGCCGGGCAAAGGCCCGGTGTATGCCGAACTCCACGTCGATGACGCGCTGCTGGACGAAATCCGCCAGCAGACCGCCACCGGCAAGAAGTGCCTGCCGCGTTTGCAGGTCGATATCCGCGACGGCGCCGGCGAGCTGGTGGCGCGGGTCGATAAAACCCTATATGTGCGGCTCAAGCCGCAAGCGAGGCTGGCGTAAGGCATGGAAATGCGCGCAGATCTGTTGATTGTCGGTGCCGGTATGGTCGGCAGCGCCCTGGCCCTGGCGTTGCGCCACAGTGGCTTGCAAATCCTCTTGCTCGACGGCGGCCCGCTGACGGTCAAGCCGTTCGATGCCCAGGCCCCGTTCGAGCCGCGTGTCAGCGCGCTGTCGGCAGCCAGCCAGCGCATCCTCGAGCGCCTTGGCGCCTGGGATGGCATTGCCCAGCGGCGTGCCACTCCATACTCGGACATGCATGTGTGGGATGGCAGCGGCACCGGGCAGATTCACTTCTCGGCTGCCAGCGTGCATGCCCAGGTGCTCGGCCACATCGTCGAGAACCGGGTGGTGCAGGATGGCCTGCTGGAGCGCCTGCATGACAGCGACATCGGCCTGCTGCCCAACGCGCGGCTCGAACAGCTGCGCCGCTCCGGCGACGAGTGGCTGCTGACCCTCGCCGATGGCCGCCAGCTGCGTGCGCCGCTGGTGATTGCGGCCGACGGTGCCAACTCTGCAGTGCGGCGCCTGGCCGGCTGCGAAACCCGCGAGTGGGATTACCTGCACCATGCCATCGTCACCAGCGTGCGTTGCAGCGCCGGGCACCAAGCCACGGCCTGGCAGCGCTTCACCGATGAAGGGCCACTGGCGTTCCTGCCGCTGACCCGCGATGGCCAGCAGGACTGGTGCTCGATCGTGTGGTCGACCACCCCCGAGCATGCCGAGCAGTTGATGGCGCTGGATGAAGCGGCCTTCCTGAAAGCCCTGGAGCGGGCTTTCGAGGGGCGCCTGGGTGATGTGCTGCAGGCCGACCCGCGGCTGTGCGTGCCGCTGCGCCAGCGCCACGCCAAGCGCTATGTGGATGAAGGCCTGGCATTGATCGGCGATGCCGCGCACACCATTCACCCGCTGGCCGGGCAGGGCGTGAACCTAGGCTTCCTCGATGCTGCGGTGCTGGCCGAGGTGCTGGTCAACGCCTGCGAGCGTGGCGAGCGGCTGGCGGATGTGAAGGTACTGAGCCGTTACGAGCGACGGCGCATGCCGCACAACCTGGCGCTGATGGCGGCGATGGAAGGGTTCGAGCGGTTGTTCCAGGCCAACCCGTTGCCGTTGCGCTGGTTGCGTAACAGCGGGTTGAAGCTGGTGGAGCAGATGCCGGAGGCCAAGGCGCTATTCGTGCGGCAGGCGCTGGGTTTGAGCGGTGATCTGCCGGATCTGGCCAAGGCTTGAGATTGTCGTGGCCGCTTTGCGGCCCTTTCGCGACACAAGGCCGCTCCTACAGGGGGACGCAATCTCTTGTAGGAGCGGCCTTGTGTCGCGATGGGCTGCACAGCAGCCCCCTCTGCAACATCCGGTAACGCCTATGTAGATGAGTCGGAAAATGGGATTCACTACCATTTGCGCCTCTCATACGATCCGAGGAGTGCTTTCCATGTTGCCACGCAAGCCCCTACTGGCCGCCCTGGCCCTGACCCTGTTTGGCGGCACCGCCCACGCAGCGGACGAAGTGGTGGTGTACTCCTCGCGCATCGACGAGCTGATCAAGCCGGTGTTCGATGCCTATACCGCCAAGACCGGGGTCAAGATCAAGTTCATCACCGACAAGGAAGCCCCGCTGATGCAGCGCATCAAGGCCGAGGGCGAAAACGGCGTGGCCGACCTGCTGCTGACCGTCGATGCCGGCAACCTGTGGCAGGCTGAGCAGATGGGCATCCTGCAGCCGATCAAGTCCGACATCATCGACCAGAACATCCCGTCGCAGTACCGCGCCTCGTCCCACGACTGGACCGGCCTGAGCCTGCGCGCCCGCACCATCATCTACTCCACCGAGCGGGTCAAGCCGCAGGAGCTGAGCACCTACGAAGCCCTGGCCGACAAGCAGTGGGAAGGCCGCCTGTGCCTGCGCACGGCGAAGAAGGTGTACAACCAGTCGCTGACCGCCACCCTGATCGAAACCCACGGCGAGGCGAAGACCGAGCAGATCGTCAAAGGCTGGGTCAACAACCTGTCCACCGACGTGTTCTCCGACGACAACGCAGTGATCCAGGCCATCGAGGCCGGCCAGTGCGACGTGGGCGTGGTCAACACCTACTACTACGGCCGCCTGCACAATCAGAACCCGAAACTGCCGGTGAAGATCTTCTGGCCCAACCAGGGTGACCGTGGCGTGCACGTGAACCTGTCGGGCATCGGCCTGACCAAGCATGCGCCACACCCGGAGGCGGCGAAGAAGCTGGTGGAATGGATGACCGGTGAAGAGGCGCAGAAGCTGTTCGCCGACATCAACCAGGAGTTCCCGGCCAACCCGAAGGTCAAACCATCGGAAGAAGTGGCAGCGTGGGGCAGCTTCAAGGCTGACAGCATTCCGGTGGAAATCGCCGGCAAGCGCCAGGCTGAAGCGATTCGCTTGATGGATCGGGCTGGCTGGAACTAAGCGCCAGGCTTTATCCTTCCGGGGCCTTTCAGGGCCTCTTCGCGGGCATGCCCGCTCCCACAGGATTACTCGATCCCTGTGGGAGCGGGCGTGCCCGCGAACGACCGCATAGCGGTCGCAAATCAGCCACAGAGACATTCAACTTGCCCCACACCCCCCAACGCCGCTGGTACCTCCCGGTCACCCTGGTCGCCGCCCTGGTGCTCCTGCCCCTGAGCGTCCTGCTGTTGTCCTGGCAGTCGATCGACCTGCAGATCTGGTCGCACCTGCTCGACACCCAGATGACTCGCCTGCTGGGCAATACTCTGACGCTGGTGGTGGGTGTGGGCATCGGCGTCACCGTGCTGGGCGTCAGCCTGGCCTGGCTGACCAGCCTCTGCGAGTTCCCTGGCCGGCGCTGGCTGGACTGGGCGCTGATGCTACCGTTCGCCATCCCGGCCTATGTGCTGGCGTTCGTCTTCGTCGGCCTGCTGGACTTCGCCGGCCCGGTGCAGAGCGCCCTGCGCGAGGTGTTCGGGCCGATGCGCCTGCCGCGGGTACGCTCTACCGGCGGGGTGATCGTCGTCCTGGTGCTGGTGTTCTACCCCTATGTCTACCTGCTGGCGCGCAGCGCATTCCTGGCCCAGGGCAAGGGCCTGATGGAAGCGGCGCGGGTGCTGGGGTTGTCCCCGCTGCAAGCGTTCTGGCGTGTGGCCCTGCCTATGGCACGGCCCGCGATCGGCGCCGGTATTGCCCTGGCCCTGATGGAAACCCTGGCCGACTTCGGCGCGGTGGCGGTGTTCAACTTCGACACCTTCACCACGGCCATCTACAAGACCTGGTACGGCTTCTTCAGCCTGTCCAGCGCGGCCCAGCTGGCCAGCCTGTTGCTGCTGGCGGTGATGCTGGTGCTGTATGGCGAGCGCCGTGCCAGGGGGGCCAGCCGCAGCGGCAACGAGCGGCCGCGCGGGCAGGCGCTGTATCACCTGCGCGGGTTCAAGGCATTGCTGGCCAGTGGCTGGTGCCTGCTGGTGTTCGCCTGCGCATTCGTCATCCCGCTGCTGCAACTGCTGGCGTGGTTCTGGCAGCGCGGGCGGCATGACCTGGACGAGCGCTATGTCGGCCTGGTGCTGCACACCCTGTACCTGGGCGGCATGGCGGCGCTGGTCACGGTGTGCGTGGCGTTGCTGCTGGCCTTTGCCCGGCGCCAGGCGCCGACGGGCGGTATCCGCGCCGGGGTAGGCCTGGCCAACCTGGGCTATGCCTTGCCCGGCTCGGTGCTGGCGGTGTCGATCATGCTGGCCTTCAGTTACCTCGACAACCACCTGGTCATCCCGCTGTCCAGCTGGCTGGGCGGTGCCGGCAAGCCGCTGCTGCTGGGCAGCCTGGCCGCATTGCTGCTGGCCTACCTGGTGCGCTTCATCGCGGTGGCCTACGGGCCGCTGGAGAGCAGCCTGGAGCGGATCCGCCCGTCACTGCCCGAGGCATCCCGCAGCCTGGGCGTCGGTGGCGTGGGATTGTTTTTCAAGGTGTATCTGCCGCTGCTGGTGCCTGGCGCGCTCAGCGCCGCCCTGCTGGTGTTCGTCGACGTGCTCAAGGAAATGCCGGCCACCTTGCTGATGCGCCCGTTCGGCTGGGACACCTTGGCGGTAAGGGTGTTCGAGATGACCAGCGAGGGTGAGTGGGCGCGTGCATCTTTGCCGGCACTGACGCTGGTGCTGGTGGGCCTGCTGCCGGTCATCGGCCTGATCCGCCGTTCGGCACGTCGACCCGGTCACAGTCACTGAGGGTGCCAGCCCGCGCCCTTGCGGCTACAATGCGCGGCATTCGCGCGGCGGGTCCTACACAAGAAGAGCTGACGACCCGACGTCATCGACCGCCGCCGCTTCGCCACGCCCGGAAGGAGAAACCCATGGGACAGCGCACGCTTTTGTATGACCTGCACCTGGCGCTTGGCGCCAAGACGGTCGATTTCGGTGGCTGGGACATGCCCCTGCACTATGGCTCGCAGGTCGAGGAGCACCATCAGGTGCGCAGCGATTGCGGGGTGTTCGATGTTTCTCACATGACCGTGATCGATGTCGATGGTAGCGACGCCACTGCCTGGTTGCAGCGTCTGCTGGCCAACGACGTGGCCCGCCTCGACGACACCGGCAAGGCGCTTTACAGCCCGCTGCTGCAGGCGCAGGGCGGGGTGATCGATGACCTGATCGTCTACCGCACGGAAGATGGCTATCGTCTGGTCACCAACGCCGCCACTCGCGCCAAGGTGCTCGACTGGCTGCAGCTGCAGCGTGACGGTTTTGCCGTGGACTTCAAGGTCCGCCCAGACCTTGCCATCCTTGCCATCCAGGGCCCGCATGCCCGAGATAAGGTTGCGGCCCTGCTCAGCTCCGCGCGTGCCGCGCTGATCCGCGAGTTGCGCCCGTTCGAAGGCGTTGCCGAAGGCGACTGGTTCATTGCCCGCACCGGTTATACCGGTGAAGACGGCCTGGAGATCATCCTCCCGGGCGAGCAGGCCGTGGCTTTCTTCAACGACCTGGTCGGTGCCGGTATAGCCCCTAGCGGCCTTGGTGCCCGCGATACCCTGCGCCTGGAAGCCGGCATGAACCTGTACGGCCAGGACATCGACGAAACCCACACCCCGCTTACCTCCAACCTGGGCTGGAGCATCGCCTGGGAGCCGGCCGAGCGCGATTTCATCGGCCGCGCCGGGCTGCTGGCGGAAATCGAGCACGGCGTGCAGGAAAAACTGGTCGGCCTGGTGCTGGAAGAGCGCGGCGTGCTGCGTGCCCACCAGGTGGTGCGTGTAGCCGGGATTGGCGAAGGGGAGATCACCAGTGGTAGTTTCTCGCCTACGCTGAGCAAGTCCATTGCCCTTGCACGCGTGCCCATGGCCACCGGCGACCGGGCCGAGGTGGAAATCCGCGGCAAGTGGTACCCGGTGCGGGTGGTCAAACCGACCTTCGTGCGCCACGGCAAGATCCTGATCTGAACAATTTTTAACCGGCGGGCGTACCGCTGAGCCAATCGAGGAATTCAAGACATGAGCAATATCCCCGCCGACCTGCGTTTTGCCGAAAGCCACGAGTGGGCTCGCGTGGAAGCCGACGGCACCGTGACCGTGGGTATCAGCGACCACGCCCAGGAAGCCCTGGGTGACGTGGTGTTCGTCGAGCTGGCCGAAGTCGGCAAGGTATTCGCCGCTGGCGACGCTGCCGGTGTGGTCGAGTCGGTCAAGGCCGCCTCGGACATCTATGCCCCGGTCGGTGGCGAAGTGATCGCGGTCAACGAAGAGCTGGCTGACAGCCCTGAGCTGCTCAACGAAGAACCTTACGAGTCGTGGATCTTCAAGCTGAAGCCAAGCAACCCGGCCGAGCTGGACAAGCTGCTGGATGCTGCTGGTTACGCGGCCGCCATCGGCGAGTAAGACCGCGTTGCCTTCTTCGCGGCTAAAGCCGCTCCCACAGGGACTGCACAGCGTCTGATACCTGTGCGGTCCCTGTGGGAGCGGCTTTAGCCGCGAAGAGGGCGGTACTGCAAAACAAGTTTCCCCGCAGAATCGGCAATCCCTTCCTAGACTTGTAAGTCTCCATGAGAGCTGTTCCAGGAAGAGAGCGTCGTCATGTCCCAGTCGCCATCCCTGCATCAACTGCAAGAGCTCAACCCATTCCTGCGTCGCCACCTGGGCCCGGATGCCACGGAGCAGCAGGCCATGCTCAACGCGCTGGGTGTCGCCAGCCGCAGTGAACTGATCGAGCAGACCGTACCGCCAGACATCCGCCTCAATCGCCCCCTCGACCTGCCGCCGGCACTGGACGAACAGGCCGCCCTGGCCAAGCTCGCCGGTTACGCCGGGCAGAACCAGGTCTGGACCAGCCTGATCGGCATGGGCTACCACGGCACCATCACCCCCACGGTCATCCTGCGCAACGTGCTGGAAAACCCGGGCTGGTACACCGCTTACACGCCTTATCAGCCCGAGATTGCCCAAGGCCGGCTGGAGGCGCTGCTGAACTTCCAGCAGATGGTCATCGACCTCACCGGGCTGGCCCTGGCCAATGCCTCGCTGCTCGACGAAGCTACCGCCGCCGCCGAGGCCATGGCCCTGGCCAAGCGGGTGGCGCGCAACAAGAGCAATGCCTTCTTCGCCGACGAGCACTGTCACCCGCAGACCCTGTCGGTACTCAAGACCCGTGCCGAGGGCTTCGGCTTCGAGCTGATCGTCGACTCTGTGGATAACCTTGGCAAACACGCGGTTTTCGGGGCCTTGCTGCAGTACCCGGATACCCACGGCGAGGTGCGCGACCTACGCCCGCAAATCGACCATTTGCACAGCCAGCATGCCCTGGCCTGCGTAGCCGCCGACCTGCTCAGCCTGGTGGTGCTGGCACCGCCTGGGGAGCTGGGTGCCGATGTGGTGCTGGGCTCGACCCAGCGCTTTGGCGTACCGATGGGCTATGGCGGCCCCCACGCGGCCTATTTCGCCTGCCGCGATGACTACAAGCGAGCCATGCCGGGGCGCATCATCGGCGTATCGCGCGATGCCCGTGGCAACACCGCGTTGCGCATGGCCCTGCAGACCCGCGAGCAGCATATCCGCCGCGAGAAGGCCAACTCCAACATCTGCACGGCCCAGGTGCTGCTGGCCAACATTGCCGGCTTCTACGCGGTGTACCACGGCCCGGAAGGCCTGCAGCGCATTGCCCAGCGCGTGCACCGGCTGACCTTCATCCTGGCCGCCGGCCTCGAGGCCAAGGGCATCAAGCGCCTAAACCAGCACTTCTTCGACACCCTTACCCTGGACGTCGGCGGTGCCCAGGTGGCCATCATCGAAAGCGCCGAAGCCGCGCAGATCAACTTGCGCATCCTTGGCCGCGGGCATCTGGGCGTGAGCCTGGACGAGACCTGCTCGGAGCAGACGGTGCTGCGCCTGTTCGACATCTTCCTGGGGGTGGACCACGGCCTGGATATAGCCGCACTCGACCAGCTGGCCCTGCCCGAAGGCATCCCCGCCAGCCTGGTGCGGCGCACGCCGTTCCTCGCCCACCCGGTGTTCAACCTGCACCACAGCGAAACCGAGATGCTGCGCTACCTCAAGCAGCTCGAGAACAAGGACCTGGCGCTGAACCAGTCGATGATCCCGCTGGGTTCGTGCACCATGAAGCTCAATGCCACCAGCGAGATGATCCCCATCACCTTGCCTGGCTTTGCCCAGCTGCACCCGTTTGCCCCGGCAGCCCAGGCCACCGGCTACAAGGCGATGATCGACGAACTGGAAAGCTGGCTGTGCGCCATTACCGGTTTCGATGCCATCTGCATGCAGCCCAACTCCGGTGCCCAGGGCGAGTACGCCGGCCTGATGGCCATTACCCGCTACCACCGCAGCCGCCACCAGCCGCAACGCACGCTGTGCCTGATCCCGTCGTCGGCCCACGGCACCAACCCGGCGTCGGCGCAAATGGCCGGCATGGAGGTGGTGATCGTCGATTGCGACGACGATGGCAACGTCGACCTGGCCGACCTCAAGGCCAAGGCCCACTCGGCCGGGGATCGGTTGTCGTGCCTGATGATCACTTACCCGTCGACCCACGGCGTGTATGAAGAGGGGATTCGCGAAATCTGCGAAGTGGTCCACCAGCACGGTGGCCAGGTGTACATGGATGGCGCCAACCTCAATGCCCAGGTGGGCCTGGCGCGGCCGGCGGATATCGGTGCCGACGTTTCACACATGAACCTGCACAAGACCTTCTGCATCCCCCACGGTGGTGGCGGGCCGGGCATGGGCCCGATCGGCATTCGCGCGCACCTCAAGCCGTTCGTCGCCAGCCACCCGGTGGTGCCGGTACCCGGCTTGGACCCGAACAACAGCGCGGTCAGTGCGGCGCCCTGGGGCAGTGCGAGCATCCTGCCGATCAGCTGGATGTACATAGCCATGATGGGCCCGCAGCTGGCCGATGCCAGCGAGGTGGCGATCCTCTCGGCCAATTACCTGGCCAGCCAGCTAGGTGGGGCCTTCCCGGTACTCTACCGCGGGCGCAACCAGCGGGTGGCGCATGAGTGCATTCTCGACCTGCGGCCGCTGAAGGCGCTGACCGGCATCAGCGAAGAGGACGTGGCCAAGCGCCTGATGGACTATGGCTTCCACGCGCCGACCATGTCGTTCCCGGTGCCGGGCACGCTGATGGTCGAGCCGACCGAGAGTGAGTCGAAGGCCGAACTGGACCGCTTCGTCGAGGCGATGCTGGCGATTCGGGCGGAAATTGGCGAAGTGCAGGAGGGCAACTGGCCGGCGGAGAACAACCCGCTCAAGCATGCGCCGCATACCCTGGCCGATGTGCTGGCGGTGTGGGACAGGCCCTACAGCCTGGAACAGGCGGTGGCGCCCAGTGCTCATGTGCGCCAGCACAAGTACTGGCCAGCGGTGAACCGGGTCGACAACGTGTATGGGGACAGGAATCTGTTCTGTGCTTGTGTGCCGGTGGAGGCTTACCGCTAATTGTGGTTTGCCTGTGCCGGCCTCTTCGCGGGTAAACCCGCTCCCACAGGGCTTGTACAAGTTTTGAATACTGTGCAGTACCTGTGGGAGCGGGTTCACCCGCGAAGCAGGCGACGCGGTTACTCGGCTACCGCATTCTTGGCCAGGATGGCATTGGCCAGTTCCATGTCAGAAGCCTGCATCCCCGGGTTCTCCGCGCGGGCCTGGCGAATCGCCGCTTCAAGGAACGGCCCGCGGATCGCGCCTTCGCTGGCCACGAAGCTGCCGGCGTCATCCTGCGCCGCCATCACCAGCTTGTGATCCCCGGAAGTCAGGTAGCTCGATGCCGTGGTAGCACCGGTAGTCATCACGTTACGCCAGAAGGTATCGGCCATGGCCGAGCCGATAGGCAGCGAAAGCAAGGCAGCGGCAGCGATGGCGGTTTTGAAACGCATGTTGAAACACCTCGAAGGGTGAGGGTTGAAGATGCGCGATTTGATCCTGCCACAGGGGTGCAAGTTCCTTGAATACAAAGGATTTTTGCTCAGGAACAGGCCCGTAGCACTTCCTCTTGGCGGGTCTGCCCGCAGGCTACCTTGGCTTCGCCGCAGCGGCGCAGATCGAGCAAGCCATCGGCCACGGCCTGGCGCCGCAAACTGGCCAGATCGCTGCCCGGGCCTATCAGGGCGCGCAGGCTGTCGCTGGGTATCAGCAGCTCGAACAACCCTGTGCGGCCATGGAACCCCGTGCCACGACAGGTACGGCATGGCTGCCCTTCGCGCAGCGCTGTATAACCCCGGCAATCCGCGCACAGTGTGCGCACCAACCGCTGGGCCATTACCCCAACCAGCGTTGCCTTGATCAGGTAGTCGGCCACACCCAGCTCCTGCAGGCGGGTGATCGCGCCGCAGGCGTCGTTGGTATGCAGGGTCGACAGCACCAGGTGCCCGGTCAGGGCTGCCTGCACCGCCACCAGGGCGGTCTCGCGGTCACGGATTTCGCCGATCATGATGATGTCCGGGTCCTGGCGCAGCATGGCCCGCACACCGTTGGCGAAACCCAGGTCCAGGGCGGGCTGCACCTGCAACTGGTTGAAGGTGGGATCCAGGCGCTCGATCGGGTCTTCGATGGTGCACAGGTTGACCTGCGGCGTGGCCAGCAGCTTGAGGCTGGCGTACAGCGTGCTGGTCTTGCCGGACCCGGTGGGGCCGGTGACCAGGATGATGCCCTGGCGCTGGCGCAGCAGGCCTTGCCACTGGTCCAGTTGTGGCCCATCCAGGCCCAGCCGGTCGAAGCCTTCTTGCAGCTGTTGCGGGTCGAACAGGCGCAGCACCAGTTTTTCGCCGAACGGGGTCGGCAAGGTCGACAGCCGCAGTTCCACCTCGCCGCCGCCAGGCAGGCGGCTTTGCAGCCGGCCATCCTGCGGCCGGCGCTTTTCGGCGACGTCCATGCGCCCCAGGTGTTTCAGGCGGCTGACCAGCGCCAGGGTCACCCCGGCGGGGAAGGTATAGACGTTGTGCAGCAGGCCGTCGATGCGATAGCGCAGCTGGCCCTGCTCGCGGCGTGGTTCCAGGTGGATATCGCTGGCGCGTTGCTCGATGGCGTACTGCAGCAGCCAGTCGACGATATGCACGATGTGCGCGTCGTCCGCACTGGCCTCGGCCTGGCGCTTGCCCAGCTCCAGCAGCTGTTCGAGTTCGCCCAGGCTGGCTGACTGCTGGTGTTGCGCACCCTTTACCGATTGGGCCAGGCGGTGGAACGACTGCCCTGCCTGGCGGACCTGCTGCGGGTTGGCCAGCACGCGATGGATCGGCCGGCCCAGGCTGCGGGTGAGGTCGGCCAGCCAGTCGTCCTGGTAGGGCTGGGCGCTGGCGACGGTGACGCTGGAGGCATCGGCGGCGACGATAAGAATGCCGTGGCGCTGGGCGAAGGCCGGGGATATCAGGCCGGTGACCTGGGGCAGGTCCAGTTGCAGCGGGTCGATGCGCAGGTAGGGCTGGCCGACCTTGTTGGCCAGCCATTGGCAGAGGCGGTCCAGGTCCAGGGGCTGGCCAGGGTGTCGGCGGTCTTCCAGGGCGCAGGCGGCGATCTGTTCCAGCGGGTGGGCGGTGGGGTGATTGGCGGCGTGCTCGAGTACCGGGAGGGTGTCGTTGGCGTGCAGGTGCTGGTCGGCGAGCAAGGCCTGGAGCAGGAGCTTGAGGTCGAGTGCCGGGTTGTCGGGGGTGTGCATGGTTGGCGTCCGTGCCTGATAGGGGAGTGCTGATCAAGGCTAGCCGGGCGAGGGAGGGTTACCGAGGGTGAAAGGTTTCGGAATCTTGCAGTGCCTGTACTGGCCTCTTCGCGGGTTTACCCGCGAAGAGGCCGGCACAAGCACCGAGCATGGCTCAGACCACCGCCAGCTCCACCCGCTGCAGGTTGCTCAGGCTCACTTCACCCACACACACCAGGTTACGCAGTTTCTGCGCAATCACCTCGGCCCGGTGCCAGCTCAGGCCGCCGATGCCGACCTCGATATCCAGCCAGTCATCCTGTTGGCTGACCTGCACGCTGTGCGGGGTCAGGAACTGCAGGGCAAACAGGTTGAGCACCCGGCACAGGCTGTCAGGCTCGGCCTCGGCCTGCAGGCGATAGTGCACGGTGCTATGGGCGCTGCTGGCGGCCCAGGCGTCGGTACGGGGCTGTGCGTTCATGCTGGTCTCCGCAAATGTGGGAGAAATTCTTGCACGTTGGCGGCGGTATTTTTTCGCTATGATTTGATCATTTCGCTGTATTGGCGAATTGTTCTATTCATGAAGTGCTGTTCAGGAGAATTATTGATGCACAGCGAGCTGGACGCCTACGACCGCCGTATCCTCGAACTGCTGCAGGAGGACGCTTCTCTGTCCAGCGCGCAGATCGCAGAACGCGTGGGGCTGTCGCAATCGCCGTGCTGGCGGCGTATCCAGCGGTTGAAGGAGGAGGGGGTGATTCGCGGGCAGGTGACCTTGCTGGACCGCAAGAAGGTCGGCCTGAACACGCAGATATTCGCCGAGGTGAAACTGAACGCCCACGGGCGCTCCAACTTCACCGAGTTCACCGACGCAATCCGCGGGTTTCCGGAGGTGCTGGAGTGTTATGTGCTGATGGGGTCGGTGGACTTTCTGTTGCGCATCGTCACCCCGGATATCGAGGCTTATGAACGGTTCTTCTTCGAAAAACTGTCGAACGTGCCGGGGATACAGGAGGTGAACTCGATCGTGGCGCTGTCGGAGATCAAGTCCACCACCAGCCTGCCACTTTCGCGGTAAGACCGTTTCAGACCCGCCGACGCGGTCCCTGTAGGAGCGGCCTTGTGTCGCGAAAGGGGCGCGAAGCGCCCCCAGGCTTTGTGCACCAAGCAGATATTGCCGGGGCCGCTGTGCGGCCCTTTCGCGACACAAGGCCGCTCCTACAAAGGCTGCGTCAGCCTTCAGAAGGGCTCACGCCTTGAGCAGGTGTTTCCAGCCGCGGCTCTGATCCACCGCCCGAGCCTGTTCGATACGCGCTTCCAGCACTTCATCGCTGATCGGCTGTTCAGCCAGCTCATGCAGCTTCTTCAGGTCGCCATACAGGCGGTCCATCTGCGGCGCTTCCAGCACCTGACGGGCATGGTGCAGCCAGGCCAGCAGCTGCTCGATACGCGGCAGTTGCTCGGCCAGGTCTTCCGGACGCTGGGTGTACAGCGGCAGTTTCAACGCTCGGCCTTCTTCGCCCAGCAGGTGCGCCAGCCAGCTTGCCAGCTGCGCCTTGCCCTGGCGCTCGCCACGGCCTTTGCGCTCCACGGTCCAGGCACGGGCCAGCAGCCAGCGCGAGGTTTCCAGCGAGAACTGGCCCCAGCGCACGTCCTCCAGCTCTTCGGCGAACTGCTCGGGGGCGGCGCGGCGGATATCTTCGTCTTCGTTGCCAGCCTGCACCAGCGGGCGCCAGTCTTCGAGCAGGGCGTCAAGGCTGCTGCGCAGGTCGCGGGTGGTGGCGCGCGGCGCGGCCTGGCCCAGGCTGGCGGTAATGGCACGCAGCTCGCTCAGGCACTCGACCCAGTCTTGCAGCAGGCGCCAGTGGCCGTTGTGGCGGTATTGCTCGGCCAGGCGCTGGCTGCTGCCCAGCAGTTGCCAGGCCAGTGCGGCGTAGGCGTCGTCCACGGCCATTTCGGCTTCCAGCTCGGTGTGCGGCAGGCCCAGCTCGTAGCTGTCCGGCTCCAGCAGGCGGTAGCCACGCTCGGCCTTGCTGATGTCGCATGGCATCAGCGGCAGGCTGGCGGCCAGCTCGGCGGCCAGTTCCAGCAGTGCCTGCGGCTCGCCTTCACGCAGTTCCAGTTCCAGCTCGCAGATTTCTTCCTTGCGCTTGCCGGCGATCACGAAACCCTGGTCCAGCGCGGCCTCGATCACCACCTTGCTCTTGCCACGGCCCCAGGCGATTTCGGCGTATTCACGGCTGAAGTCGGTGGTGAACAGCGGCTTGATGGTCTTTTTGTCCAGGTTGGCCAGTTGCGCGGGCCAGCAGCTGTCGTCGAGCTTCTTCAGGTCGAGCTTGACCTTGTCCAGCTGCCATTCGTGCTCGTTGCGCTCGGACAGGCCGGCCACGCTGGTGCCGCGGCACTTGAGGGTCTGGATGATGGCCTCGCCATCGCGGCGCAGGCGCAGGGCGACACGGGCGGCGGAGAGCTCGCGCTCGGGGGTGTCGAAGTACTGGTTGAGCAGTTCGCGGGTCTGCCAGCCGGACTTGTTGCGCTTCTTCAGCAGAGGGTGCTCGCGCAGGGCGGCAAGGGTCTCGCGGCTGGCGCGGAGCTTGAGTTCGGTTTCTTTGTGCATCACAGGCTCGAAGGAGGGGGCGTGGTTGCCCAGCAGTCTACAGGAGTCGGCTCTCGTCTGTTGGATCGTGGTGGCCTTCTTCGCGGGTGAACCCGCTCCCACAGGTACTGTGTAGCCCTCAGGTGTAGCGCTTTCCCTGTGGGAGCGGGTTTACCCGCGAAGAAGCCCACACGGTTGGACGGCATTGCTATGATGGGCAACGCTTCCGAGGAGTACGCGCATGCCGTTGCCGACGCTGAAAGACCAGTTCGCCGCCCTGATCGCCGCGCCCTCGGTCAGTTGCACCCAGCCTGCGCTGGACCAGTCCAACCGCCAGGTCATCGACCTGCTGGCCGGCTGGCTGGGCGACCTGGGTTTCAGGTGCGACATCCAACAGGTCAGCCCCGGCAAGTTCAACCTGCTGGCCAGCCGTGGCACCGGCCCGGGGGGCCTGGTGCTGGCGGGGCACAGCGACACCGTACCCTATGACGAACAGCTGTGGGCCAGCGACCCGCTGAAGCTGACCGAAACCGATGGCCGCTGGGTCGGCTTGGGCAGCTGCGACATGAAGGGCTTCTTCGCCCTGGTCATCGAGGCGGTCATCCCACTGCTGGAGCACGATTTCAAGCAGCCGCTGCTGATCCTCGCCACCTGTGACGAAGAAAGCTCCATGTCCGGTGCCCGCGCCCTGGCCGAGGCCGGCCAGCCACTCGGCCGTGCGGCGGTGATCGGCGAGCCCACCGGGCTGCGGCCGATCCGCATGCACAAGGGCATCCTCATGGACCGCATCGACATCCTCGGGCGCAGCGGCCACTCCTCGGACCCAAGCCTGGGCCGCAGCGCCATGGAGGCCATGCACGCAGTGATGGGCGAGCTGATGGGCCTGCGCCAGCAATGGCAGCAAACCTACCGCAACCCGCAATTCACCGTACCGACCCCGACCATGAACTTCGGCTGCATCCACGGCGGTGACAACCCCAACCGTATCTGCGGCCAGTGCGCCCTGGAATTCGACCTGCGCCCGCTGCCAGGCATGGACGTGGAGCAACTGCGCGCAGCCATCCGCGGCAAGCTGGTACCGGTGGCAGAGCGTTTTGAGGTGCGCATCGACTATGCGCCGCTGTTCCCGGAGGTGCCGCCATTCGAGCAGGCCGCCGACGCCGAGCTGGTGCAAGTGGCGGAGCGCCTGACCGGCCATCGCGCCGAAGCGGTGGCGTTCGGCACGGAAGCGCCTTATCTTCAGCAACTGGGTTGCCAGACCATCGTGCTGGGCCCCGGCGACATCGCCTGTGCCCACCAGCCCGGCGAATACCTGGAAATGTCACGAATCGAGCCTACCGTGCGTCTATTGCGTGACCTGATCCGGCACTATTGCCTGGACTAAACGTCAACCGAACTGTTTCGTTCCTGCCTAGAGGAGACCGCGCGTGACCGCAAGCCTGTTCCGACGATGATCCTGAACGCCCCCTGTATCGCCGTTCTCCGTCCACTTATCCACAGGCCCTGTCATGCCCGACTACGTCAACTGGCTGCGTCATGCCTCCCCGTATATCAATGCCCATCGCGACTGCACCTTCGTGGTCATGCTCCCTGGTGATGGGGTGGAACACCCTAATTTCGGCAACATCGTCCACGACCTGGTGCTGCTGCACAGCCTGGGCGTGCGCCTGGTGCTGGTGCATGGCTCGCGCCCGCAGATCGAAAGCCGCCTGGCTGATCGCGGCCTGACCCCGCACTACCACCGTGGCCTGCGCATCACCGATGCCGCCACCCTGGATTGCGTGATCGATGCCGTCGGCGCCTTGCGCCTGGCCATCGAGGCACGCCTGTCGATGGACATCGCCGCTTCGCCGATGCAGGGCTCGCGCCTGCGCGTGGCGTCCGGCAACCTGGTCACGGCGCGGCCGATCGGCGTGCTCGAAGGCGTGGACTACCACCACACCGGCGAAGTGCGCCGGGTCGACCGCAAGGGCATCAGCCGCCTGCTCGACGAGCGCTCCATCGTGCTGTTGTCGCCGCTGGGCTACTCGCCCACGGGTGAAATCTTCAACCTGGCCTGCGAAGACGTGGCCACCCGCGCCGCCATCGAACTGGGTGCCGACAAGCTGCTGCTGTTCGGTGCCGAGCCGGGCCTGCTGGATGCCGATGGCAAGCTGGTGCGTGAGTTGCGCCCGCAGCAGGTTGCCCCGCATCTGCAGCGCCTGGGCAGCGATTACCAGGGCGAATTGCTGGATGCCGCGGCCGAAGCCTGCAAAGGCGGCGTGGCGCGCAGCCATATCGTCAGCTATGCCGAGGACGGTGCCTTGCTGACCGAGCTGTTCACCCGTGGCGGTGGCGGTACGCTGGTGTCGCAGGAGCAGTTCGAAGTGGTGCGAGAGGCGACCATCGAGGACGTGGGCGGCTTGCTGGAACTGATCAGCCCGCTGGAAGAGCAGGGCATCCTGGTGCGCCGTTCGCGTGAGGTGCTGGAGCGGGAGATCGAGCAGTTCAGCGTGGTCGAGCGCGAGGGCATGATCATCGCCTGTGCGGCGTTGTACCCGATTGCCGACTCCGACGCCGGCGAACTGGCGTGCCTGGCGGTGAACCCGGAGTACCGCCATGGCGGGCGTGGCGACGAGTTGCTGGAGCGCATCGAAAGCCGGGCGCGGCAGTTGGGGCTGAACACCCTGTTCGTGCTGACGACGCGTACCGCGCACTGGTTCCGCGAACGCGGGTTTGCGCCGAGCGGGGTCGAGCGCCTGCCAGCGGCGCGGGCTTCGCTGTACAACTACCAGCGCAATTCGAAAATCTTCGAGAAGCCCTTGTAAACCTGTACTGGCCTCTTCGCGGGTGAACCCGCTCCCACAGGATTTTCACCGGACCTGAGGCCGGCGCGGTCCCTGTGGGAGCGGGTTTACCCGCGAAGCAGGCGACACCGATCTCGAACAAAAACGCCGCCCTTGTGGGCGGCGTTTTTGTTTACACGGTATGCAGGTACCAGTTGTACTCGAGGTCGGAGATCGAGTGCTCGAACTCCTCCAGCTCGCTCTCCTTGCACGCGACGAAGATGTCGATGTACTTCGGATCGATGTACTTGTTCAGGATCTCGCTGTCGTCCAGCTCGCGCAGGGCATCGCGCAGGTTGTTGGGCAGGCTCTGCTCCAGCTGCTCGTACGAGTTGCCTTCGATCGGCTCACCCGGCTCGACCTTGTTGGTCAGGCCATGGTGCACGCCGGCCAGTACGGCGGCCATCATCAGGTACGGGTTGGCGTCGGCACCGGCCACGCGGTGCTCGATCCGCACGGCGTCCGGCGAACCGGTCGGCACGCGCAGGGCCACGGTGCGGTTGTCCAGGCCCCAGCTTGGCGCGTTCGGCACATAGAACTGCGCGCCGAAGCGGCGGTACGAGTTGACGTTCGGGCAAAGGAACGCCATGGACGCGGGCAGGGTCTCGAGCACACCGCCGACAGCGTGACGTAGCGCGGCGTTCTGCTCGGGATCCTCGCTGGTGAAGATGTTGTTGCCATCTTTGTCCAGCACGGAAATGTGTACATGCAGGCCGTTGCCTGCCTGGCCCGGGTAGGGCTTGGCCATGAAGGTGGTGTCCATTTCATGGTCGTAGGCGATGTTCTTGATCAACCGCTTGAGCAGTACCGCGTAGTCGCAGGCCTTGAGCGGGTCGGCCACGTGGTGCAGGTTGACTTCGAACTGCGCCGGGGCGCTTTCCTTGACGATGGCGTCGGCCGGGATGCCTTGCTCCTTCGCGCCTTCCAGGATGTCCTGCAGGCAGTCGGCATATTCGTCGAGGTCGTCGATCAGGTACACCTGGGTCGACTGCGGGCGCTTGCCCGAAATTGGCGAGCGCGGCGGCTGCGGGCGGCCGTTCACGTTCTCCTGGTCGATCAGGTAGAACTCCAGCTCGAACGCGGCGCAGATGGTCAGGCCCAGTTCGTCGAACTTGCTCACCACCTGACGCAGCACTTCACGCGGGTCGGCGAAGAACGGCTCGCCTTCGAGCTCGTGCATGGTCATCAGCAGCTGAGCGGTAGGGCGCTTTTGCCACGGCTCGTTACAGAGGGTGTCAGGGATTGGATAGCAGATGCGGTCAGCATCGCCGATGTCCAGGCCCAGCCCGGTGCTTTCAACGGTGGAGCCGTTGATGTCCAGGGCGAAGAGGGAGGCAGGCAGGTTGATGCCTTTCTCGTAAACCTTGTGGAGGCTGGTGCGCTCTATGCGCTTGCCACGCACCACACCATTCATATCTGCAATCAGAAGGTCAACGTAGAGAACCTCAGGATGTTCCTTAAGGAACGCGTTCGCTTCGTTAAGCTGAACGGCACGCGGGGGTACCGACATGATGCAACACCTTTGTTGTTAAAAATATCAATCAAGGGGGGCTTGCAAGACCAGTCAATCGAAAAGACAAACTGATGTCAAGCCAACCCCATGATGCCCTGAAATGGCACATCGACGGCAGATTTGCTGCATCTCGGGGCAAACCATTATCCGCTATTTCCCGCGCAAAGGGCTATCTCCGACCAACCGTGTTTTATTTTTTACGGAGGTGTTGTGTAAAAAAATGAACAAGGCTAAGCTCGGTCTCAACCCAGAACACAATAATACGAGGGTCACATGGTCCGCTTGCCGAGACCTGAAAGCACTGCCTGCGCAGTGCCATCGGGTACATCCGTCATTTTTGCAAGCTTCGTCAATGGCGTGGCCGCCCTGGCCGCAATAATTGACGTTTGGCGCTCCCGGACCTGCCCTCGTAGCGGCTTGCCGCCTTTCGTTTCGTCTTCCTGCCCTTCGAACTCATTACGGACGCACCTGTTTTCAGTGTATCCACTGTGGCTCTGCGCGGGGGTTTTTGCTTTAGCAATGTACTCCATCCAGAATCAGTGCGCGGACCACCTTACCTCCTGAGGTATTTATGAGTAACAACCTCGACCAGCTCACCGATTGGTTGAAAGAGCACAAGATCACCGAAGTCGAATGCATGATCAGTGACCTGACCGGCATCACGCGCGGCAAGATTTCGCCTACCAACAAATTCATCGCCGAAAAAGGCATGCGCCTGCCCGAGAGCGTGCTGCTACAGACCGTGACCGGCGACTACGTCGACGACGACATCTATTACGAACTGCTGGACCCGGCGGACATAGACATGATCTGCCGCCCCGACGAGAACGCCGTGTTCCTGGTGCCATGGGCCATCGAGCCGACCGCCCAGGTGATCCACGACACCTACGACAAGAAGGGCAATCCGGTCGAACTGTCGCCGCGCAACGTGCTGAAGAAAGTCCTCAAGCTATATGCCGACAAGGGCTGGCAGCCGATCGTCGCGCCGGAGATGGAGTTCTACCTGACCAAGCGCAGCGAAGACCCGGACTTCCCGCTGCAGCCCCCGGTAGGCCGTTCGGGCCGCCCGGAAACCGGCCGCCAGTCGTTCTCGATCGAAGCCGCCAACGAATTCGACCCGCTGTTCGAAGACGTCTACGACTGGTGCGAACTGCAGCAGCTGGACCTCGACACGCTGATCCATGAAGACGGCACGGCGCAGATGGAGATCAACTTCCGTCATGGCAACGCCCTGCACCTGGCTGACCAGATCCTGGTGTTCAAGCGCACCATGCGCGAGGCCGCGCTCAAGCACAATGTGGCCGCCACCTTCATGGCCAAGCCCATGACCGGCGAGCCAGGCAGTGCCATGCACCTGCACCAGAGCGTGGTCGACGTGGCTACCGGCAAGAACATCTTCAGCAACGACGACGGCAGCATGAGCGAACTGTTCCTGCACCACATCGGTGGCCTGCAGAAGTTCATCCCCGAGGCATTGCCGCTGTTTGCCCCCAACGTCAACTCGTTCCGCCGCTTCCTGCCCGACACCTCGGCGCCGGTGAACGTGGAATGGGGCGAGGAAAACCGTACCGTCGGCCTGCGCGTGCCGGACGCCGGCCCACAAAGCCGCCGGGTCGAGAACCGCCTGCCAGGCGCCGACGCCAACCCTTACCTGGCCATCGCCGCCAGCCTGCTGTGTGGCTACATCGGCATGGTCGAAGGCATCGACGCCAGCGCGCCGGTGCAGGGCCGTGGCTACGAACGCCGCAACCTGCGCCTGCCACTGACCATCGAAGATGCCCTGGAGCGCATGGAAAACAGCCGTGCACTGGTGCAGTACCTGGGCAAGAAGTTCATCACCGGCTACGTCGCCACCAAGCGCGCCGAGCACGAGAACTTCAAGCGAGTCATCAGTTCCTGGGAGCGTGAGTTCCTGCTGTTTGCTGTCTGATCAACTTGGTGCCGCAGGACGCGGCTGTCGAACAACGGAGAAGCACATGAGCGTCAACAACCCGCAAACCCGTGAATGGCAAACCCTGAGCGGGGAGCATCACCTCGCGCCCTTCAGCGACTACAAGCAGCTGAAGGAGAAGGGGCCGCGCATCATCACCAAGGCCCAGGGTGTGCATTTGTGGGATAGCGAGGGGCACAAGATCCTCGACGGCATGGCTGGCCTGTGGTGCGTGGCAGTGGGTTATGGCCGTGAAGAACTGGTGCAGGCGGCAGAAAAGCAGATGCGCGAGCTGCCGTACTACAACCTGTTCTTCCAGACTGCCCACCCGCCTGCGCTGGAACTGGCCAAGGCAATCTCCGACGTGGCGCCGCAAGGCATGACCCATGTGTTCTTCACCGGCTCCGGCTCTGAAGGCAACGACACCGTGCTGCGCATGGTCCGCCATTACTGGGCGCTGAAAGGCAAGCCACAGAAGCAGACCATCATCGGCCGCATCAACGGCTACCACGGCTCCACCGTGGCTGGTGCCAGCCTGGGCGGCATGAGCGGCATGCACGAGCAGGGCGGCCTGCCGATCCCGGGCATCGTGCATATCCCGCAGCCTTACTGGTTCGGCGAAGGCGGCGACATGACCCCGGATGAGTTCGGGGTGTGGGCGGCCGAGCAGCTGGAGAAGAAAATCCTCGAAGTCGGCGAAGACAATGTCGCCGCCTTCATCGCCGAGCCGATCCAGGGCGCCGGCGGCGTGATCATCCCGCCGGAAACCTACTGGCCGAAGGTGAAGGAGATCCTCGCCAAGTACGACATCCTGTTCGTCGCCGACGAAGTGATCTGCGGTTTCGGCCGTACCGGCGAGTGGTTCGGCTCCGACTACTACGACCTCAAGCCCGACCTGATGACCATCGCCAAGGGCCTGACTTCCGGTTACATCCCCATGGGCGGTGTGATCGTGCGTGACACCGTGGCCCAGGTACTCAGCGAAGGCGGCGACTTCAACCACGGCTTCACCTACTCCGGCCACCCGGTAGCGGCCGCCGTGGGCCTGGAAAACCTGCGCATCCTGCGTGACGAGAAAATCGTCGAGAAGGCGCGCAGCGAAGCGGCACCGTATTTGCAAAAGCGTTTGCGTGAACTGCAGGACCACCCTCTGGTGGGCGAGGTACGCGGCCTGGGCCTGCTCGGCGCGATCGAGCTGGTCAAGGACAAGGCCGCCCGCAGCCGTTACGAGGGCAAGGGCGTGGGCATGATCTGCCGCACCTTCTGCTTCGAAAACGGCCTGATCATGCGCGCGGTGGGTGACACCATGATCATTGCGCCGCCGCTGGTGATCAGCCATGCAGAGATCGACGAACTGGTGGAAAAGGCACGTAAATGCCTTGATCTGACGCTCGAAGCGATCCGCTGACAGTTTGCTAGGCTAGCGATGTGACATTAAGTCGTTACAAGGCCCTGCTTTCCTTGATACAGAGCCTTGTAACTTGCCAGACTAGCGACTGTTTCAGTCGCCGCGCGCTCTGCACCGTAGGTCCTGGCTGCTGAACAGATGGCTAAATAAAAAATTCTGGAGCATTACGCATGAATAAAATGGGCAAGACGTTGCTGGCCGCCGCCCTGATGGGTGCCATGGCTACCGCTGTTCAGGCTGAAGACAAGGTGTTGAACGTCTACAACTGGTCGGACTACATCGCTCCGGACACCATCGCCAAGTTCGAGAAACAGTCGGGCATCAAGGTCAAGTACGACGTCTTCGACAGCAACGAAACCCTCGAAGCCAAGCTGCTGGCAGGCAAGTCGGGCTATGACATCGTCGTGCCTTCGAACAACTTCCTGGCCAAGCAGATCAAGGCTGGCGTGTACGAGGAACTGGACCGCTCCAAGCTGCCGAACTGGAAGAACCTCGACCCAGACCTGCTCAAGGCCGTTGGCGATGCCAGCGACAAGGACAACAAGCACGCCTTCCCTTACATGTGGGGCTCGATCGGCATCGGCTACAACCCGGAGAAGGTCAAGGCCGCGCTGGGCGTGGACAAGATCGACTCGTGGGACGTGGTGTTCAAGCCTGAGAACATCGCCAAGCTCAAGAGCTGCGGCGTGAGCTTCTTGGATGCCCCGACCGAAATGCTGCCGGCTGCGCTGCACTACCTGGGCCTGCCGAGCAACAGCACCAAGAAGGAAGACCTGAAGGCCGCCGAGGACCTGTTCCTCAAGATCCGTCCTTCGATCACCTACTTCCACTCGTCCAAGTACATCGGCGACATGGCCAACGGCAACATCTGCGTAGCCGTCGGTTATTCGGGTGACCTGGAGCAGTCCAAGGCCCGTGCCCACGAAGCCGGCGACAAGGTCAAGGTGGACTACGTCATTCCGAAGGAAGGTGCCGGTACCTTCTACGACATGGTCGCCATCCCCAAGGATGCCGAGCATAAAGACGCCGCCTACCAGTTCATGAACTTCCTGATGCAGCCGGAAATCATGGCCGAGATCACCAACGCCGTGCGCTTCCCGAACGGCAACGCTGCCGCCACCCAGTTCGTGGACAAGGAAATCACCAGCGATCCGAGCATCTATCCGCCAGCTGAAGTGAAGAAGCAGCTGTACGCGATCGCTGCGCCTGAAGCGTCTGCCCAGCGTGTGATCACCCGCAGCTGGACCAAGATCAAGTCGGGCAAATAAGCCCGATGCGGTACCTCTGGGCCGGGGAATCCCGGCCCAGAGCCAGTGAAAGGCAATTGATGATTGCGGCATCGAAGCTGCGAAGGTAAGTTGCGCGCCGGTTTTGCGTGTGCGGCAGCATTGTCGCTACCCAGGCACTGATTGTGAGGACCACCCACTTGTCCATTTCTGTATTCCGCAAGGCCTTGATGGCTGGAGCGGGCCTGACGCTGGCATGCAGCGTCCAAGCGGCGCCTACGGTGCACTTCTACAACTGGTCCGACTACGTCGGCCCGACCACACTCGCGGACTTCGAGAAAGCCACGGGCATCAAGCCCGTGCAAGACGTGTTCGACTCCAACGAAACCCTGGAAGGCAAGCTGCTGGCCGGCAACACCGGCTATGACGTGGTAGTGCCATCCAACCATTTCCTCGGCAAGCAGATCAAGGCGGGCGCGTTCCAGAAGCTCGACAAGAACCTGCTGCCCAATTATTCCAACCTGGACCCGGCGTTGATGAAACGCCTGGAAAAGAACGACCCGGGCAACCAGTACGCCGTGCCTTACCTGTGGGGCACCAACGGCATCGGTTACAACGTCGACAAGGTGAAGGCCGCGCTGGGCGTGGACACCATCGACTCCTGGGCGGTGCTGTTCGAGCCCGAGAACATGAAGAAGCTCGCCAAGTGCGGCGTGGCCTTCCTCGACTCGGCGGACGAAATGCTGCCGGCGGTGCTCAACTACATGGGGCTGGACCCCAACAGCACCAATGCCAAGGACTACCAGGCCGTCGAGAAGAAACTGCTGGCGGTACGCCCGTACGTGACCTACTTCCACTCGTCCAAGTACATCACCGACCTGGCCAACGGCGACATCTGCGTCGCGGCAGGTTTCTCGGGTGATGTGTTCCAGGCCAAGGCCCGCGCCGAAGAAGCGAAGAAGGGCGTGAACCTGGCCTACGCCATTCCCAAGGAAGGCGGCAACCTCTGGTTCGACGTGCTGGCGATCCCCAAGGACGCCAAGAACGTCAAAGAGGCGCATGCCTTCATCAACTATTTGCTGAAGCCTGAGGTTATCGCCCAGGTCAGTGATTACGTCGGTTACGCCAACCCGAACCCCAAGGCTGGCGACCTGATGGACCAGGCCGTGAGGACTGACGCCGCGGTTTACCCACCGCAGGAAGTGCTGGACAAGATGTTCGTGAACTCAGAGTTGCCACCCAAGGTGCAACGGCTGATGACCCGTAGCTGGACCAAGGTCAAGTCGGGCAAGTAAAAATCCAGGCCCGTGGCGGCACCTGTAGAACAGGGCTCGCGGGCACAAAAATCTTGTTGGGAGTTTCACTCATGGCAGTTGCCTCCGGTGCCTATAAAAAAGCCCTCGAGGGTGGCCAGCAACCCAAGCAGGTGCTGGTCAAGATCGACCGGGTCACGAAAAAGTTCGACGAAACGGTAGCCGTGGACGATGTGTCCCTGGAAATCCGCAAGGGCGAGATCTTCGCCCTGCTGGGTGGCTCCGGTTCCGGCAAGTCCACCTTGCTGCGCATGCTGGCCGGCTTCGAACGCCCGACCGAAGGGCGGATCTTCCTCGATGGCGTCGACATCACCGACATGCCGCCCTACGAGCGGCCGATCAACATGATGTTCCAGTCCTACGCGCTGTTCCCGCACATGACCGTGGCGCAGAACATCGCCTTCGGCCTGCAGCAGGACAAGATGCCCAAGGCCGAAATCGACGCCCGCGTGGCCGAGATGCTCAAGCTGGTGCACATGACCCAGTACGCCAAGCGCAAGCCGCACCAGCTGTCCGGCGGCCAGCGCCAGCGCGTGGCCCTGGCCCGCTCGCTGGCCAAGCGCCCCAAGCTGCTGCTGCTCGACGAACCGATGGGCGCACTGGACAAGAAACTGCGTTCGCAGATGCAGCTGGAACTGGTGGAGATCATCGAGCGTGTGGGCGTGACCTGCGTGATGGTGACCCACGACCAGGAAGAGGCCATGACCATGGCCCAGCGCATCGCCATCATGCACCTGGGCTGGATCGCCCAGATCGGTTCGCCGGTGGACATCTACGAGACGCCTACCAGCCGCCTGGTGTGCGAGTTCATCGGCAACGTCAACCTGTTCGAAGGTGAAGTGGTCGACGACGCCGAAGGCCACGCGATCATTGCCAGCCCGGAGCTGGAGCGCAAGATCTATGTCGGCCACGGCATCACCACGTCGGTGGAAGACAAGCACATCACCTATGCCCTGCGCCCGGAAAAGATGCTGGTCACCACCCAGCAACCGACCTGCGAGCACAACTGGTCGCGCGGCAAGGTTCACGACATTGCCTACCTGGGTGGCCATTCGGTGTTCTACGTCGAGTTGCCGAGCGGCAAGGTCGTCCAGTCGTTCGTCGCCAACGCCGAGCGCCAGGGCACCCGCCCGACCTGGGGCGATGAAGTGTACGTGTGGTGGGAAGACGACAGCGGCGTGGTACTGCGGTCATGAAGCTGCGCAAGCTCAAGCGAGCCTTCCAGCGTATTACCCCGGAGGGGCGGCACCTGGTGATCGGCGTGCCGTTCATCTGGCTGTTCCTGTTCTTCATGCTGCCGTTCTTCATCGTGCTGAAGATCAGCTTCGCCGAAGCCGACGTGGCGATCCCGCCGTATACCGAGATCTACAGCTACGTCGAAGACAAGCTGCAGCTGGTGCTCAACCTGGCCAACTATGGCCTGTTGACCGAGGATGAGCTGTATATCTCGGCCTACCTGGGCTCGCTGAAGATGGCCTTCTTCAGCACCCTGTTGTGCCTGCTGATCGGCTACCCGATGGCCTATGCCATTGCCAACGCCAAGAAGGAAACCCAGACGGTCCTGCTGTTGCTGATCATGATGCCGACCTGGACCGCGATCCTGATCCGCGTCTATGCCTGGATGGGTATTCTCAGCAACAACGGCCTGCTCAACGGCTTCCTGCTGTGGACCGGGTTGATCGACCAGCCGCTGCAGATCCTCAACACCAACCTGGCGGTGTACATCGGCGTGGTCTATTCGTACCTGCCGTTCATGATCCTGCCGCTGTTCGCCAACCTGGTGAAGCACGACCCGAGCCTGCTCGAGGCCGCTTCGGACCTGGGTTCGAGCACCTTCAACAGCTTCTGGAAGATCACCGTGCCACTGTCGAAGAACGGCATCATCGCCGGCTGCATGCTGGTGTTCATCCCGGTGGTGGGCGAGTTCGTGATCCCTGAACTGCTTGGCGGCCCGGAAACCCTGATGATCGGCAAGGTGCTGTGGCAAGAGTTCTTCAACAACCGTGACTGGCCGGTGGCCTCTGCGCTGGCGGTGGTGATGCTGGCGATCCTGATCGTGCCGATCCTGCTGTTCAACCGCAGCCAGGCCAAAGAAATGGAGGGCAGGGCATGAAGCGCTTCAGTTTCTCCAAGCTGATGCTGGTGCTCGGCTTGCTGTTCATCTACCTGCCGATGTTGATCCTGGTGATCTACTCGTTCAACGCCTCCAAGCTGGTGACGGTATGGGGTGGCTGGTCGGTGAAGTGGTACGTCGGCCTGCTCGACAACACCCAGTTGATGGGTTCGGTGATGCGTTCGCTGGAAATCGCCTGCTACACGGCGGTGGCAGCCGTGGCGCTGGGTACCTTGGCGGCGTTCGTGCTGACCCGGGTTACCCGCTTCAAGGGCCGCACGCTGTTCGGTGGCCTGGTCACCGCGCCGCTGGTAATGCCCGAGGTGATCACCGGCCTGTCGCTGTTGCTGCTGTTCGTGGCCATGGCGCAGATGATTGGCTGGCCGCAGGAGCGCGGCATCGTCACCATCTGGATCGCCCATACCACGTTCTGTGCCGCGTATGTGGCGGTGGTGGTGTCGGCACGCCTGCGTGAGCTGGACCTTTCGATCGAGGAAGCGGCGATGGACCTGGGTGCCAAGCCGTGGAAGGTGTTCTTCCTGATCACCATCCCGATGATCGCGCCGTCGCTGGCGGCGGGCGGCATGATGTCGTTCGCCCTGTCGCTGGATGATCTGGTACTGGCCAGCTTCGTGTCAGGCCCTGGTTCGACCACCTTGCCGATGGAAGTGTTCTCGGCGGTGCGCCTGGGCGTGAAGCCGGAGATCAACGCCGTGGCAAGCCTGATCCTGCTGTCGGTGTCGCTGGTGACCTTCTTCGTCTGGTACTTCAGCCGCCAGGCCGAAGAGCGCCGTCGCAAGGCGATACAGCAGGCGATCGAAGAGGGCGCTGCAGCGAATGCTTCGCAGCCACAGGTGAAGCGCCCGGCGCAGGTTGCGGCGTCGGCCTGATCTGGCCTCTTCGCGGGTGAACCCGCTCCCACAGGAATATCACTGCCTCGGGCCTGTGTTAATCCCTGTGGGAGCGGGTTTACCCGCGAATGCCTCAACTCTAATTTAAAGCCAGACTGCATCCCAATGTGGATAGTCCCTGACACTTCTGACCAGGCCAGCCCGCAAGGGGTCGGCGACAATGTATCTGGCAACATGCACCATGCTCTCCTCCCGCCGCAGTGCCCGGTCCTGATACCCAGGCTGCCATACCGGATCATGCTCAACCCCCGCCTGATGCAAAACCAGACTGGACCTGGACTTGAACCTGCGCATCAAGGTGCCCAACGTCGTACCTTTCAACTCGATCAGCCAATGCAGATGGTCCGGCATCAGCACCCAGGCCAATGATCGGCAGGCATGTTCCTGGTCTGATTGTCGCAGTTGGTGAATGACCAGCCGGGCATGGTGGAAATCATGGAACAGCGGCTTGCGCTGGTGGGTGACGGTGGTCAGCAGATAGAGCCGGCCAAGTTCTGAATAGCGACCACGGCGAAGCAGGTGAGACTGGGCTCGCGACATTGGCTTCTTCCTTGAAAAGCAGGTGACTTTTCAAAGGTAGTGGCTGAGATGCAGGTGCTGTGTAGATCATGGTTTCTGGATATGGCAGAGACTTGCGGATGGCAGTACCGGCCCATTCGCGGGTAAACCCGCTCCCACAGGTATTGCACAGGTCCTGAAGGCTGCACATAACCCTGTGGGAGCGGGTTCACCCGCGAAGAGGCCCGCAAGGCGTACGACTTTTCATCAACTCAAACCAAAGGCTTCAGTTGAATCGGCTTGGGAATTATCCTACGAGCCGTGTGGAAGCTGCTCTGTTGCTGGGGAAATGCCCCAGGGATAACGTCGTTGAGTCGCCAATCAAGGTGACCGGGTGTGAGAAACCCGCTCGATGTTGAACAGGCTTCCTGTCATGGCGGCCTTGCGTGGGCAGGCCTCGGCCTGGCCGGGTTCAATGTCCTCGGTTTTCTCACCCCGCGTACGGCTGCCACCCCTTATCCGTGAGAAAGATGAGCTGGCGGTTCCATAAACGACATTGGATCCCGACCATGACAACGCACGTTCCAAATCACCCAAAAAACAGCAGCACCGTCGGTAAAGAAACCTGCATGGACCTTTTCCGCGTCCAGGCCAATATCCCCTTCAACCATGCCTTCTCCGGTAGTGCCGCGAGAATTCTCAGTGGCTTTGCCAAAGCACTGATCGATGACATCGAACTGGGACTGAACAAGGCTTCAGTTCAGCTCTGACCTGTACCGGCCCTTTCGCGGGTAAACCCGCTCCCACAGGGTCATGTGCAGCCTTCAGGGTTTGCGCAATACCTGTGGGAGCGGGTTCACCCGCGAAGAGGCCCGCGCAGGCGCCGAAAATGCCAGCTTGATCGCGGTCAGTGCCGTTTATCGAACCCTGAACTACGCTGACAGTCGCATCCCACGAATCATTTGCGCGCAAGCAAGGAGCCTGCATGACGTTGATACGTCCGCTGTTGGTCGTCTGCCTGGGGCTTGTGTCCCTGCTGTCGGGCTGTAGTAAGGAAGAAACCACCGAAACACTGCCACGCGTAGGCGTGCAACAGGTATCACCCACCGATTTCGCTGCCAGGGTCACCCTGACTGGCGATGTGCAGGCGCGGGTGCAGACCGACCTGTCGTTTCGTGTGGGCGGCAAGATCATTTCGCGCAGTGTCGATGTCGGCGACCACGTAAAGGCCAACCAGGTGTTGGCGCGGCTGGACCCGAAAGACCTGCAGAACAATGTCGACTCGGCCAAGGCCGAGGTGTTCGCCGCGCAGGCGCGGGTCACCCAGACCAGCGCTGCCTTCGTACGCCAGCAAAAGCTGTTGCCCAAGGGCTACACCAGCCAGAGCGAATACGATTCCGCCGAAGCCGCGCTGCGTAGCAACCAGAGCGCGCTCAAGGCCGCACAGGCGCAATTGGCCAACGCCAACGAACAACTGAGCTATACCGCGTTGGTCTCCGAGGCCGATGGGGTCATTACCGAGCGCCAGGCCGAGGTCGGCCAGGTGGTTCAAGCGACCATGCCAATCTTCAGCCTGGCCACCGATGGCGACCGTGATGCCGTGTTCAATGTCTACGAATCGCTGCTGGTGGCTCCGCCCAGCGATGCCGGCGTGATCGTCAGCCTGCTGGACGATCCCAAGGTCCAGGCCCGTGGCTTCGTGCGCGAAATCACCCCCACGGTGTCCGCGCAAAGCGGCACGGTACAGGTCAAGGTCGGGCTGAGGGATGTGCCGCCAGGGATGCAACTGGGTGCACCGGTGACGGCCACCACCAATGCCCAGGGCCGACCAAGTATCGAGCTGCCATGGTCGGCACTGACCAAGGCCCTGCATGAGCCCGCCGTCTGGGTGGTGGGCGAGGGTGACAAGGTAGAGCTGCGCAAGGTCGAGGTCAGCCGTTACCTCACCGGCAGGATCGTGGTCGCCAGTGGCCTGAAAGGCGGCGAGACCGTGGTGGTCAATGGCGGGCAGTTGCTGCACCCCGGCATGCAGGTGCTGAAGATCGATGCCAAGGGCAACGGGGGTGAGCTATGAAGCGCCTGCTGCTGATGCTGTCGGCCGGCCTGCTATTGGCCGGCTGCAGTAGCGAGGATGAAGTGCCGGAGCCGATTCGGCCGGTACTGTCGGTCAAGGTCGAACCCCAGGTGCAGTCGCAGCTGGGCCGTTTCGCCGGCAGTATCCAGGCACGTTTCGAAAGCACCTTGGGCTTCCGGGTATCCGGGCGTATCGCCCGGCGCTGGCTGGATGTGGGCGCCCAGGTGAAACCGGGTGACACTCTGGCCACCCTCGACCCGACTGACCAGCAGAACCAGTTGCGCGCTGCCGAAGGCGACCTGGCCAAGGTGCAGGCGCAGTGGATCAACGCCCAGGCCGATGCCCGCCGCCAGCAACAGCTATACGACCGTGGCGTAGGCGCCCAGGCCCAGCTGGATATCGCCCAGACCAACCTGAAGACCACCAGCGCGGCGTTGGAGCAGGCGCGCTCTGCGCTCAGCCAGGCGCGTGACCAGCTCGACTACAGCACCCTGCGCACCGACCACGCCGCGGTAATCACTGCCTGGCAGGCCGAAGCCGGGCAAACCGTCACCGCCGGCCAGGCCGTGGTAACCCTGGCCAGGCCGGATGTGAAGGAAGCGGTGATCGACCTGCCGATCGGCCTGGCCGAGCAGTTGAGCAAAGGCCTGACCTTCACCGTTGCTTCGCAGCTGGACCCGACCATCAACACCACCGCCAGCCTGCGGGAACTGGAACCCCAGGCCGACGCCACCACTCGCACCCGCCGCGCGCGCCTGACCCTGGCCAGCACCCCGGCGGCCTTCCACCTGGGCACCGCCATCAGCGTGACCCTGAGTTCGGAGGTGTCGCCGCGCAGCGAACTGCCCTTGAGTGCCTTGCTCGAGCGCGACGGCAAGACCCAGGTATGGGTGATCGATACGCAGCAGAAGACCGTGGCCACTCGTGACGTGGCCCTGATCGGCCGCACCGCCGACAGCGTCGTCCTGAGTTCGGGCGTACAGCCCGGCGAGCGGGTGGTGACTGCGGGCGTGAACAGCCTCAAGCCCGGCCAGAAGGTCACCTTCGACGAGGATGCGCAATGAAAGGAAGCTTCAACCTGTCCGACTGGGCACTCAAGCATCAATCGTTCGTCTGGTACCTGATGTTCGTTGGCCTGCTGATGGGGATCTTCTCCTACTTCAACCTGGGCCGTGAGGAAGACCCGTCGTTCACCATCAAGACCATGGTCATCCAGACCCGCTGGCCCGGCGCGACCCAGGACGAAACCCTGTACCAGGTCACCGACCGTATCGAGAAGAAGCTCGAGGAACTCGACTCCCTCGACTACACCAAAAGCTACACCCGCCCCGGCGAATCCACGGTCTACGTGTACCTGCGCGATACCACCAAGGCCAAGGACATCCCGGAAATCTGGTATCAGGTGCGCAAGAAGATCCAGGACATTCGCGGTGAATTCCCTGCGGGCATCCAGGGGCCCGGGTTCAACGATGAATTCGGCGATGTGTTCGGTTCGATCTATGCCTTCACCGCCGACGGCCTGACCCTGCGCCAGTTGCGCGACTATGTGGAACAGGCGCGGGCCGAAGTGCGCGATGTGCCCAACATCGGCAAGATCGAGCTGATCGGCACCCAGGACGAAGTGCTTTACCTGAACTTCTCCACCCGCAAGCTGGCAGCCCTGGGCATCGATCAGCGCCAGGTCATGCAGGCCCTGCAATCGCAAAACGCCGTGACCCCTGCCGGTGTGATCGAGGCCGGGCCGGAACGTATCTCGGTGCGTACCTCCGGGCAGTTCACCTCGGAAAAAGACCTGCAAACCGTCAACCTGAAGATCAACGACCGCTTCTTCCGCCTGGCCGACATCGCCGATATCGAGCGCGGTTACGTCGACCCTCCTTCGCCGATGTTCCGCTACAACGGCCAGACGGCGTTGGGCCTGGCCATCGGCATGAAGGCCGGCGGCAATATCCAGGTGTTCGGCGCGGCGCTGAAAAAGCGCATGGACAAGGTGATCGAGGATCTGCCGGTGGGCGTCGGGGTGCACACTGTTTCCGACCAGGCGGTGGTGGTCAAGCAAGCGGTCGGCGGCTTCACCAGTGCGCTGTTCGAGGCGGTGGTGATCGTGCTGGCGGTGAGCTTCGTCAGCCTCGGCGTGCGTGCCGGGCTGGTGGTGGCCTGCTCGATCCCGCTGGTGCTGGCCATGGTGTTCGTGTTCATGGAATACAGCGGCATCACCATGCAGCGGATTTCGCTGGGGGCGCTGATCATCGCCCTGGGCCTGCTGGTGGACGATGCGATGATCACCGTGGAGGTGATGGTCACACGGCTGGAGATGGGCGAGAGCAAGGAGCAGGCGGCGACTTTTGCCTATACCTCCACAGCCTTCCCCATGCTCACCGGCACCCTGGTGACAGTGGCCGGCTTCGTGCCGATCGGCCTCAACGCCAGTTCGGCGGGCGAGTACACCTACACGCTGTTTGCGGTAATTGCCGTGGCGCTGATGGTGTCGTGGGTGGTAGCGGTGTTCTTCGCCCCGGTGCTCGGCGTGCACATTCTCAGCAGCGCCAAGCTCAAGCCCCACGAAGCCGAGCCTGGCCGTGTCGGCCGGGTCTTCGAGCATGGTTTGTTGTGGTGCATGCGCAACCGCTGGCTGACCATCATCGGCACCGTGGTGCTGTTCGCCCTGGCGATATTCTGCGAGCGTTTCGTGCAGAACCAGTTCTTCCCGTCCTCGGACCGCCCGGAAATCCTCGTCGACCTCAACCTGCCGCAAAACGCCTCGATCGAAGAGACGCGCAAGGTGGTCGACCGCTTCGAGGCGCGGATCAAGGACGACCCGGACCTGGTGCACTGGAGTACCTACATCGGCCAAGGCGCGATCCGCTTCTACCTGCCCCTCGACCAGCAGTTGCAGAACCCGTACTACGCGCAGCTGGTCATCGTCAGCAAGGGCTTCGAAGAACGCCAGGCCATGATGGACCGCCTGCAGAAGATCCTGCATGAAGAGTTCGTTGGCGTCGGCACCAACGTGCAATCGCTGGAAATGGGCCCGCCAGTGGGCCGGCCGATCCAGTATCGGGTCAGCGGCGCCAATATCGACCAGGTACGCAAGCACGCCATCGAGCTGGCCACCTTGCTCGACCAGAACGAGCACATCGGCGAGATGATCTACGACTGGAACGAGCCGGGTAAGGTGCTGCGCGTGGAAATCGCCCAGGACAAGGCGCGCCAGCTGGGCCTGTCGTCGGAGGACGTGGCCAATGTGATGAACAGCATCGTCAGCGGCGTGCAGATCACCCAGGTCAACGACAACATCTACCTGGTCGACGTGGTCGCCCGTGCCGAGGACAGCGAGCGTGGCTCGCCCGATACCCTGCAGAACCTGCAGATACTGACGCCCAACGGCACCTCGATCCCGCTGCTTGCGTTCGCCACCGTGCGCTACGAGCTGGAGCAGCCGCTGGTGTGGCGCCGTGACCGCAAGCCGACCATCACCATCAAGGCCTCGGTCAACGGCGACATCCAGCCCACCGACCTGGTGGCCCAGCTGAAGCCGAAGATCGACGAGTTCGCCAGCAAGTTGCCGGTCGGCTTCGAAGTGGCCACCGGCGGTACGGTGGAGGAGAGCGCCAAGGCGCAGGGGCCGATCCGCAAGGTCATCCCGCTGATGCTGTTCCTGATGGCGACGTTCCTGATGATCCAGCTGCACAGCGTGCAGAAGCTGTTCCTGGTGGTCAGCGTGGCGCCGCTGGGGCTGATTGGCGTGATCATTGCGCTGGTGCCCACAGGTACGCCCATGGGCTTCGTGGCGATTCTCGGCATTCTCGCGCTGGCGGGCATCATCATTCGTAACTCGGTGATCCTGGTGACCCAGATCGACGAGTTCGAGGCCCAGGGCTTGTCGCCGTGGGATGCGGTGGTGGAGGCCACCAACCACCGGCGCCGGCCGATTCTGCTGACCGCGGCGGCGGCGAGCCTGGGCATGATCCCGATTGCCCGCGAGGTGTTCTGGGGGCCGATGGCCTACGCCATGATTGGCGGGATCATCGTGGCGACCCTGCTGACGCTGCTGTTCCTGCCGGCCTTGTATGTGGCCTGGTACAAGATCCGCGAGCCACAGAAACACAGCTGAAGCCCTGCACGGATCCTGTGTGAGCGGGTTTACCCGCGAATGCGATGGTGGAACCACCGCCGCATTCGCGGGTGAACCCGCTCCCACAGGGCCTTCCGTCGCCTTCGAAATTGTCTTTTGTTTTTGGTTATATAAACATTCTTAAACAGTATTTTTAAGAATAACCCAGCCTCACTACTATTGCCCTCAAGCCAGGCGCAAATCCCCTTCAAACCTCAGCCCGGCACCCTCACTCCAAGGAGAACGAGCATGAGTGCATCTCTGCGTAGCATCGACGGTCAGGACGAAGCCACCATTCTGCGTGAAATCCAGAGCGCTCTGCGCGACCTGCGATTCGGTGCGGTGGAGATTACCGTGCACAACGCTCAGGTCGTGCAGATCGAGCGCAAGGAGAAGTTCCGCCTGCAGCAGCCCGGCAACAAGACCGGCTGATCGCACCACACATTCAAAACTAGAAAAATGCCAATCGGGAGCTTCACCATGTCCATCCGCCGTTATGCGCTCGCCGCCCTGGCCAGTGCTGTTTTTGCCGGTTCCGCCATCGCCAAGGACTACGAACTGCTGAACGTGTCCTACGACCCGACCCGCGAGCTGTACCAGCAGTACAACGCCGAGTTCATCAAGCACTGGCAGCAGGCCCACCCGGGCGACAAGGTGAAGATCCAGCAATCCCACGGCGGTTCGGGCAAGCAGGCCCGTGCGGTGATCGATGGCCTGCGTGCCGACGTGGTGACCCTGGCCCTGGCCGGCGACATCGATGAAGTCGCCAAGCTTGGCAAGACCCTGCCAGAAAACTGGCAGACCCGCCTGCCGGATGCCAGCACCCCGTACACCTCGACCATCGTGTTCCTGGTGCGCAAGGGCAACCCGAAAGGCATCAAGGACTGGGGCGACCTGATCAAGAAGGACGTGTCGGTCATCACCCCCAACCCGAAAACCTCCGGCGGCGCCCGTTGGAACTTCCTGGCTGCCTGGGCCTATGGCCTGAAGGCCGGCGGTAGCGAAGCTAAGGCCAAGGAGTATGTGCAGGAGTTGTTCAAGCACGTACCGGTGCTGGATACCGGCGCTCGTGGCTCGACCATCACCTTCGTCAATAACGGCCAGGGCGATGTGCTGCTGGCCTGGGAAAACGAAGCCTTCCTGGCACTGAAGGAAGACGGTGGCGCCGACAAGTTCGAGATCGTCGTGCCGTCGCTGTCGATCCTCGCCGAGCCGCCGGTGGCGGTGGTGGACAAGAACGCCGAGAAGAAGGGCAATACCGAGATTGCCAGCGAATACCTCAAGCACCTGTACAGCCCGGCCGGGCAGAAGATCGCCGCCGAGAACTTCTACCGCCCGCGTGACGAGAAGGTCGCAGCCGAGTTCGGCAAGCAGTTCCCAAAACTGGACCTGGTGACCATAGACAAGGACTTTGGTGGCTGGAAGACTGCACAACCTAAATTCTTCAATGATGGCGGTGTGTTCGACCAGATCTATCAGGCACAGTAAGGGCCAAGGAAAAGCGGGGCCGCGCTGCGGCCCATCGCGACACAAGGCCGCTCCTACAGAGGTACGCGCACCCCTGTAGGAGCGGCCTTGCGTCGCGATGGGCTGCAAAGCAGCCCCAGGATTTCAGAAGCTAGCACCAGCCCGGGATCGTTCCCGGGCCAAGTGCGTTCAACCAGGGATATTTATGTCACGCCGCATTTCCCCCGTCATACCCGGCTTCGGGCTGACGCTGGGCTACACCTTGGTGTACCTCAGCCTGATCGTGCTGATACCGCTGGCCGCCATGTTCGTGCATGCCGCACAGCTTACCTGGGAGCAGTTCTGGAACGTCATCAGTGCGCCGCGGGTGATCGCCGCGCTCAAGCTGAGTTTCGGCACCGCCCTGTTCGCCGCCATCATCAATGGAGTGATCGGCACCCTGCTGGCCTGGGTGCTGGTGCGCTACACCTTCCCCGGGCGCAAGATCATCGATGCGATGATCGACCTGCCGTTCGCCCTGCCCACGGCCGTAGCCGGTATCGCCCTGACCGCCCTGTACGCGCCTTCGGGCTGGGTCGGTCAGTTCGCCACCGACCTGGGTTTCAAGATCGCCTACACCCCGCTGGGCATCACCCTGGCGCTGACCTTCGTCACCCTGCCGTTCGTGGTGCGTACGGTGCAGCCGGTACTGGCCGACATTCCGCGTGAAGTGGAGGAGGCCGCCGCCTGCCTGGGCGCCAAGCCGCTGCAGGTGTTCCGCCATGTGCTGGCGCCAGCGCTGCTGCCTGCCTGGCTGACAGGCTTTGCCCTGGCCTTCGCCCGCGGCGTGGGCGAGTATGGTTCGGTGATCTTCATTGCCGGCAACATGCCGATGAAGACCGAAATCCTGCCGCTGCTGATCATGGTCAAGCTCGACCAGTACGACTACACCGGCGCGACCTCCATCGGCGTGCTCATGCTGGTGGTTTCCTTCATCCTGCTGCTGCTGATCAACCTGCTGCAGCGCCGCATCGAAACCCCTTGAAGGAGGCCGGCATGTCCAGTTCATCCCTGAATGCAACCGCCGCCGCCAACGCCGCCCGCCGGGGCAGCGCCACTTCGCGGCGTATTCTGATCGGCCTTGGCTGGCTGGTGTTCGCGCTGTTCCTGCTGCTGCCACTGGTGATCGTGGTATCGCAGGCGCTGAAGAACGGCTTTGGCACCTTCTTCGAAGCGATCTTCGAGCCTGACGCGTTGTCGGCGCTGAAGCTGACCCTGCTCGCCGTGGTCATTTCGGTACCGCTGAACCTGGTGTTCGGCGTCAGCGCCGCCTGGTGCGTGAGCAAGTACACCTTCCGTGGCAAGAGTATCCTGGTCACCCTGATTGACCTGCCGTTCTCGGTATCGCCGGTGATCGCCGGCCTGGTCTACGTGCTGATGTTCGGTGCGCAAGGCCTGTTCGGGCCGTGGCTGCAGGACCACGATATCCAGATCGTGTTCGCCCTGCCGGGCATCGTCCTGGCCACCATCTTCGTCACCGTACCGTTCGTGGCCCGTGAGCTGATCCCGCTGATGCAGGAGCAGGGCACGCAGGAAGAGGAGGCCGCGCGCCTGCTCGGCGCCAATGGCTGGCAGATGTTCTGGCACGTGACCCTGCCGAACATCAAATGGGGCCTGATCTACGGCGTGGTGCTGTGCACTGCGCGGGCGATGGGCGAGTTTGGCGCGGTGTCGGTGGTGTCCGGCCACATTCGCGGCGTGACCAATACCTTGCCGCTGCACGTGGAGATCCTCTACAACGAGTACAACCACGTCGCGGCCTTCAGCGTGGCCAGCCTGCTGCTGATCCTGGCGCTCTTCATCCTGCTGCTCAAGCAGTGGAGCGAGAACCGTATTAACCGCCTGCGCCACAGCGCCGCGGAGGAATGATTCATGTCGATCGAAGTTCGTAACGTCAGCAAGCGCTTCAACAGCTTCCAGGCCCTGGACAACATCAACCTGGACATCAACAGCGGCGAGCTGGTGGCCCTGCTCGGCCCGTCCGGCTGCGGCAAGACCACGTTGCTGCGCATCATCGCCGGCCTGGAAACCCCCGACCAGGGCAATATCGTGTTCCATGGCGAGGACGTGTCCGGCCATGACGTGCGCGACCGCAACGTCGGTTTCGTGTTCCAGCACTACGCGTTGTTCCGCCACATGAGTGTGTTCGACAACGTCGCCTTCGGCCTGCGCATGAAGCCCAAGGGCGAGCGCCCGAGCGAGAGCAAGATTGCCGAGAAGGTGCATGAACTGCTGAACATGGTGCAGCTGGACTGGCTGTCCGACCGCTACCCCGAGCAGTTGTCCGGTGGCCAGCGCCAGCGTATCGCCCTGGCCCGTGCGCTGGCGGTGGAGCCCAAGGTGCTGTTGCTGGACGAGCCTTTCGGTGCGCTGGATGCCAAGGTGCGCAAGGAGCTGCGCCGCTGGCTGGCGCGCCTGCACGAGGATATCAACCTGACGTCGGTGTTCGTCACCCACGACCAGGAAGAAGCCATGGAGGTGGCCGACCGCATCGTGGTGATGAACAAAGGCGTGATCGAGCAGATCGGCTCGCCGGGCGAGGTGTACGAGCACCCGGCCAACGATTTCGTCTACCACTTCCTCGGTGATTCCAACCGCCTGGCCCTGAGCGAAGGGCATCATGTGCTGTTCCGCCCGCACGAAGTGTCGCTGTCGCGGCACGAGACCGAAGGGCACCATGCGGCAGAGGTGCGGGATATCCGGCCGCTGGGCGCGACCACGCGGGTGACCTTGAAGGTGGAAGGGCAGAGCGAGCTGATCGAGGCAGAGGTGGTCAAGGACCATGACAGCCTGACCGGGTTGGCGCGGGGAGAGACATTGTTCTTCCGGCCGAAGGTTTGGCAGAAGGTGGCGGATATCTGAGTCGCCTTTGGTGATGAAAAAGCCCGGGGTTGGTCCTGGGCTTTTTTATGCCTGATGGATTGCCGGGGCTGCTTTGCAGCCCATCGCGACACAAGGCCGCTCCTACAGGGGATCGCGTAATGCCTGGGGCTTGCGCGGTCCGTGTAGGAGCGGCCTTGCGTCGCGATCGAGGGCGCAGCCCTCGCGGCAATCTCATGCCTTACGCGAATATTTCACATGCCGGCAATGCATGATTGAAAACCCGCCCGGCCACAGCCCGCGAATTCCGCGGCTTTGCCACAATCCCTGGAAAACTATATTCAGTAAAGTTCTAACCATAATTTTAAACATTACTTTAAGAGATAAGCCCCTGGCCGCGATGATTCAGCCACACACCTGAATCGAGACCCCAGGAGTTTGATCAATGGGTAATGTCCAGTCGGCCGTCAGGGCCTACGACCAGCCATGGCGCCCGGCACCGGGCGACCTGGTCGACCTTGGACGCACGCTTCGCCTCCCGCTTGGCCAGCTGCGCCTGCAACGCACGCCCGTCAGCGGGCTCAAGCGCCGCGACAAGCTGGTGTTGGGCCTGCTGGTGCTGGCCCTGCATGGCGCAGCAGCGTACTGGGTCAGCCAGGCACCAACGCCCGAGCTGCCGGTGGTGCCACCGCAAGTACCGCCGATGACCATCGAGTTCGCCGCGCCAGCACCGCCTGTGGTCGAGCCACCGCCACCAGCCCCGGCACCGCCGGTGGTCCAGCCGCCACCGCCGCCGGTGGTCGACGAGCTGGCCGCCAAGCCCAAACCCAAGCCAAAGCCCGTGCCCAAGCCGGTGGTCAAGCAACAGCCCAAACCGCAGCCCAAGCCGGTCGAAGCGCCGCCGCCAGCGCCTGTGGCCGCTCCGGCACCGCCAGCGCCACCCGCGCCGGCCCAGGTCACCCCGGCATCGGCCAACGCGGCGTACCTGAAGAACCCGGCGCCGGAGTACCCGCAGATGGCCCAGCGCCGCGGTTGGGAAGGCACCGTGCTGCTGCGCGTCGAGGTGCTGCCCAGCGGCAAGCCCGGGCAGATCCAGATCCAGAAGAGCAGCGGCCGTGATGCCCTCGACGCTGCCGCACTGGCCGCGGTCAAGCGCTGGAGTTTCGTGCCTGCCAAGCAGGGCGACGTGGCCCAGACCGGCTGGGTCAGCGTGCCGATCGATTTCAAGCTTCGCTAACTTTTTCGCAGAACACAGGAAGACATCATCATGAGCCTGCTGGCATCCCCCCTCGAATCCGTTGAAAGCGCAGTCATCTGGCTGCTGGTCGGTTTTTCTGTCGCCACCTGGGCCCTGGCCCTGGTCAAGGTCGTGCAGTTCGTGCGGCTGAAGAACCAGGACAAACGCTTCCACCAGCAATTCTGGGCCGCCTCGAGCCTGGACTCGGCTGCCGAGCCCAGCCACGACCTGCCTGGCCCTGCCGCCCGTGTTGCCCAGGCCGGTTATGCCGCCATCGCCGTCGGTGACAGCCAGGCCAATGACCTGAGCCACGCCATCAACCACCAGGACCGCCTGGAGCGTGCCCTGCGCCAGCAGATCGTGCGTGAGCGCCGTTCGCTGGAAACCGGCCTGGCGGTGGTCGCCAGTATTGGCAGTACCTCGCCCTTCATCGGCCTGTTCGGCACCGTCTGGGGCATCATGGAAGCACTCAAGGGCATCAGCGCGGCCGGTTCCGCCAGCCTGGAAACCGTGGCCGGGCCGATTGGCGCGGCACTGGTGGCCACCGGCGTGGGTATCGCCGTCGCGGTGCCGGCGGTGCTGGTCTACAACTACTTCCTGCGCCGCCTCAAGCTCACCGCGGCCGACCTCGATGACTTCGCCCACGACTTCTACAGCCTGGCGCAGAAGAGTGCCTTCCGCGTGCTGGTGCACCCGGCCGTGCACAGGCCCCAGGCCGGTTTCACCCAACCGGTGAAGGAGGCGTCCTGACATGGCATTTTCGACCCAGGACAGCGACGAAGTCCTCAGTGAAATCAACGTCACGCCGTTGGTGGACGTCATGCTGGTGCTGCTGGTGGTGTTCATCGTCACCGCGCCGCTGCTGACCAATGCCATCCCCATCAACCTGCCCAAGACCGAGGCCGTGGCCCCGGTGGAGCAGAAGGACCCGCTGGTGGTCAGCATCGACGGTGACGGCAAGTTGTTCATCAACAAGGACGAGATCCAGCCCGACCTGCTGGAAACCAGCCTCAAGGCCGCCAAGGACAAGGACGTGGACGTGCGCGTACAGCTGCAGGCCGATGACGGCGTGAACTACGGCGAAGTGGCGCGGGCCATGGCGGCTATCGAACGTGCGGGGATCAGCAAGCTGGCGGTGATTACCGCGCGCTGAACCCGTCAACTTTCTTCAGGCAAGTGCTTAGGGGCCATATCTCTTGGCAGGGGATGGCCCTTTTTTTTGCCGGATTTCATGGCTATCAATGCCCCCTGTGGGAGCGGGTTCACCCGCGAATGCGATGTAGGCATCACCGACGCATTCGCGGGTAAACCCGCTCCCACAAGGATTGCATTTTGGTTATTAATAAATAGCTTCTTATTCCTTTACTGATATAACTCCCTCCCTATACTTGTCTCCAAGCACGCAAACTCACTGGAGGCGTCCCCATGCGCAATGAGTCGATTCGTTACCTGATTGTGCCGGGCTGGCAAGGATCGCCAGACAACCATTGGCAAAGTCACTGGCAGCGCACCCTGCCCAACAGTGCCCGGGTCGAGCAGCACGACTGGCTTACCCCGCAACGTAAGGACTGGGTGCAGGCACTGGAGCAGGCGATTGCCGCCGAGCGCTCGCCGGTGATTCTGATTGCCCATAGCCTGGGCTGCATAACCGTCGCTCATTGGGCCGCGCAAGCCAGCCCGGCCCTGCTGCGGCGGGTACGTGGCGCGCTGCTGGTGGCGCCCGCTGACGTGGAGCGGCCAACCTGCGCGCCGGCTCTGCGCAACTTCGCGCCGATCCCGACCGAAGCACTGCCATTCCCCAGCCAGGTGGTCAGCTCGGACAACGACCCGGCCGTAAGCGTGCCAAGGGCGCTGTACCTGGCCCAGGTCTGGGGCGCCGAAGCAGGGCTGCTGACCAACGCCGGGCACATCAACGTCAAGTCCGGCCATGAGCGCTGGGAACAGGGTTTCGCCTACTTGTATCGCTTGCAGAGCCGGGTCGAGCAGCGCGCACTGCGCCGCGCCTGATCGCCCTTACTGTTTACCGTTTGCCTGACGCCCGGCCATTGAAGGCCTGGGGCGGGAGTTTGTCATGACTTTTCAAAACCCTTTTGGCCAGCCGTTGCTGACCTTCCCTGAGCTGGACAAGAGCCCGTTGAGCATCCGCGCCAAGGCGCTGGTGTTCATCGACCCACGTTCGCAGCAGCTGCGCGAGGAGCTCGAGCACCTGGCGCCACAACCCTTGCCAGTGCTGATCCGTGGCGAAACCGGTACCGGCAAGGAACTGCTGGCTCGGCAGATCCACCGTGCCAGTGACCGCAGCGGGTTGTTCGTGTCGGTCAACTGCGCTGCCATCAGCCCCACCTACGCCGATGCCGAGCTGTTCGGCTACAGTGCCGGCAGCCAGGGCGGCACAGCCAGCAGCCGTGCCGGCTGGTTCGGCTCGGCCAACGGCGGCACGTTGTACCTGGACGAGATCGCCGACTTGCCGCTGGCCATCCAGGGCAAGCTGCTGGCCGCCCTGGAAAACCGCGAGGTTACCCGGGTGGGCGCGCAGCAGCCGCAACCGGTGGACGTGCGCCTTGTGGCCGCTACCAGTATCGACCTAGCGCGGGTGGTGCGCGCGGGGCGCTTCAACGAGCGCCTGTATCAATACCTGCGCGAGGGGGCGCTGGAGCTGCCGCCACTGCGCGAGCGGCCGGGCGATATCCTGCCGTTGGCCGAGTACTTCGTGGGCATCTACAGCGTGCGCCTGCAACGGCCTGTGCCGCTGGTGAGCGAGGCGGCGCAGCAGGTGCTGGAAGCACACCCCTGGCCCGGCAACACCCGTGAACTGGAGAACGTCATCCACTTCGCCTTGCTGGTGAATGACGGCGAAGAGATCCTGGCTGAAGACCTCGACCTGCCAAACCCCGCGCGCTAGACATCGCTCATAAGCAAAGTGGCTGATGGCAGTTTGTTTTTGGAATAAGAAGCTAAATAAAAGATATTGTTACGGAATAAAAAATCTGGGTATTGTCCGCCTCACGCCCGCTGGTGAACCGGTTGGGCACCCGATTCGCCATCGTCGATGGCCCAGAACCAGAACAAGGACCACCATGAAGAAGACCCTGCTGACCACTGCCCTGGCTGCTGCCCTGTCGTTTGCCGGCCTGGCTGCCGCCGCCGAGAAACTGGTGGTTGCCGCCACCCCGGTACCGCACGCCGAAATCCTCGAGCTGATCAAGCCGACCCTGGCCAAGGAAGGTGTGGACCTGCAGATCAAGGTCTTCACCGATTACGTGCAGCCGAACGTGCAGGTTGACCAGAAGCGCCTGGACGCCAACTACTTCCAGACCCTGCCGTACCTGCAGAACTTCAACGAAGGCAAGGGCACCCACCTGGATACCGTGATCGGCGTGCACGTCGAACCCTTCGGTGGTTACTCGAAAAAGGTCAAGAGCCTGAGCGAACTGAAAGAAGGCGCTACCGTTGCCATCCCTAACGAGGGCAGCAACAGCGGCCGAGCCCTGCTGCTGTTGCAGAAGGCTGGCCTGATCACCCTGAAGGACCCGAAGAACGCCCTGGCCACCCCCAAGGACATTGCCGAGAACCCGAAGAAGCTGAAGTTCCGCGAGCTTGAGTCGGCCATGCTGCCGCGTGTGCTGGACCAGGTCGACCTGGACATGATCAACACCAACTACGCCCTGGAAGCCGGCCTGAACCCGGCCAAGGACGCGCTGGTAATCGAAGGCAGCGACTCGCCATACGTGAACTTCCTGGTCGCTCGCCCGGACAACAAGGACAGCGAAGCCATCCAGAAACTGGCCAAGGCCCTGACCAGCCCGGAAGTGAAGGAATTCATCGCCAAGAAATACCAGGGTGCGGTGCTGCCGGCGTTCTGATGCGCTTGCATTACCTTGCATGACCCAACGCCGACACCCTTGTGTCGGCGTTTTTGTTTGTGGGCATAGTTACCTGTGGGAGCGGGTTTACCCGCGAACACGGGCGAAGCCCGTGCCATCCACCGCGTTGTCTGCTTCGCGGGTAAACCCGCTCCCACAAGGACCTGCGTGTGCCGTCAATACATGCATCCAGCGCGGAACTCTCAGTGATATGCATATGCTACAAAGGTATTTATCAAAAAGTTTTTAGATCATTAGAGTCTAGCTATCGTGCCCACGCGCACCCTGCAGACCTGCTTCACCATGACCCTCGACACCGCATTCATCCTCGGCACGCTGCCCGCCTTCCTCAAGGCCGTGGGCGTGACCCTGCAGGTCGGCCTGATCGCCATCGCCACCTCGCTGCTGGTCGCCCTGGTCAACGCCACACTGCTGGTATTACGCACCCCGTACCTGTGGCGCCTGGTAAAAACCTACGTGGAGCTGGCCCGCAACACGCCGCTGCTGATCCAGCTGTTTTTCGTCTACTTCGCCTTGCCCAGCCTGGGCCTGAAGATTTCCGGCTTTGCCGCAGCGATCATCACCATGACCTTCATGGGCGGTGCCTATCTCACCGAGGTGCTGCGTGCCGGCATCGAGGCCGTGCCCCGTGCCCAGCTGGAGTCCGGGCGCTCCATCGGCCTGTCCGAAGGCCAGCTGCTGCGTCATGTGGTGCTGCCCCAGGCCGGCATCCTCAGCCTGCCGGCACTGTTCGCCAACTTCATCTTCCTGCTCAAGGAAACCACCGTGGTGTCGGCGGTGGCCGTGCCGGAAATTCTCTACACCACCAAGAACTACATCGCGCTGTACTACAAGACCTATGAAATGCTCACCGTGCTGACCCTGCTCTGTGTGCTGCTGTTCCTGCCGCTGTCGTTGCTGCTGCGCTATGTCGAAAGGAGGCTGCAACATGGCCAGTTCGGCGTCTGAACTGCTGCTGCAGGCATTGCCGCAGCTGGCTGGCGGCGCGGCGCAGACCCTGGCCATCTCTGCACTGGGCATCCTCTTCGCGACGCTGGGCGGTGTGCTTTATGGCGTGCTGGCAACCTTGGGCAACCGGGCCCTGAACATTGCCTTGCAGGTGTACCTGGAGCTGTTCCGTGCCATCCCCGTGCTGGTCTGGCTGTACCTGGTGTTCTTCGGCCTGCCGATCTTCCTGGCCTTGAGCATCCCCAGCTTCTGGTGCGCGGTGCTGGTGCTGGGCCTGTGGGGCGCCAGCGAGGTGGGCGAGGTGGTGCGTGGCGCGTTGCGCTCGCTGCCGCGCGGCCAGCGCGAGGCGGGGTTGTCGATCGGCCTGGCCGGCTGGCAGCTGTATGGCTACGTGCTGTTGCCACAGGCGCTCAAGCGCATGACCCCGCCGACCATCAATATCTACACGCGGATCATCAAGACCAGCTCGCTGGCGGTGCTGATCGGCGTGGTCGAGGTAATCAAGGCCGGCCAGCAGATCATCGAACGCACCTACGAGTCGGTGCTGATCTACGGCGCCTTGTTCCTGTTCTTCTTCATCGTCTGCTATCCGCTGTCCGCCGCTTCACGCGTGCTGGAACGCCGCTGGGCCCACTCATGAGCGCATTGATCGAATTCCAGGGTTTCAACAAGTTCTTTGGCGAGCACCAGGTGCTCAAGGACGTCGACCTCCAGGTGGCGGCCGGCGAGGTGGTAGTCATCCTCGGCCCCAGCGGTTGTGGCAAAAGCACGCTGCTGCGCTGCCTCAACGGCCTGGAGCAGGCCCACGGCGGCCACCTGCGCCTGGCCGGGCAGGAGCTGCTCGACCCGCGCACCGATTGGCGCGAGATCCGCCAGCGGGTCGGCATGGTGTTCCAGAGCTATCACCTGTTCGGCCACATGAGCGTGATCGACAACCTGCTGCTTGGCCCGCTCAAGGTACAAAGGCGCGAGCGCGCCGAAGCCCAGGCCCAGGCCGAGGCGCTGCTGGCGCGGGTCGGCCTGCTGGACAAGCGCGACGCCTTTCCCCGGCAGTTGTCCGGGGGCCAGCAACAGCGCATCGCCATCGTGCGTTCGCTGTGCATGAACCCCGAGGTGATGCTGTTCGACGAGGTTACCGCAGCCCTCGACCCGGAAATGGTCAAGGAGGTGCTGCAGGTGATCCAGGGCCTGGCCCGCGACGGCATGACCTTGCTCATCGTTACCCACGAAATGGCCTTCGCTCGCGCGGTGGCCGACCGCATCGTGTTCATGGAGGCCGGCAGGATCCTTGAACAGGGCGACCCCGAGAGCTTCTTCACACGACCGCGGACCGCACGCGCGCAGCAGTTCCTGGAGAAATTCTCCTTCGTAGAAAGCCTGCCGAAGACACTGCACAAGGAACTGTCATGAAAACTGCCAACTTCACCAAACTGCTGGCGCCGTTGTTCGGCCTGGCCTTGCTGGCCGGCTGCAACAAGGCTGAAGAACCACCCAAGCCCGCGGCGGCCTCGCCGGCCACCAGCTACCTGGAAACCATCAAGGCCCGCGACAAGCTGATTGTCGGGGTGTTCACCGACAAGCCACCGTTCGGTTTCGTCGATGAGCAGGGCCGCTACGTGGGCTTTGACACCGATATCGGCCGGCGCCTGGCCAAGGACCTGCTGGGTGATGAAAACAAGGTCGAGTTCGTTGCCGTGGAGCCGGCCAGCCGTATCCCGTTCCTGCAGAGCGACAAGGTCGACCTGATCCTCGCCAACATGACCGTGACCCCGGAGCGCAAGGAAGCGGTGGACTTCACCAACCCCAACCTGCGCGTTGCCGTGCAGGCCATCGTCGCGGATGGCAGCCCGGTGCAGAAGCTCGACGACCTGGCCGACAAGACCATCATCGTCACCACCGGCACTACCGCTGATATCTGGCTGACCAAGAACCACCCGGACTGGAAACTGCTCAAGTTCGAGAAGAACAGCGAGTCGCTGCAGGCGCTGGCCACCGGGCGTGGCGATGCCTATGCGCAGGACAACCTGATTCTGTTCAGCTGGGCCAAGCAGAACCCGGGGTACCGCGTGCTGCCTGAGCTGCTGGGTGACGAGGCACCGATTGCACCGGCGGTTAAGAAGGGCAACACCGAGCTGCGTGACTGGGTGAATGCCGAGCTGGCCAAGCTGGGGGAGGAGAAGTTTCTGCTGAAGCTGTATGACCAGTATGTGCGCAAGGAACTGAGCGATGACACCAAGCCGGAAAGCGTGATTGTGGAAGGGGGCAAGTGGCAGGGTTAGTCGGGTAAATGAGGCCGTTGTGGGAGCGGGTTCACCCGCGAACACCGGCGAAGCCGGTGCCATACACCGCGTTGCCTGCTTCGCGGGTGAACCCGCTCCCACAAGGGCTGCAAAGCAGCCCCGGCAATCTCACTGGTTACGCGGCAGCCAATTCAACAGGAACTCATTTACTACCCGCGGATTCTCCAGGCTGGAGATATGCCCCGCAAACGGAATCTGCGCTGCCAGGCAGCCAATGATCCGCGCCATTTCATTGGACTCTTCCGGCGGCCGCGGAATGTCCTGGTCGCCGCAGACAACGATGGTCCGCTCACTGGCCAGTTCTCCCAGCCGCGACAACAGGTCTGGCCGGCCAAAGATCACCCGCCCCATCGGATCGAAACTGTGCCGAATCACCTCGGCGCTGCTCGCCTTCAATGCTGCGCGGAAGCCTTCGCGCACTTCCGGCACAGTCTGCCCGCCTGCATGGAAGAAGATCGGCACGACGATATCCAACAATGGCTCCGGGAACAGCCCCGCAGCACTGGCGGCGTCGAGCAGGCCGAAGTACTTGAGCCGGGTCGCCTCCGGCTCGGCGCCGAGGTAAGTGTCCATCAGCACCAGGCGGTCTACCCGCTCGGGGTGTTCCAGGGCCAGTTGCGCGCCCCACATGCCGCCGACCGACAGGCCGACCAAATGGCATTTGCCAATGTCCAGAGCGTCCAGCAGTGCCAGATGCTGGCGGGCCAGGGCGCCCATGTCGATGGTCGTGGCAGGCGGAGCATCGGAGCCGCCGTGGCCCCACAGCTCGGGGACGATGACGCGGAAGTGTGCTGACAAGGCTTCGATTTGTGGCTGCCACATCTCGGCGGACCACAGGTAGCTGTGGCCGAGCAGGACCGGGAAACCCTGGCCCTGATCGATGTAGCTCATGCGGGCGCCGTCGATTTCGATGAAGTGTCTTTGCATGCAGTGGGTCTCGGCTGGAAGTGTTGTAGGGAATTCGAAATTGTCGGGGGCCGCTTTGCGGCCCATCGCGACACAAGGCCGCTCCTACAAGGATTCGCCTTGAGTTGCGCGGTCCCCTGTAGGAGCGGCCTTGTGTCGCGATGGGCTGCAAGGCAGCCCCTACGGTGCTGGCACCAGACGCAAGGTACTCTGCGCCGGAATCACCCCCATCTGCGCCTTCTGGTACTGCCCCTGCACATACCCTTCGGCCTGATCCGCAAAATGCCTGTCGAACGGCACGCCACTCTGCCCGACCGGGTTGGTGGTCAGCGCCTGCCCGGCATCGGCAAAGTCGACCAGCCGCCGCGTCGACGGCCCATAGGTCACCGGCCATGGCGCCGGGCCGATCTTCGCCGAGAGGTTGTTCGGCACTTCATGGGTGCCCGGTGCGGCGAATGGGCCGACGTTGAACAGCAGGTTCAGCGGCTTTTTAACCCCCAGCGGGTGGTTGTGGGTCAGGGTATGGGCCTTGCCCCACTGCCAGCTGGCCGGGTCACTACCCAAGGTCTCCCGCAGGTGCTTCAAGCTGTTCTGCCACGCCGTGCGCACCACGGCGGTACGGTCGGTGCGCTGGTTGGCTCCGCGGGTGTTCCACCACGGCGAATCGGCATCCGCCGCCAGGCGCGGCAGGGCTGCGTCGATGGCGCGGGTGCTGATCAGCACCGGGAACCAGGTGTCGCCCAGCTCGTCATGCAGGGCCGCGAATGCCAGCTCGTAGAGGAACTGGTTGAACAGCGTGGCACTGGTCGAGTCGAGCGGGTAGTCGCCGCTCCAGGCTGCCAGTTGCTCGACCAGTTCCTTCTCTTCGTCACCTTCGGCCACTGCGCGCAGCGTTGCCAGCAGTGGTGCAAGGGTGCGCGGGCCATGGTCGCTGGCAGTGTCCAGCTGCAGCGCCTGGCTGTTTTGGGTATCCCACTTCACCTCGGCGTTGGCCAGGTGGCGGTCGAGCTGGCGGCCTCGGTCCGGCAGGTTGTAGTAACCGGGTATCGGCACCGCGGCCGGAGGCTGGTAGTTGGCCGAGACAATGTAGCCGCGCGCCGGGTTCTCCTGCTGCGGGTTGACGCTGAAGGGATAGAAGCCGAGCTTGTCGGCCTGCGCACTGGCACCGTCAAGGATGAACGCGGGGTCGACGCCGTCGGGACGGATCGGCAACTGCGCCGCCGCCCACCAGCCGATATCGCCACGGGCATTGGCCCACACCAGGTTCAGCCCCGGCGCATGCACCTTGGCCGCGGCCTCGCGCATCTTGCCCAGGGTATCGGCGCGGTTGAGCTGGTAGAAGCCGTCGATGATCGGGTTTTCGGTCTCCAGGAACGCCCACCACATGGCGATTGGCGTGGGCCCGGCAGTGGCGCCCAGCACGTCGTTGACGATCGGGCCATGGGGCGAGCGGCGCAGGCTGAGGGTGACCGGTGCTTCGCCTTTGACGGCAATCTGTTGCTCGGTCTTTTCCAGCGCCTGCCATTTGCCATCGACCATCACCTGGTTGGCGTCGGCCGGGTTGGTGCGCTCGGCGATCAGGTCGACGTCGTCGTTCTGGAACATGGTCAGGCTCCAGCCGAAGTCGCGGTTGTGACCGAGCAGGGCGAACGGGTTGAGCGCTTGGAAGTAGCCATACAGGTTGAAGCCCGGCGCCGACAGCTCGGCCTCGTACCACACCGCCGGCACCGCAAAACCGATGTGCGGGTCGCCGGCCAGCAGCGGCCTGCCGCTGCGGGTGCGGCTGCCGGCCACGGCCCAGGCGTTGCTGCCCTCGAATTGCGGGATGCCCGCATCGCCCAGCGCGTCATGGCTGAGGCGGGCGAGGGCCTCCAGGCTTTGCCAGTCGGCAGCGGCTAGCGGTGTACTCAAGGCGCCCTCGGGCTGCCAGGCGAGATCGAAGATGTTCAGGTACTCAGGGCCCAGCTGGTCGCGGATGTAGGTCAGCGCGGGCTCGGTGCGAAACGCGGCGGCAAAGCTGTAGGCCAGGTAGCCGGCGATGCTCAGGGTGTCTTCGGCGCTGAATGGGCGCGGGGTAATGCCGAGCAGGTCGAATTCCATGGGCTTGGGGTGGCTGGCCTGCCAGCTGTTCACTCCGTCGAGGTAGGCTTGCAGGGCTTGCCAGGCGGGCGATTGCCGGTCCTGACGCTTGGCCATCAGTGCTGCCTGTTCGCGTATGCGCAGGCTGCGGAACAGGGTGTCGGTGGGCAGCAGCTTGTCGCCCAGCACCTCGGCCAGCTCACCCCGGGCCAGGCGGCGCAGGATCTCCATCTGGAACAGCCGGTCCTGGGCATGCACGTAACCGAGGGCACGGTACAGGTCCGGCTCGCTCTGCGCCTGCAGGTGCGGCACGCCGCGGGCATCGTAGCGCACGCTGACCGGCGCCTGCAGGCCGGCAATGGCCACCTCGCCCTCGCGTTGCGGCAGCTTGCCCTGCACGTACCAGTATCCGGCGCCGGCGGCCACGGCAACCACCACGGCCAACAGGGTCAGGCTGCGCTTCATGCAGGCTCCTTGTGCGTTCAAGCGAAAAATGTGGTCCGATGATCGGCGGATTCGCGAACAGAGCATAGCCCCAGGAAGGAGTTTCCATGTCCCTCAGCGAAAAACAGAAAATGCTTACAGGCCAGCTCTATCACGCTGGCTGCCCCGAGCTGCAGGCCGAGCAGATCGCCAACAAGCACTGGATGCACCGCTACAACAGCAGTGTCGAATTGCTCAACGACGCACGTCATGGGCTCCTGGTAGAGCACTTTGGCCAAGTCGGTGAAGGCGCGGTGATCCGCCCGCCGTTCTATTGCGACTATGGCTACAACATCAGCGTCGGCCGTAACACCTTCATGAATTTCAACTGCGTGATCCTCGATGTGCTGCCGGTGCATATTGGTGATGACTGCCAGATCGGCCCCAACGTGCAAATCTATACCGCCGACCACCCGCTCGACCCCGAGGTGCGCCGCACTGGGCTGGAGAGTGGCCGGCCGGTGACCATCGGCAACAACGTGTGGATCGGCGGCGCGGCGATCATCCTGCCGGGGGTGACCATTGGCGATAACGCCGTGGTGGGTGCCGGTAGTGTGGTCACCCGTGACGTGCCGGCAGGCGCGGTGGTGGTGGGCAACCCTGCGCGGGTGCGTCAGCCGGCCCAGGGGCAGTAGCAGCCCACCGCCAGGGTATTGGAGGCACTCACCTGGCGGCCGTCGAGTAGCGCTTTGAGGATCGGCTCGATGAAGCTGTTGCTGGCATTGCACACGGCGCCTTCGCTGTAGGGGCCGAAGTAGGCCAGGTGGCCTTGCCGGTCCCAGATGGCCACGGCCGGAGAGGCGGGCAGGTGTTCGCTGCCGGGCACGCTGGCGAGTGGCTTGAGGGCGGTGAGGTTGGCGGGCAGCTGGCCGTGGCTGTCGGGCTTTTGCAGTACGTGGAAGGTCACGCCCTGGCTGGCGAACTGGTTGACCAGGTCGCCCAAGTGCTGCTGGTTGCCGACGTTGCACGGGCAGGCCGGGTCCCAGAAATGCACTACCCGGATCGGGCCGGGGCCGGCCAGCTCGGGGGGCAACTGCAGCTGGCTGCCGTCGAACAGCGTGGCCTGGTTGTCGAACGGGCGCAGGTAGCGGGCCTGGAAGGTGGTGTAGGCCTGCCAGAGGATGATGGCGCCGACGATGAGGACGAGAGCCATGCACAGTGGTTTGATGATCCGAGTCTTCATGAAGGTTCCGCGGCCCCCTGTAGGAGCGGCCTTGCGTCGCGATGGGGTGCGAAGCGCCCCCAGGATTTGTGCCCCACGCTGAGATTGCCGGGGCCGCTGTGCGGCCCTATCGCGACACAAGGCCGCTCCTACAGGGGATCGGTGGTTGATGTTCGATGGTGAGCAAGCTTGCCATGGCGCGGGCCAGAGCTGAATATCCCAGATCAATACTTGCTTCACTGTGGATGTACCCAATGCCCGCTGCCTTTCACCCCGACCTCCTGCGCACCAGCCTGGCGCCGTTGACCGTTCGCCAGCCGTTGTCGGTGCAGGCGCAGGACTACCAGCGCTTCTATGGCCTGAACCTGTCGGCCCACAGCTGGCTGGGCGGCTTCCAGGCCGCAGGCTTCGAGCTGGTCGGGCAGGCCTGGCTACCCGAGCAGCCGAGCGCGACGCTGTTCCTGCTGCACGGCTATTACGACCATATGGGCCTCTACCGGCATGTGATCGATTGGGCGCTCAAACAGGGTTTCGCCGTGATCAGTTGCGACCTGCCCGGCCATGGCCTGTCCAGCGGCGAGCGGGCCAGCATCAGTGATTTCGCGGTTTACCAGCAAGTGCTGGAGGCTTTGTTCGAACAGGCGCGCACGCTGCAACTGCCGCGCCCCTGGCACCTTTGCGGGCAAAGCACCGGTGGCGCCATCGCCGTGGACCACCTGTTGTACCAGGGCGCGCGCAGCCCCATCGATGGTCAGGTCATCCTGTTGGCGCCGCTGGTGCGGCCCTGTGCCTGGCGCTGGTCGAAGCTGAGCTATCACGTGTTGCGTCACTTCGTGAATGGCATCGAGCGGCGCTTCAGCGAGAACACCAATGACCCGACCTTCCTGCCGTTCCTCGAAGCCGACCCGCTGCAACCGCGCCGCCTGCCAACGGCCTGGGTGGGCGCCTTGATTGCCTGGGTCAAACGCATCGAGGCCGCGCCGCGCAGCACGCGGCGGCCGTTGATCGTGCAAGGAGAGGCGGATGGCACAGTGGACTGGCCGTACAACCTCGAAGTACTCAAGGCCAAGTTCGCCGAACCGCAGATTCTGATGCTGCCCGAGGCCCGTCACCACCTGGCCAACGAGCTGCCGGGCATTCGCCAGCGCTACTTCGACTTCATCGACCAGCGCCTGGGCTGATCACTTCAGGTCGCTGCTGCTCTGGCCAACCGCCAGGCCTGCGCGAACGGCGGCCAGGGCGGCCTGGTAGTAAGCCTTGCCGTCTGGCGACTCGGCAAAGGTGGCGAACTCTTCCAGCTCGGCATCGGACAGGTCGCGATAGACATACAGCAGGGTGTTGTTGAGGTCTTCGCCGATCTGGCCCATCAGGCGCTGGCGCTGGCCGTCGAGCAGGTTCTGAGCCTGGCCGCCGCCGAACAGGCCGGGGATCATCGAGCTGAGGCTGTCGGCCGCCACGCCGGCGATGGCCAGGCTCACTTCGGCGCCGGCTTCGCGCGCCGGCAGGGCCTGGGCCAGGTGGCCGATTATCAGCAGGCGGTCATCGCTGGCCTGGATCTTTGGCAAGCCCTTGGCATTCCTGGCCAGTTCGTCCTTGCGTGTGGCCTTGAGCTCCGCAGCCACCACCTTGCGCCCCAGCGGCGACCGGAAGAAGGCCAGCGCCGGTGCCGGGTTGGCCAAGGTTGCGCGCAGCTGTGCCTGGGCGCGACGGTCCACCGCCTGGGCCTGGAAGCGCTGGTTGCTGTTGTTTACCAGCGCTTGGTACACGGCGGGTGGCAAACTGTTGCGGTAGCGTTCCTGGGCGGCGGTCAGGGCATCATTGAAATGGGCGCGCTGGTCGGGCCAGCCGGCGGCCTTGTACAGTTGATCCAGGTTGTCTGCCCAGACAGGCACGGTGCAGATCATCAGCAGAATCAGGGAAAACAGACGGCGCATTCAGGACTCCTGTCGGCAGGTGGCTATTGTCCGTGGCCGGGCGCCGGTTTGTCGAGATATCCGCGTGCTTCTCGGCCAAGTGGCGCTGTGCGCCGGCATGGCTAATGGATATGATGCGCGCCATGCACATCTCCCCTGAACACCCGATGCTTGCGGCCGTCGTCGACGATCTGGTCACCCATGGCTGGTCCCAGCAGGCGCTTTTTCTGCCTGCCGACCTGGTGCGCGCGCTCGCGGCCGAGTGCCGGCGCCGTGATGCCGAAGGCGAACTCAACCCCGCAGGGGTTGGGCGCGGTGCTGCCCAGGAGGTGCGCGAGGCCATTCGCGGCGACCAGATCCAGTGGATCGACCCTGGCCAGGCCGAGGCCTGCGACCAGTACCTGAGCGCCATGGACCAGCTGCGCCAGGCCATCAACCAGGGCCTGTTCCTCGGCCTGGAAGACTTCGAATGCCATTTTGCCTTGTACCCGCCAGGGGCGTTCTATCGCCGGCACCTGGACCGCTTCCGCGACGATGACCGGCGCATGGTGTCGGCAGTCCTGTACCTGAATGAAGGCTGGCAGCCGCAGGACGGTGGCCAGTTGCGCATGTTCCTGGCGGACGGTGTCGAGCATGATGTCGAGCCGGTGGCGGGCTGCCTGGTGGTGTTCCTGTCGGGCGAGGTGCCCCATGAGGTGCTGCCGGCAGGGCGTGAGCGGCTTTCGTTGACCGGCTGGTTCCGGCGCCGTGGCAATGACCCCTTCTGACCTGCCCAAGGTGCTGGTCAGCGCTTGCCTGCTGGGGCAGCCGGTGCGCTATGACGGCCGCGCCAGTGGCCACCCCGACCTGTTGCAGCGCTGGCAGGCCGAAGGGCGCGTGGTGCCGTTGTGCCCGGAAGTGGCCGGTGGCTTGCCGACTCCACGGCCACCTGCAGAGATACCGGGCGGGCAGGGTGGGGAGGTGCTCGACGGTGGCGCGCAGGTGCTGACGGTGGCGGGCGAGGATGTCAGTGCCGAGTTCCTGGCCGGGGCGCAGCGGGCGCTGGAGCTGGTGCACCAGCATGGCATTCGTGTGGCCGTGCTGAAGGCTGGAAGCCCTTCGTGTGGCAACCGGTTGACCTATGACGGCACGTTCAGTGGTGTGAAGGTGGCCGGGGAAGGGGTGACCACGGCATTGCTGCGGCGGGCGGGGGTGCTGGTGTTCAGCGAGCTGGAGCTGGACGAGGCACAGCAGGCTCTGGCCGGGCTTTCAGCTTAAGCCTGTTCCGGCCCTCTCGCGGGTGAACCCGCTCCCACAGGGACATCACAAGCCTTGAGGGCTGTGGAGAACTTGTGGGAGCGGGTTCACCCGCGAAGAGGCCGGTACAGGCAGCAAAAATCCTATTGCCCGGACGCAGTCTCAGGCACACCCTTGAACCACTTCTGCTCAAGCTCGGCAGTCCGCCCGCTGTCCTTGAGCCGCTGCAGTGCATTGTTCACCGCGCTCTCGAACGCCGGGTTGTCCTTCTGGAACGGGATCACCAGCTGCTTCTCGCCAAACGGCAGGCTCACATCGAGCGGGCCGTCACCTTTTGGTGATTCGCTCGACGGGGTCAGTGCGATGTCGTACTTGCCACTCTCGACACCGGGCAGTACCTCTGCCGCAGGGGCTTCGATGAACTCGGCGCGCAGGTCCAGTTCCCTGGCCAGGTCCTGGCCAAACTCGATCTCGAAACCGGTCAGGTGGTCATTTTCCTTGAATGCGTACGGCGAGTTATTCGCCTGTACGGCAATGCGCAGTTCGCCCCGGTCGGCAATTTCGTCTATCAGCTCGGCCTGAGCCAATGGCGTGATCAGTACCGCCAGCATTACTCCTATGATCGAACGCATTAAAGCCCCTTTCTCTTTGGCAGATGAATAACCTTCGCCACGGCTTTCTTCCTCGCCGTGGTCGAGCGCAGCCTATGACCTTGAAGCCTCGGCATTGTTTAACCCGGATTGAAATATTTCTGCCTGACGATGTGAACATCTGGGCAAACATATCAACTAAGGTGAACCACCGCCGCCACTGGAATACTGGCAGCGGTCAATAAGTGAATCACAGGAGAAGTGAATGAACAGCCTATTTTCGCGTGCTGCCGTTGCTGGTCTGTTGATGGGAGCGTCAATGTTCGCCAGTGCCGCAGATGCCCTGAAGAGCCAGGAGCCGCCCAAGGATGCCAAGGTCTTCATCGTTTCCCCCGCCGATGGCGCCACGGTCGACAAGACCTTCACCGTCAAGTTCGGCATCGAGGGCATGGCGCTCAAGCCTGCGGGCGACAGCACCCCGCACACCGGGCACCACCACCTGCTGGTGGATGTGGATAAAGAGCCGGTGGCCGACATGGCGCTGCCATCCAGCCTGATGCCACAGGCCGGCACCGCGCTGCCGGATGGCCCGCAAGTGCTGCACTTCGGCAAGGCGCAGACCGAGACCAGCATTACCCTCACCCCGGGCAAGCACACCCTGCAGCTGGTGCTGGGTGACCAGTATCACGTGCCGTTCAAGCCGAGCGTCGTGTCGCAGAAGATTACTGTCGACGTGAAATAGGTGTCGGGTTCTTCGCGGGCTCGCCCGCTCCCACATGATCACCACTGGCTTCAAGGCTGGTGTGGACCCTGTGGGAGCGGGCAAGCCCGTGAAGCAGGCGACACCAATGTCACAGGCAAAAAAAGGGAGGCCACCAGGGCCTCCCTTTTTCATGCCGCCAGCGAACTTAGAACAGGACGCGGGAACGGATGGTGCCCTTGACCTGTTGCAGCTTCTCTTGCGCCAGGTCGGAGTACTCGGCGTCAACGTCGATCACCACGTAACCGACTTTCTCGTTGGTCTGCAGGAACTGACCGGAGATGTTGATGCCGTTCTCGGCGAAGACCTTGTTGATCTCGCTGAGCACGCCAGGGATGTTTTCGTGGATGTGCAGCAGGCGGTGCTTGCCTGGGTGCGCCGGCAGGGCAACTTCCGGGAAGTTGACCGAGGATACCGAGGTACCGTTGTCGCTGTACTTGACCAGTTTCTCGGCCACTTCCAGGCCGATGTTGGCCTGGGCTTCGGCAGTGGAACCACCGATGTGCGGGGTCAGGATCACGTTGTCCAGGCCACGCAGCGGGCTTTCGAACTGCTCGTCGTTGGAGCGCGGCTCCACCGGGAACACGTCGATGGCGGCGCCGATCAGGTGCTGGTCCTTGATGGCGGCGGCCAGGTGGTCGAGCTCGACCACGGTGCCGCGTGCGGCGTTGATCAGGATCGCGCCCTTCTTCATCGCGCGGATTTCCTTCTCGCCGATCATCCACTGGGTGGACGGCAGCTCAGGCACGTGCAGCGAAACGATGTCGGCCAGGCCCAGCAGCTCGTTCAGGCTGGTGACCTGCACGGCGTTGCCCAGTGGCAGCTTGGTCAGCGGGTCGTAGAAATACACCTGCATGCCCATGTTCTCGGCCAGGACCGACAGCTGGGTGCCGATCGAGCCGTAACCGACGATACCCAGCTTCTTGCCGCGGATTTCGAAGGAGTTGGCCGCGCTCTTGATCCAGCCGCCACGGTGGCAGGAAGCGTTCTTCTCGGGGATGCCGCGCAGCAGCAGGATGGCTTCGGCCAGTACCAGTTCGGCTACCGAACGGGTGTTGGAGTATGGCGCGTTGAACACGGCGATACCGCGCTCGCGGGCAGCTTCCAGGTCGACCTGGTTGGTGCCGATGCAGAAGCAGCCAACGGCGACCAGTTTCTTGGCGCAGTCGAAGATCTCTTCGGTCAGCTGGGTGCGCGAACGGATGCCGATGAAGTGGGCGTCGGCGATCTTTTCCTTCAGCTCGGCTTCCGGCAGCGAACCAGTGAGGTATTCGATGTTGGTGTAGCCGGCGGCCTTGAGGGTATCGACCGCGTTCTGGTGCACACCTTCAAGAAGAAGGAACCGGATCTTGCTCTTGTCGAGAGAAGTCTTGCTCATCTGCGTAAACCTGTATCCCGGAGAAAAAATGGCGAGGGTGATGCCAGGCGCAAAGGCAGCCTTAGCATGAACAGCGGGAGGGCTATGCTAGCATACGCGACACAATCTGAGCTTATCCCGACAGGTGAAGAGTGCTCAGGGTGACTATGAATAAGTCGAGAGTTCCAGCGATGACTCACCCCGCTGTTATTGATGAACTGATGACCCTTGTCGACCCTGGCAAGGTCCTGACCGACGCAGCTTCCCTGGAAGCCTATGGCAAGGACTGGACCAAGCATTACCCACCGGCGCCCAGCGCCATCGTCTTCCCCAAGACGGTGGAGCAGGTGCAGGCGATCGTGCGCTGGGCCAACACGCACAAGGTGGCGCTGGTGCCGTCGGGCGGGCGTACCGGGCTTTCCGCAGGCGCCGTGGCGGCCAATGGCGAAGTGGTGGTCGCCTTCGACTACATGAACCAGATTCTCGGCTTCAATGCCTTCGACCGCACCGTGGTCTGCCAGCCAGGGGTGATTACCCGCCAGTTGCAGGCCTACGCCGAAGAACAGGGCCTGTATTACCCGGTGGACTTCGCTTCCAGCGGTTCCAGCCAGATTGGCGGCAATATCGGCACCAATGCCGGCGGAATCAAGGTGATTCGCTACGGCATGACCCGCAACTGGGTGGCCGGGCTGAAAGTGGTCACCGGCAAGGGTGAGCTGCTGGAGCTGAACAAGGACCTGATCAAGAACGCCACCGGCTACGACCTGCGCCAGCTGTTCATCGGTGCCGAAGGTACCCTGGGCTTTGTGGTCGAGGCCACCATGCGTCTGGACCGTGCGCCGCGCAACCTCACCGCGATGGTGCTGGGGACCCCGGATTTCGACTCGATCATGCCGGTGCTGCATGCCTTCCAGGGCAAGCTGGACCTGACCGCCTTCGAGTTCTTTTCCGACAAGGGCCTGGCCAAGATCCTGGCGCGTGGCGATGTGCCGGCGCCGTTCGAGACCGACTGCCCGTTCTATGCGCTGCTGGAATTCGAGGCCAGCACCGAGGAGGTGGCCAACGAAGCCCTGGCCACCTTCGAGCACTGCGTCGAGCAAGGCTGGGTGCTGGACGGGGTGATGAGCCAGAGCGAGACCCAGCTGAAAAACCTGTGGAAACTGCGCGAGTACCTGTCGGAAACAATCTCGCACTGGACCCCGTACAAGAACGACATTTCTGTCACGGTATCGAAAGTGCCATCGTTCCTGCGCGATATAGATGCCATCGTCGCCGAACATTACCCGGATTACGAAGTGGTGTGGTACGGCCACATCGGCGACGGCAACCTGCACCTGAACATCCTCAAGCCCGAGCACATGAGCAAGGATGACTTCTTCGCTTCGTGCACCAAGGTCAACAAGTGGGTGTTCGATATCGTCAAGCGCTACAACGGCTCGATCTCGGCCGAGCACGGCGTGGGCATGACCAAGCGAGACTACCTGGGCTACAGCCGCTCGCCCGAAGAAATCGCCTGCATGAAGGCAATAAAGGCCGTGTTCGACCCTAACGGCATCATGAATCCGGGTAAGATCTTCGCACCTGAATAGAAAGCAGTATCCAGAGGAGTCGGCCATGAGTTACCAGCACCAGTACGTAGACGGCACACGCATTCACTTCCCGCTGGGCAAGGTGGTGTGCATCGGCCGTAACTATGCCGAGCATGCCAAGGAGCTGGACAACCCGATCCCCACCGAACCGCTGCTGTTCATCAAGCCGGGCAGCTGCGTGGTGCCGGCCGAGGGCGGCTTCAAGATTCCGGTCGAGCGTGGCTCGGTGCACTATGAGGCGGAAATTGCCGTGCTGCTGGGCAAGCCGCTGTCGACTCATCCGAGCGAGGAAGAGGTGCTGGACGCCATTTCCGGTTACGCCCCGGCGCTGGACCTGACCCTGCGCGATGTGCAGGCCAAGCTGAAGGAAAAAGGCCTGCCATGGGAGTTGGCCAAGTGCTTCGACGGCGCCTGCGTACTGCCGCCGTTCGTGTCAGCCGCCAGCTTCGAGGACGTGACCGACATCCCGGTGCGCCTGACCGTCAACGGCGAAGTTCGCCAGGACGGTAACAGCGCGATGATGCTGAACCCGATCGTGCCGATGATTCAGTACATGGCCGCGCATTTCTCGCTGCAGGCGGGGGATGTGATCCTTACCGGCACCCCGGCGGGCGTGGGGCCGTTCAATGTCGGTGACGAACTGGTGCTGGAGCTGCCGGGTGTGAGCCGCTTCGAAAGCCGGGTGCTCTGACTCGAAACCGCGTCGCCTTCTTCGCGGGTAAACCCGCTCCCACAGGAATATCACAAGCTTCAAACCTGTGGAGAACCCTGTGGGAGCGGGTTCACCCGCGAAGAGGCCGGTCCTGTTTACCGATTTTTCACACCTGATCCGGATAATGCGCGAACCTACGCCCATTTCCCCAGGACCCCTGCATGCCATCTCCCTCCAGCGCCCCGGCAACCCCCAAGCGTCGTTTCTTCCTGCGCTGGCCCTTCGGCCTGGCCGCGGCGGCGGTAATTGGCTATGGCGTGGCCGTGGCCATGCACTGGGATGACCGCGGCGCGTTGTGGGTCAAGGAAAGCTTCGAAAGCACCGCCGAGCGCAGCGAAAGCGTGTGGCTGCCGGACTACCAGGTCGACATCGATGCCAAGCCGCTGCCGGGCATGGACGACGATGAAGCTTCGGATGTGGCCTTCAACCCGCGTACCCGCACCCTGTTCGCAGTCATGGGCAAGAACCCGATCCTGGTCGAACTGAGCCTGGATGGCGATGTACTGCGCAAGATCCCCCTCAACGGCTGGAACAATCCGGAAGGCGTCGCCGTGTTGGAAGACGGCTTCCTGGCAATCACCGATGAGCGCCTGCACGACCTGACCGTGGTCAAGGTGGATGCGCAGACCACCTCGTTGAACCATGATGATTTCCAGAGCCACGACCTGGGCCAGTCGGTGAAGAGCAACAAGGGCTTCGAGGCGGTGGCCTGGGACCCGCTGCGCCAGCGCCTGGTCATCGGCGAGGAGCGCCCGCCAAGGCTGTACACCTGGAACACCGATGGCCGCAGCCCGCTCACGGGCGAAAAGCAGCCGTTGCCCAACGATGAACTGGACCTGCGCAACCTCTCGGCGCTGGGCGTCGACCCGCGTACCGGCCACCTGCTGGCGTTGTCGGCCGATTCCAACATGCTGCTGGAGCTGGACGAGCAGGGTCAGCAGGTCAGCTTCATGACCTTGCTCGGCGGTTTCAACGGCCTGCAGGACACCATTCCGCGTGCCGAAGGGGTGGCCATGGACGACAAGGGCAACCTGTACATGGTCAGCGAGCCGGCCCTGTTCTATCGCTTCAGAAAGAACTGAGCCCAACATCCGACTTTTCGGATGCTGGCATTAAGCTTTACTTCAGTTGTTCATGGTTAGATTCGCCACCCCTATGTCGAGTCTGCCCTCATGCGCCGTTTCGTTCGCCTGTTCCTTGTCCTGGCCGCCATCGGCCTGCTCCTGCTCGGCCTGGCCGGGCAGGAGTTCCGCCTGTTCGAGCGTGGCTGGTTCAACCTCAAGGCCTGGTGGCAGCCCGCCGAGCAGAGCATCGGCCTGGACCGCTACCGGGTGGTGGTGGAGGCGCAGCCGGTCGAAGGGCTGGATGACGACATATCGGCGCTGACCTACGACCCCGACCGCAAGACCCTGTTTACCGTCACCAATGCCCGCTCGGAGCTGATCGAGCTGTCGCTGGACGGCCGCATCCTGCGCCGGGTGCCGCTGACCGGCTTCGGCGACCCGGAAGCCGTGGAGTACGTCGGGCCCAACAGCTATGTGATCACCGACGAGCGTCAGCAGCGGCTGATTCGCGTGCGCCTGGAGGACGACACGATGTTCCTCGATGCCGGCGATGCCGAGCAGCTGACCCTGGGCATTGGCCTGAACGGCAACAAGGGCTTCGAGGGGCTGGCTTACGATTCGGCGGGCAAGCGCCTGTTCGTGGCCAAGGAGCGTGACCCAATGCTGATCTACGAGGTGCATGGCTTCCCGCACGACAATCCTGAACAACCCTATGCGGTGCATGTGGTGCAGGACCGCAAGCGCGATTCGCGGCTGTTCGTGCGGGACCTGTCGAGCTTGCAGTTCGATGAGCGCAGCGGGCACCTGCTGGCGCTGTCGGACGAGTCGCGGCTGGTGCTGGAGCTGGATGTGGAGGGCCGGCCGCTGAGTACCTTGTCGTTGCGCAAGGGGTTCCAGGGGTTGCAGGCGACGGTGCCGCAGGCGGAGGGGATTGCGATGGATGAGGCAGGGACCATCTATCTGGTCAGTGAGCCGAACCTGTTCTATGTGTTCAAACAGCCAGCGGAGTGAGCAGGTGGGGCTGCTTTGCAGCCCATCGCGACACAAGGCCGCTCCTACAGGAAATCGCGTACCCCTGTAGGAGCGGCCTTGTGTCGCGAAACGAGGGCGAAGCCCTCGCAGAAGGTTACTCGGCCTTGAGGCTCTTCACGCCCTCAGAGGTACCCAGCAGCAGCAAATCTGCCGGACGCGCCGCGAACAGGCCGTTGGTCACCACGCCAACGATGGCGTTGATCTGCGCTTCCAGCTCCACCGGGTTGGTGATTTGCAGGTTGTGCACATCGAGGATCACGTTGCCGTTGTCGGTAACCACGCCCTCACGGTACACCGGGTCACCACCCAGCTTGACCAGTTGGCGCGCCACGTGGCTGCGGGCCATCGGGATCACTTCGACCGGCAGCGGGAAGGCGCCCAGCACCGGTACCAGCTTGCTGGCGTCGGCGATGCAGATGAAGGTCTTGGCCACGGCGGCGACGATCTTTTCGCGGGTCAGGGCTGCGCCGCCGCCCTTGATCAGGTTCAGGTGCGCGTCGCTCTCGTCGGCGCCGTCCACGTAGAACTCCAGTTCGCTGACGCTGTTCAGCTCGTAGACCGGGATGCCATGGCCCTTCAGACGCTGGGCAGTGGCTTCGGAGCTGGCGACCGCGCCGTCGAAGGCGGTCTTGTGCTGAGCCAGGGCGTCGATGAAGAAGTTGGCGGTCGAACCGGTGCCGACGCCGACGACGCTCTTTTCATCCAGCTTGGGCAGAATGAAGTCGACAGCGGCCTGGGCGACGGCCTGTTTGAGTTGGTCCTGGGTCATGCGGGCTCCGAGAGGGGCAGGGCGGTTTTGAAAGGAGCCTAGTATAACGGCTCGGGCGGCTTTGCTGTGGTCGCCCGACGTAGCGCTGGGGTAGACTCCCAGCCCTTGTCCCGCGGCCCAGTGATGCATTCCCGATGCTCGAACAGTACGTCAAGAAGATCCTCACCTCGCGCGTCTACGACGTTGCGGTCGAAACCCCGCTGCAGAGCGCCGGGCAGCTGAGCAAGCGCCTGGGCAACCAGATTCTGCTCAAGCGCGAAGACCTGCAGCCGGTGTTCTCGTTCAAGATCCGCGGGGCCTACAACAAGCTGGCCCAACTGACCCCGGAAGAACTGGCCCGTGGCGTGGTCACCGCCTCGGCCGGCAACCACGCCCAGGGCCTGGCCCTGGCTGCGCGCGAGATGGGCATCAAGGCCACTATCGTGATGCCCAAGACCACCCCGGAAATCAAGGTCGAAGGCGTGCGTTCGCGGGGCGGCAAGGTGGTGCTGCATGGCGACTCGTTCCCCGAGGCGCTGGCCTATTCGCTGAAACTGGTCGATGAAAAGGGCTTCGTCTACGTGCACCCCTACGACGACCCGCACACCATCGCCGGGCAGGGCACCGTGGCCATGGAGATCCTGCGCCAGCACCCAGGCCAGCTGGACGCGATCTTCGTGCCGGTGGGTGGCGGCGGCCTGATCGCCGGCATTGCTGCCTACGTGAAGTACCTGCGCCCGGAAATCAAGGTGATTGGCGTCGAGCCGGACGACTCCAACTGCCTGCAGGCGGCCATGGCGGCCGGCGAGCGCGTGGTGCTGCCGCAGGTCGGGCTGTTCGCCGACGGCGTGGCGGTGGCGCAGATCGGTCAGCACACCTTCGATATCTGCCGCCATCATGTGGATGAAGTGGTCACCGTCAGTACCGACGAGATCTGCGCGGCTATCAAGGATATCTACGATGATACCCGCTCGATCACCGAACCTGCCGGTGCCCTTGGCGTGGCGGGCATCAAGAAGTACGTCGAGTTGTACGGTGTGGCCGGGCAGACCCTGGTGGCCATCGACTCCGGTGCCAACGTCAACTTCGACCGCCTGCGCCATGTGGCCGAGCGTGCCGAGCTGGGCGAAAAGCGCGAAGCGATCATCGCCGTGACCATCCCTGAGCGCCCGGGCAGCTTCAAGGCCTTCTGCGAGGCTATCGGCAAGCGCCAGATCACCGAATTCAACTACCGCAAGCACACCTCCGACGAGGCGCATATATTCGTCGGCGTGCAGACCCACCCGGAAAACGACCCGCGTGCGGCACTGGTACAGCAACTGACCGAGCAGGGCTTCCCGGTTACCGACCTGACCGACAACGAGCTGGCCAAGCTGCATATTCGCCACATGGTCGGTGGCCATTCGGCCGGTGCCAGTGACGAGATGGTGCTGCGCTTCGAGTTCCCCGAGCGGCCGGGGGCGCTGTTCAACTTCCTCAACAAGCTGGGCGGGCGCTGGAACATCTCGATGTTCCATTACCGCAACCATGGTGCCGCTGACGGGCGCGTGGTGGCGGGGTTGCAGGTGCCGGAGGACGAGCGCCACCTGGTGCCGGCGGCGCTGGCGAAGATCGGCTACCCGTACTGGGACGAGACTGACAACCCGGCTTACAAGCTGTTCCTGGGCTGAGCGGCTAAGCTAAGCCAGAAATCTCGCTTTTTGTAGGAGCGGCCTTGTGTCGCGATGGGCCGCAAGGCGGCCCCGGCAATGTGTGATGATGGCCGAGATCCCGGGGCCGCTTTGCGGCCCTTTCGCGACACAAGGCCGCTCCTACAAGGGTTAGGGGCTGCTGCATAAATGGCCTGACAAAGGACAATTCGGACATGGAACACCTGACCACCCTCAAGACCCTGCACATCCTCGCCACCGCGCTCCTGCTGCTGGGTGCTCTGGGCCTGGCGCTCTGGACCGTGCGCGCCCGCCGCCAGGGCGATGCCGAGGCCTACGCCAAGCTGCTGCGTCGGCCCCTGGTGTTCGTCTGGCTGGTGATGGGCCTGTGCCTGGTGAGCATGCCGTTCACCGGCTGGTGGCTGGTGCACCTGGTGGGCTGGCCGCTGGGGCAGACTTGGGTGCTGGCGTCCAGCGTCATCTATACGCTGGGCGCGTTTGCCGTGTGGTGGCTGCTGGTGCGGTTGAACCGGCTGCGCAAGGCCGAGGTGGTGGGGTTGCGCTTTACCCTGGCACTGGCGGTGTTCAGTGGGGTTTGCTTCCTGTCCATCGCCGGGCTGATGGGGGCCAAGCCGGTCTGACAGCTTTGTGCTGTATGTGCTGGCCTCTTCGCGGGTAAACCCGCTCCTACAGGGTCTGAGCAAGGCTTGAGGGCTGTGCAGTACCTGTGGGAGCGGGTTTACCCGCGAAGAGGCTGGCACAGTAAAACCTCAATCCCGCAGCGAAACCACAGGCCACCCGCGCATCTCGGCCTCCGCCCGCAGCTTCGGGTCGGGGTCCACCGCCACCGCATGCGCCACTCGCTGCAACAACGGCAAATCGTTCATCGAGTCGCTATAGAAATAGCTGTCCTCAAGATCGAAGCCGTTCTCCAGCATCCAGCGTTCCAGCCGCGTCACCTTGCCTTCACGGAAACACGGTATATCGGTACTACGCCCGGTATAGCGGCCATCACGCATCTCGCATTCGGTCGCCAGCAACACGCGAACCCCCAGGCGCCGGGCAATCGGTGCGGTGACGAAGCGGTTGGTGGCGGTGATGATCACCAGCTGGTCGCCGGCCTCGCGGTGCTGCTGCAGCAAGCTCAGCGCCTTGGGCAGGATGATCGGCTCGATGCAGTCGCGCATGAAGTCGCGGTGCCATTCGTCGAGCCGGGCTACCGGTGTTGCCGCAAGGATTTCCATGGAAAAGGCCAGGTAGGCCTGCAGGTCCAGGGTGCCGTTCAGGTATTCCTGATAGAAGCCATCGTTGCGTTGCTTGTAGGTAACCGGGTCGAGGATGCCGCGCTGGCAAAGGTAGTCACCCCAGGCATGGTCGCTGTCGCCACCGAGGAGGGTATTGTCCAGGTCGAATAAAGCCAGGCGCATCGCGGTCACTCGCATAAGCCACAGGGTAGGCCCGCAGAATACGGAGTTTTCACGCTGCTGCACATAAGCTTGGCGGGCGCGTTGCTGCGCTCGCAAGCTTTGTGGAACAATGCGGTGACATGCGTTTGCGAGGTTGCTGCCGTGATCGACCCGGATGGTTTTCGCCCCAATGTCGGGATCATTCTCACGAATGATGCCGGGCAGGTGCTATGGGCTCGACGGATCAACCAGGATGCCTGGCAGTTTCCCCAGGGTGGCATCAACCCTGACGAGACGCCGGAAGATGCCCTGTACCGCGAGCTGAACGAAGAAGTTGGCCTTGAACGCGATGATGTGGAAATTCTTGCCTGCACCCGTGGCTGGTTGCGTTATCGTTTACCCCAGCGACTGGTGCGTACGCATAGCCAGCCGCTGTGCATCGGCCAGAAGCAGAAATGGTTCCTGCTGCGTCTGGTCAGCAACGAACAACGGGTGCGGATGGACCTGACCGGCAAGCCGGAATTCGACGGCTGGCGCTGGGTCAGCTATTGGTACCCGCTGGGCCAGGTTGTGACATTCAAGCGCGAGGTCTACCGACGCGCCCTGAAAGAGCTAGCACCGCGTCTGCTGACGCGCGACTGACGACGGAGTTCGACCCCGAGCCATGCTCAATACGCTGCGCAAGATCGTCCAGGAAGTAAACTCCGCCAAAGATCTCAAGTCGGCGTTGGGGATCATTGTCTTGCGTGTCAAGGAGGCCATGGGCAGCCAGGTCTGCTCGGTCTACCTGCTCGACCCGGAAACCAACCGCTTCGTGCTGATGGCCACCGAAGGCCTGAACAAGCGCTCCATCGGCAAGGTCAGCATGGCCCCCAACGAAGGCCTGGTCGGCCTGGTCGGTACCCGGGAAGAGCCGCTGAACCTGGAAAACGCTGCCGACCACCCGCGTTACCGCTACTTTGCCGAAACCGGCGAGGAAAAATTCGCCTCCTTCCTCGGTGCGCCGATCATCCACCACCGCCGCGTGGTCGGGGTATTGGTCATCCAGCAAAAGGAGCGCCGCCAGTTCGACGAGGGCGAAGAAGCCTTCCTGGTCACCATGAGCGCCCAGCTGGCAGGGGTTATCGCCCACGCCGAGGCCACCGGCTCGATCCGTGGCCTGGGCCGCCAGGGCAAGGGTATCCAGGAGGCGCGCTTCGTCGGTGTACCGGGCTCGCCAGGCGCCGCCGTGGGGCGCGCAGTGGTGATGCTGCCGCCAGCCGATCTGGAAGTGGTACCGGACAAGACCGTCGATGACATCGACGCCGAGCTGAAGCTGTTCCAGAACGCCCTCGAAGGTGTGCGCGACGATATGCGCAAGCTGTCGGCCAAGCTGGCCACCCAGCTGCGCCCGGAGGAGCGTGCACTGTTCGATGTGTACCTGATGATGCTCGAAGACGCGGCCCTGGGCGGTGAGGTGACGGAGGTCATCAAGACCGGCCAGTGGGCTCAGGGCGCACTGCGCCAGGTGGTGGGCGAGCACGTCAACCGCTTCGAGCTGATGGACGATGACTACCTGCGCGAGCGCGCCTCCGACGTCAAGGACCTGGGCCGGCGCCTGCTGGCCTACCTGCAGGAAGCCCGCGCGCAGTCGCTGGTGTATGCCGACAACACCATCCTGGTCAGTGAAGAGCTGACCCCGGCGATGCTCGGTGAAGTGCCGGAAGGCAAGCTGGTCGGCCTGGTCTCGGTACTGGGGTCGGGCAACTCCCACGTCGCCATCCTGGCTCGCGCCATGGGCATCCCCACGGTGATGGGCCTGGTCGACTTGCCTTATTCCAAGGTCGACGGCATCGAGATGATCGTCGACGGCTACAAGGGCGAGGTGTTCACCAACCCCAGCGAAGTGCTGCGCAAGCAGTACAGCGACGTGGTCGAGGAGGAGCGCCAGCTGGCCCAGGGCCTGGATGCCCTGCGCGAACTGCCGTGCGTTACCCCGGACGGCCACCGCATGCCGCTGTGGGTCAACACCGGCCTGCTCGCCGACGTGGCCCGTGCCCAGCAGCGTGGCGCCGAAGGGGTGGGGCTGTACCGCACCGAAGTGCCGTTCATGATCAACCAGCGCTTCCCCAGTGAGAAAGAGCAGCTGGCCATCTACCGCGAGCAGCTGGCGGCCTTCCACCCGCTGCCGGTGACCATGCGTACCCTCGACATCGGTGGCGACAAGTCGCTGTCGTACTTCCCGATCAAGGAAGAAAACCCGTTCCTCGGCTGGCGCGGCATTCGCGTCACCCTCGACCACCCGGAAATCTTCCTGGTACAGACCCGCGCCATGCTCAAGGCCAGCGAGGGGCTGAACAACCTGCGTATCCTGCTGCCGATGATTTCCGGCATCCATGAGCTGGAAGAGGCGCTGCACCTGATCCACCGCGCCTGGGGCGAGGTGCGTGACGAAGGCACCGATGTGCCGATGCCACCGGTTGGCGTGATGGTGGAAATTCCTGCGGCGGTGTACCAGACCAAGGAGCTGGCGCGGCAGGTGGACTTCCTGTCGGTCGGTTCCAACGACCTGACCCAGTACCTGCTGGCGGTGGACCGCAACAACCCGCGGGTCGCCGACCTGTACGACTACCTGCACCCGGCGGTGTTGCAGGCGCTGAACACGGTGGTGCGCGACGCCCATGGCGAAGGCAAGCCGGTGAGTATCTGCGGTGAGATGGCCGGTGACCCGGCAGCGGCGATCCTGTTGATGGCCATGGGCTTCGACAGCCTGTCGATGAACGCCACCAACCTGCCGAAGGTGAAGTGGATGCTGCGTCAGGTGAATATGAGCAAGGCCAAGGAGCTGCTGGTGGAGGCCTTGAGTCATGACAACCCGCAGGTTATCCACAGCTCGCTGCAACTGGCCCTGAAAAACCTTGGGTTGGCGCGGATGATCGGGCCTGGGGCCAATAAAACCCTCTGAATGTGGGGTGACTGTTCCGGCCTTTTCGCGGGTAAACCCGCTCCCACAGGTACAGCGCAGCCTTCAGATGCGGCGCAGTACCTGTGGGAGCGGGTTTACCCGCGAAGAGGCCGGAGCAAGCAACATCAAATTATCAGACCAGCAACTCAACTTCCCCCAAGTGCCCACCAAAGGGCCCGAAACTGCGTTCAACCAGTCGCCTTTTGCCCTGATCATCCACAATCAGTGCCGTGCTCGCCCGCGTCCCGTAGTTCTGGCTGGCAATGAACACACTCGACAGCAGCTTCTCGGTCGCCAACCCCACGCCCGTCTCCGGCAACTCGCCCTCCGGCGCCGGTTCGGCATCGGCCAGCAACGCCAGCAAGCGCTGTGGCTCTGGCGTTTCCAGTAACCCTTCCAGCCCACTGCGCGCCTTCACCAGCTTCGGCCAAGGCGTATCCAGCCCGGCATTGGAAAGCCCGTAAACCCCGGCCTCCAGCAAGCGCGGCGCTGCGTCCCGGGCATGCAGATAGCCCAGCTGCTGCCCATCGCCCGCCAGCAGGTTGAACCCTGAATACTGCCTGCTGCGGCTGGCCACCTGGTCCAGATAGGCCTCGACCCCCAACTCCCCTTGCAGATACGCCGCCACCAGCTCGCCCCGCGAGCGCGGCCCCAAAGCCTGCGCCGGGTCGCGAATATTGGTCAGCGCCGCGAACCGCCCCTGCGGGCCGACGCCCAGCCAGGTGCCGCCGGCCTCCAGGTCGCGCCCGGCATATACCCCGGGTGCATCCTCCCAGGCCGCCAGGGCCTGGGTGGGGCGGGCATAGAACTCATCGCGGTTGGCCGCCACGATCAGCGGCAGGGCATGCCCCGGCCGCCAGGCGAATACGATCAGGCACATCGGTCGGGCCTCTGGGTTTTTTGCCACTGTACCCACAGCGGCGGGAAGGATCCATCCTGACACACTGTTCACTAGAGCCCCGAGCCCGGCTTCCGTTACCATGCCGCATTGTTTTTTCGGGGAAGACGAATGGAATTCGTGCTCTATCTGCTGTTGGGCGCCTGCGCCGGTGTGCTGGCCGGGCTGTTCGGCGTGGGCGGCGGTATCATCATCGTGCCGGTGCTGGTGTTCAGCTTCACCTTGCAGGGTTTCGATGCCTCGGTGCTGACCCACCTGGCTGTCGGTACGTCGCTGGCAACCATCGTCTTCACCTCGATCAACGCCGTGCTCGAGCACCATCGCAAGGGCGCGGTGCAATGGCCGATCTTCGCCTGGATGACCCTCGGCATCCTCCTCGGGGCCGGTGTCGGCGCCAAGACCGCCTCGCTGATCCAGGGGCCACTGCTGCAAAAGATCATCGGTGTGTTCGCCCTGGTCATCGCCGCGCAGATGGCCCTGGACCTCAAGCCCAAGGCCAGTCGCGGCATCCCCGGCAAGCCCGCGCTGATCGGTGCAGGTGGGGTGATCGGCTGGGCTTCGGCCATTTTCGGCATCGGCGGCGGTTCGCTGACCGTGCCGTTCCTGACCTGGCGCAGCCTGCCCATGCAGCAGGCAGTGGCCACGTCTTCGGCCTGTGGCCTGCCGATTGCCTTGGCCAGTGCCCTGAGTTTCATGCTGCTGGGTTGGCACGAGGAGCACCTGCCGGCCCACAGCCTGGGTTACGTGTACCTGCCGGCGCTGCTCGGCATTGCCGTGACAAGCATGTTTTTCGCCCGCTTCGGCGCGCGCCTGGCGCACAAGCTGTCGCCACGTTTGTTGAAACGCCTGTTCGCAGCCCTGCTGTTCTGTGTCGGCCTCAGCTTTTTGATTTGAATCGAGAGGAAGTTCCATGCTGCCTTACCCGCAGATAGACCCCGTGGCCGTGGCCATCGGGCCGCTGAAAATCCATTGGTACGGCCTGATGTACCTGGTCGGCATCGGCGGTGCCTGGCTGCTCGCCTCGCGCCGGCTGAACCGCTTCGACCCCACCTGGACGCGCGAAAAGCTCTCCGACCTGGTGTTCTGGCTGTCGATGGGTGTGATCGTCGGTGGTCGCCTGGGCTACGTGCTGTTCTACGACCTGCACGCCTACCTGGCCAATCCGACGCTGATCTTCGAGGTGTGGAAGGGTGGCATGTCGTTCCACGGCGGTTTCATCGGCGTGATGCTGGCGGCCTTGTGGTTCGGCAAGCGCAACAACAAGTCGTTCTTCGAGCTGATGGACTTCGTCGCGCCGCTGGTGCCGATCGGCCTGGGGGCCGGGCGCATCGGCAACTTCATCAACGCCGAGCTGTGGGGCAAGGCCACCGACGTGCCATGGGCGATGGTCTTCCCACCGTTCAGCGACCCGGCGCAGCTGCCGCGTCACCCATCGCAGCTGTACCAGTTCGCACTCGAAGGTGTGGCGCTGTTCCTGATCCTCTGGGCGTTTTCGCGCAAGCCGCGGCCGACCATGGCGGTATCCGGCATGTTCGCGCTGTTCTACGGCATCTTCCGCTTCATCGTCGAATTCGTCCGCGTACCGGATGCCCAGCTTGGCTACCTGGCCTGGGGCTGGCTGACCATGGGTCAGATTCTGTGCGTGCCGATGATCCTGGCTGGCCTTGGCCTGATCTGGTGGGCTTATAATCGCAAGCCTACGGCGAAACCCGCCTGATTAATCCCACGGCAGGGGCGATCCCCCTGCCGTTTTTGCTACAGGTAAGCCATGAAACAGTATCTGGACCTGGTCCGCGACGTCATCGACAACGGCACGCTGCAGGGCAACCGCACCGGCATCCGCACCATCAGCCTGCCGGGCGCCATGCTGCGTTTCGACTTGCAGAAGGGCTTCCCGGCCATTACCACGCGCAAACTGGCGTTCAAGTCGGCGATCGGCGAAATGGTCGGTTTCCTGCGTGGCGTGAAGAACGCCGGTGAATTCCGCGAACTGGGCTGCAAGGTCTGGGACCAGAACGCCAACGAGAACGCCCAGTGGCTGGCCAACCCGTTCCGCCAGGGCCATGACGACCTGGGCGAGATCTACGGCGTGCAATGGCGCCAGTGGCCGGGCTACAAGCGCATCCCGCTGAGCAACCCGGCCGCCATCGAAATGGCCGAGAAGGCGGGCTTCCGCCGCATCGCCCAGGACGAGGAGGACGGCGTCGCGTTCGTCATCCTGTACAAGGCCATCGACCAGGTGCGCCAGTGCCTGGACACCATCGCCAATGACCCGGGCAGCCGGCGTATCCTGTTCCACGGCTGGAACTGCGCGCAGCTGGACGAAATGGCCCTGCCGCCGTGCCACCTGCTGTACCAGTTCCACCCGAATGTGGAGACCAGGGAGATTTCCCTGACCCTCTACATCCGCTCCAACGACCTGGGCCTGGGCACGCCGTTCAACCTCACCGAAGGCGCGGCGCTGCTGTCGCTGTTCGGCCGCCTGACCGGCTACACCCCGCGCTGGTTCACCTACTTCATCGGCGATGCCCATGTGTATGAGAACCACCTGGACATGCTCAACGAGCAGCTCAAGCGTGAGCCGCTGGAAGCGCCGAAGCTGGTGATCAGCGACCGTGTGCCGGCGTTTGCCGAGACGGGCAAGTACGAGCCGGAGTGGCTGGAGAAGATCGAGCCGAGCGATTTCTGGCTCGAAGGGTATGAGCATCATGCGCCGATGACGGCGCCGATGGCCGTCTGATGTTCTAGATTGCCGGGGGCGCTTTGCGCCCCTTTCGCGACACAAGGCCGCTCCTACAGGAGATCGCGTAGCCTGTAGGAGCGGCCTTGTGTCGCGATGGGCTGCAAAGCAGCCCCAGAATCTCAATGCCCGTGGCTTCGCCCCACATGCGAATGCTCGGTATCCGGCACCGATACCGCCCCGTTCGTCTCCAGTTGCTGCAAGATCGCGCATTCCGCCCCTTGCGCATTGCAGCGCCGCCGCAGCTCCACCAGCTGTTCCTGCAACGCCACCAGACCATCGATCCGTGCCTGCACATGCTCGATATGTTCGTCGATCAGCGCATTGACACTGCCGCACGAATCATCGGGGCTGTCGCGCAGGCGTAGCAGGCTGCGGATTTCATCCAGGGTCATGTCCAGGGTGCGGCAGTTGCGGATGAACGTCAGCCGCTCGACGTGGGCCTGGGTATACAGCCGGTAGTTGCCGTCGCTGCGCGCCGGCTCCGGCAGCAGCTGTTCACGCTCGTAGTAGCGGATGGTTTCCACGGCGCAGTCGGTGGCTTTGGCCAGTTCTCCGATCTTCATCACGAAATTCTCCAGCAAGTGGCTTGACCCTATAGTGGCTACAGGGTGTTCACTTGGCAACAGGCTCAAATTAAGGATGACCCCATGAACCAGCCTGTCAGCCACGAACACAAGCACGATCACCACGCCCACAGCTGCTGTGGCAGCGCTGCTGCGCCAGCCTCGGTCCAGCTGAGCGAAAAGGCCAGCAGCCACGCCCAGTTCAGCCGTTTTCGCATCGAGGCCATGGACTGCCCTACCGAGCAGACCCTGATCCAGGACAAGCTGGGCAAGCTGGCCGGTATCGAGCAGCTGGAATTCAACCTGATCAACCGTGTGCTTGGCGTGCGCCACACCCTGGGTGGCACTGCTGAAATCGAGCAGGCCATCGACAGCCTGGGCATGAAGGCCGAGCCGCTTGGCGCCGAAGACGATGGCACGGCCAGCGCGCCACAAGTGGTCAAGACCCGCTGGTGGCCGCTGGCGCTGTCCGGTCTTGCCGCGATCGCCGCCGAAATCGTGCACTTTGCCGCGCTGGCCCCGGAGTGGGTGGTGGCGGCGTTGGCGCTGGCAGCGATCCTCGGCTGTGGCCTGGGTACCTACAAGAAGGGCTGGATCGCCCTGAAAAACCGCAACCTCAACATCAACGCGCTGATGAGCATTGCCGTGACTGGCGCGGTGCTGATCGGTCAGTGGCCGGAAGCGGCCATGGTGATGGTGCTGTTCACCGTCGCCGAGCTGATCGAAGCCCGCTCGCTGGACCGCGCGCGCAACGCCATTGGCGGCCTGATGCAGCTCACCCCGGACATGGCCACCGTGCGCCAGGCCGATGGCCAGTGGCGGGAAGTGGAGGTGCGGGAGGTGGCCATCGGGGCCCTGGTGCGGGTGCGCCCCGGCGAACGAATTGGCCTGGACGGAGAAGTGACCAGCGGGCAATCCACCGTCGATCAGGCGCCGATCACCGGCGAAAGCCTGCCTGTGGAGAAGGCCGTGGGCGACAAGTTGTTCGCCGGCACCATCAACCAGGCAGGGGCGCTGGAGTTCCGCGTTATCGCTGCTGCCGGGCAATCGACCCTGGCGCGGATCATCAAGGCCGTCGAGGAAGCGCAAGGCGCGCGGGCGCCTACCCAGCGTTTCGTCGACCGCTTCTCGCGCATCTACACCCCGGTAGTGTTCGCCATTGCCCTGGCTGTTGCGGTGATACCGCCGCTGTTCATGGCCGGTGCCTGGTTCGACTGGGTCTATCGCGCCCTGGTGCTGCTGGTGGTGGCCTGCCCATGCGCCCTGGTGATCTCGACCCCGGTGACCATCGTCAGCGGCCTGGCTGCCGCCGCGCGCAAGGGCATCCTGATCAAGGGTGGCGTGTACCTGGAAGGCGGGCGCCAGCTGGACTTCCTGGCCCTGGACAAGACCGGCACCATCACCCACGGCAAGCCGGTGCAGACCGACGCCAAGGTACTGGAGCCGCTGTTCGAAGGCCGCGCGCAAGCCCTGGCCGCCAGCCTGGGCGAGCGTTCGGATCACCCGGTTTCCCGCGCCATTGCCCAGTTCGGCAAGGAGCAAGGCCTGGCCTTGAGCGAGGTCGATGACTTCGCCGCCCTGGCCGGGCGCGGCGTGCGCGGTACCATCGCGGGTGAGGTTTACCACCTGGGTAACCACCGTCTGGTCGAGGAGCTGGGGCTGTGCTCGCCCGAGCTCGAGGCCCAGCTGGATGTGCTGGAGCGCCAGGGCAAGACCGTGGTGCTTCTGCTCGACCGCTCCGGCCCGTTGGCGCTGTTCGCGGTGGCCGACACGGTGAAGGAAAGCAGTCGCCAGGCCATCGCCGAGCTGCATGAGTTGGGCATCAAGACTGTCATGCTGACCGGTGACAATCCGCATACCGCCCAGGCCATCGCCACCGTGGTGGGCATCGACCGTGCCGAAGGCAACCTGCTGCCTGCCGACAAGCTCAAGAGCATCGAAACCCTGTACGCCCAGGGCCATCGGGTGGGCATGGTCGGTGACGGCATCAACGACGCCCCGGCGCTGGCTCGTGCCGAGATCGGTTTTGCCATGGCGGCAGCCGGTACCGACACCGCCATCGAGACCGCCGATGTGGCGCTGATGGACGACGACTTGCGGAAAATCCCTGCCTTCGTCAGGCTGTCGCGCCAAAGTGCGGCGATCCTCATGCAGAACATCGTTCTGGCGTTGGGCATCAAGGCGATATTCCTGGCGATCACCTTTGCCGGCATGGCCACCATGTGGATGGCGGTGTTTGCCGACATGGGCGTGAGCCTGCTGGTGGTGTTCAACGGCTTGCGCCTGTTGCGCAAATAGAGGACGTGCATGCTGAGTTCGGAGCTTAAAGCCTTCTACATGGTGGCCCGCCTGGGCAGCATCACCCTGGCGGCGAAGAAGCTCGGCCTCAGCCAGCCCACGGTGACCACGCAGATTCGCAACCTGGAGAGCCAGTACGCGGTGGAGCTGTTCTACCGCGGCGGGCGGCGCCTGGTGCTGAGCGAGGAGGGCGTGCGCCTGCTGCCGATGGTCAAGGCACTGCTGCAGCAGGAGGCCGACATCGAGTTCGAGCTGCGCAACAGCGGCCAGGCCCAGGGCAGCCTGCGCATTGCGGCCACGGCGCCTTACTACATTCTCGACCTGGTGAAGATCTACCGCGAACGCCTGCCGCAGGTGGAAGTGGCGGTGGAAATCGGCAACTCGCAGCAGGTGCTGGAGATGCTCGAGGACTACCGGGTGGATATCGCCGCTTCGTCGCAACTGCTGGACGACGCTCGGCTGGTGCGGCGGGTGCTGGGGACTGACCCGTTGGTGGTGGCGGTGCATCGAAACCACCCGCTGGCGCACCGCCAGGCGGTGTCCATTGACGTGGTGGCCGGGCATTGCCTGCTGATGCGCGAGAAGGGCTCGACCACACGCAAGCTGACCGAGCAGATGATGCAGGAGGCCGGGGTGAAAGCCGGGGCGTTGCTGGAGATTGGCAGCCGCGAATCGATCCGTGAGGCGGTACTGCGCAATATCGGCATCAGCGTGATTGCCCGGCACGAGGTGCCGCACAACCCTGAGTTGCGGGTGCTGGCGCTGGAGAACGCGCCGGTGATGCATGAGTACCTGTATTGCCTGAAGGAGCGGCGCCAGGCCCGGTTGCCAGCGGCCTTCCTTGGGGTGGCGCAAGAGGTGGTGGGTTCGCAGTTCTAGGCCCGATCGTTTCTCGGGAAGTGGTGTAACTGAACTAGCCGAAGGCCTGCGGGCGAAAGAGGATGGTCATCGTGGTTCCCGGCTTACGTTGAGTTTGCGGACCCGACTTTCACCAGAGAAACCAAGATGACCAAGGCCACTCGACGTTACATGCAGTTGTAGGCCTTTGAAGCAGTCAGCGATAATCCACGGGCCAAGCAAACGGTAAACTCAGTGGCCAGATCCATGATGAGTTACACTGCTGTCTGAGAGACGATCAAGTATTCAAGTTCCTCACGCTCGCCACGGTTTCTATCACCTTACGCCAATGCGACAGCGTATTTAAAGCCGCAGTTGCGTTTGGGTTGTTGGACAGCGCCATTAGAGCGTCTTCCAAAGGCATATCACCGAACTCGTCAAAAAATCCTGCTTTTCTCCATTTAGTTATTTTGGTGAAATGCTTGGGTAATATATTTCTTCTATCTTTAAACCCGAGTCTCTCTATTTCGGCAAATGCGTGTTGATATGAGTGATATTTCGCCTCCAGTTTAAGCTCTGGATGGTTTTCGAGGATTTTATTTTCGAAGGGGCTGTCGCGGGGTATTTTTGAGAGTTCCTGCACATATTGCTTGTACCGCTCTGTCGAAAAGTTCAAATATTTCTCATACTTTCTATCAGTCCACTGGTATATGACTTTTTTATATTCTCCGTTCTTAAGTCGAAAAACGTCATTTTTAGTTCCAAACTTGATGGCATGTTTTTTTGCTAGAACCCCTGTGGCTAGCTTTGCCAATGCAGGAATTCGTACGTGCCCGCTGGGGTCGGTATAGTTTATTGGGTCTCCGTTGCAAAAGGCATAAGTGTTAAGACCACCAGCCATAAATGGACTAAACCTGTCAGGGGAAGTAAACCTCATCAAGAGTAAATGGTGGAGTCTAATGCCTAAAATATAGCCGCCCAAAAAAGTATCGAGGATACCACCTTGGTAAAGTGCCAGCGGAAGTGCGCGATCTCTGGTGTCGATATAACCGTAGCAGGAGTAGACAAGCTGCGTCGAAGGCTGCTTTCCCTGTGGTGATAAAAGAAGCGTGCTGCCAGTGTTGTCTGTTCCTTTAAGTAGATGAGATGCTGATTTGGGACTCGAACTTTCACTCAGTGCAGTCCCGGCGGCTGAAATTAAGCGGTGTCCACGGTCTGATTTTAAAACGACTGATAGACGCGTGTTGTCGTAAAAGAATTTATTCATGTTCACTGCTCATAAGGGTTTCAGCTTTTATTGAAGCATCTTGGTTCGGGACTTCAAACTGATAGAAATATCAGGTTGTGCCGGCATGCTGCCAATGGCGTAGACGATGGCACCAGCGCGGTCATCTCGAGTGCGGGCTAAAGGCGTAGCTCAAGGCGGCTAGGTCGCCGGTTTATGCTGATGTCGCGGGTTTACCCGTGAAGAGGCTGGCGGCCTGCTGGTCATTAGCAAATCTGCCTATACCACTATCACCCGCTTTTGCCCTAAAGCCACAGAACCTTCGCACAGCCTTCCTAGCATGGCCCCCATCTCTTCGATGAGGCCCTGCCATGAATCACACCACCCCCGGCGCACAGATGAAAGTGCGCAATATCCACAAGCGCTTCGGTGCCTTCACGGCGCTGAACGATGTCTCGCTGGACATCGCCGCCGGCGAACTGGTGTGCCTGCTCGGGCCGTCCGGCTGCGGCAAGACCACCTTGCTGCGCTGCATCGCCGGCCTGGAGCGCCAGGACCGCGGTACGTTGTACATCGGCGAGCGCGATATCTCCGAGCTGCCACCCCAGGCCCGTGACTACGGCATCCTGTTCCAGTCCTACGCGCTGTTCCCCAACCTCACCGTCGAAGCCAACATCGCCTATGGCCTGACTGGCAGCGGCCGCGAGCAGGCTCGCCAGCGAGTGGCCGAAATGCTCGAACTGGTGGGCCTGGCCGGCAGCGAGAAGAAGTACCCCGGTCAGCTTTCCGGTGGCCAGCAGCAGCGTGTGGCCCTGGCCCGTGCGCTGGCACCGTCGCCGTCGTTGCTGCTGCTGGACGAGCCGATGTCGGCGCTGGACGCCCGGGTGCGCGAGCACCTGTGCACCGAACTGCGCCAGCTGCAGCGCCAGCTGGGTATCACCACGCTGATGGTCACCCACAACCAGGACGAGGCCATGCTGATGGCCGACCGCATTGCGGTGATGAACAACGGCCAGGTCGAGCAGTACGCCACCCCGCAGGAAATCTACGACCAGCCGGCCACGCCGTTCGTTGCCGAGTTCGTCGGCCAGGGCAACTGGTTGCCGTTCCAGCGCAGCAGTGACAGCCATGCCCAGGTCGGTGGCATGAACATGCGTCTGGCACCAGGTTCGGCCCGACCCAGCAGCGGCCGGCTGTTCTGCCGCCCGGAGGCGATCACGGTCAACCCGGCGGTGCACGAAGAAAACCTTTTCCCGGCCATGGTCCGTGAAATCACCTTCCTCGGTAACCGCTGTCGCATGAGCTTCGAGCTCAAGGCGCTGCCTGGCCATGCACTGCTGGCGGAGCTGGCCCCCGAGGCCATGCCGCGGCTGGGCTCGCAGGACATCTGGGTGGCGCTGCCGCCGCAGAGCCTGCAGGTGTTTGCCTGAGATGGCCGCGCCAATGTCCCTGCCGCTGAGCCAGGCCAAGGCCACGCCGCGTGCTGGCGTCGCCCTGGGCGACCGGTTGTTCGTCGTCGGCGGCAAGAGCCTGCTGCTGATCCTTCTGGTGCTGGCGGTGCTGATGCCGCTGCTGGCGATCTTCTGGCGCGGCTTCAGCGCAGAAGCGGGCCAGGGTGGCGGCCTGCTGGCGGCCCGCGAGCTGTTCGCCAGCGAAAACTTCCACTGGCTGCTGGGCAACAGCCTGACGGTGGCCTTCACGGTGGCTGCCATCGTGGTGCCGCTGGCCTACCTGTTCGCCTATGCCCTGCAACGCACGCTGATTCCGGGCAAAGGCCTGTGGCGGGGGATTTCGTTGCTGCCGCTGCTGGCGCCGTCAATGCTGCCGGCCATCGCCCTGGTCTACCTGTTCGGTAACCAAGGGCTGCTGCGCGGGTTGCTCAGCGACAACATCTATGGCTTCTGGGGCATTGTGCTGGGCGAGGCCATCTACACCTTCCCGCATGCCCTGATGATCCTGCTGTCGGCGCTATCGCTGGCCGATGCACGCCTGTTCGACGCAGCGTCCAGCATGGGTGCCGGCCCTTGGCGAGCGTTCACCAGCATCACCTGGCCGGCCACGCGCCAGGCAGTATTCGCAGCGCTCTGCCTGGTGTTCACCCTGACCATCACCGACTTCGGTGTACCGGTCGTGGTCGGCGGCGACTATCAGGTGCTGGCCCTGGAAGCCTACAAGGCTGTGGTCGGCCAGCAGCAGTTCGGCCGCGGCGCGCTGATCGGCATGGTGCTGCTGTTGCCGGCGCTGTTCAGCTTTACCGTCGATGCCTGGCTGCGCCGGCGCCAGGGCGAGGCCATGAGCGGCCGTGCCCAGGTGTTCGAGCCCAAGCCGTCGCGGGGCCGTGATGCCTGCTTCCTGGCGATCGTGCTGCTGGTGTGCGCGGCATTGCTGCTGGTGATCGGCATGGCGGTGTATTCGTCGCTGGTCACTTTCTGGCCCTACAACCTGTCGCTGTCGCTGCGTCACTACATGTTCGAGGACACCGCCGGTGGTGGCTGGCTGGCCTACCGCAACAGCGTGACCATGGCCATCGGCACCGCGCTGATCGGCAGCATCGTGATCTTCACCGGCACCTACCTGATGGAGAAGACCCAGGGCCAACGCCTGCTCAACCAGGCGCTGCGCCTGCTCAGCTTCATCCCCATGGCCGTGCCGGGCCTGGTGCTGGGCCTGGGCTACGTATTCTTCTTCAACCTGAACGGCAACCCACTGCATGTGTTCTACGGCGGCATGGGGCTGCTGGTGGTGTGCACCATCGCCCACTACCTGACTACCGCGCAGATGACCGCGACCACCGCCCTGCGCCAGCTCGACGGCGAGTTCGAGGCCGCCGCGCTGTCGCTGAAGGCGCCGCTGTACAGGCACTTCCTGCGGGTTACCGTGCCGATCTGCCTGCCGGCGCTGCTGGACATCATTCGCTACCTGTTCGTCTCGGCGATGACCACCGTGTCGGCGGCGATCTTCCTGTACAGCCCCGACACCATCCTGGCTGCCGTCGCCGTGCTGAACATGGATGACGCCGGCAATGTCGGTGGTGCCGCCGCCATGTCCACCCTGATCCTGCTGACCAGTGCCGGCGCGTCACTGCTGCTGGCCGCAGCCTCACGCGGCCTGCTGCGCCGCTCCCAAGCCTGGCGCCAACGCGCCGCGACCGTCTGACCTGTAAGGAACCTACCCATGTACAAGCACCTTGCACTTGCCGCTGCCGTTTCCGCCGTGTTCAGCCTGCAGGCTTCGGCCGCTGGTACCCAGCTGACGGTCTACACCGCCCTGGAAGCCGAACAGCTGAAGAGCTACAAGCAGGCCTTCGAGAAGGCCAACCCGGACATCGAGATCAAGTGGGTTCGTGACTCCACCGGCATCATCACCGCCAAGCTGCTGGCCGAGAAAGACCGCCCGCAAGCCGACGCAGTGTGGGGCCTGGCTGCTTCCAGCCTGGCCATCCTCGACCAGAACGGCATGCTCGAAGCCTACGCACCGAAGGACCTGGGCAAGATTGCCGCCAATTACCGCGATGCTGCCAACCCACCAGCCTGGGTCGGGATGGACGTGTGGGCCGCGACCATCTGCTTCAATACCATCGAGGCCGAGAAGCAGGGCCTGAGCAAGCCGGTGAGCTGGCAGGACCTGACCAAGCCCGAGTACAAGGGCAAGATCGTCATGCCGAACCCGGCCTCGTCCGGCACCGGCTTCCTGGATGTCAGTGCCTGGCTGCAGACCTTTGGCGAGCCGCAGGGTTGGGCGTACATGGATGCGCTGCACCAGAACATCGGCCAGTACGTTCATTCCGGTTCCAAGCCGTGCAAGCTTGCCGCAGCGGGTGAATTCCCGATCGGTATCTCGTTCGAGTACCCGGCCGTGCAGCTCAAGCGCCAGGGCGCGCCGCTGGACATCGTGCTGCCGAAGGAAGGCCTGGGCTGGGAGATCGAGGCGACTGCGGTGATCAAAGGTTCGCCAAAAGCGGATGCGGCCAAGCGCCTGGCTGATTTCTCGGCAAGCCCGGCGGCCATGGAGCTGTACAAGGAGAACTTCGCCGTGCTGGCTGCCCCGGGTATTGCCAAGCCGCAGACCGAACTGCCGGCGGACTATGAACAGCGCCTGATCAAGAACGACTTTGCCTGGGCCTCGAAGAACCGTGACCAGATCCTGGCCGAGTGGCGCAAGCGCTATGACGGCAAGTCGGAGAAGGTGGCTCAGCAGTAACCTGTATCGGCCTCTTCGCGGGCGCGCCCGCTCCCACAGGTACCGCGCAGTCCTTCAGCTGTGTGCGATCCTTGTGGGAGCGGGCATGCCCGCGAAGAAGCCACTGCTGCAATCCAGCCAGGAATAAACAGTGATGCCCACCCCAGCCCAGATCATCGACAGCACCTTCGCGCTGTACGAACGCCACGGCAGTGACGACTACATCGGCGAAGCCATCACCCAGCTCGAACACATGTCCCAGGCCGCGCAACTGGCCATGGCAGAAGGCTTCGACGACGAAGTGGTGCTGGCGGCGTTCTTCCACGACATCGGCCACCTGTGCGGCGGTGACGCCAGCATGGGCGGCTATGGCGTGGTCAGCCATGAGCGCATCGGCGCCGAGTATTTACGCCGCTGCGGTTTCGGCGAACGCATGGCGCGGCTGGTGCAGTATCACGTGGAGGCCAAGCGCTACCTGACTTTGCGCCAGCCTGGGTATTACCAGCGGTTGAGTGAGGCGAGCCGGCGGACCTTGGAGTATCAGGGGGGCGTGATGAGCGAGGACGAGGCGGATGTGTTCGAGCGGGATCCGCTGTTCGAGGTGAGCTTGCGGATGAGGGAGTGGGATGAGCGGGCCAAGGTGGTCGGGGTGACGGTGATTGACCTGGATGGGTTGAAGCGGAAGGCTTTGGCATTACTTTGAGATGTGGGCTGCCTGTGCGGGCCTCTTCGCGGGTGAACCCGCTCCCACAGGAATAGTGCACATCTCAAGGAATGTGAGATACCTGTGGGAGCGGGTTTACCCGCGAAGAGGCCAGACCTGCTTGATCAAAACTGTGAAACCAGCGCCTCCAGCTGTTCCTGCCGCTCAGCCTGGTTCAGCTTCGCCCCAGGGTTGAGGGTGGACCACTGCGGATGCGCCCGCGCCTTGCTCAGCGCCTCCGGCAACTTGCCCTCCCGCCAGGCCTTCTCATCCAGCTCCCCCAGCCGAATGCTGTCCTGCGCCGCATGCCCGCGGTTTTCCAGCGCCACCATCAACTGCTGCTGACGCAAGGCCAGCAGGCGCAACACCGTGTCGTCCACCGTCAGCTCGCGCTTGCCCTTGAGCTTGCCCATCAACCGCGACCCATAGTTGCGCGCCGTCTGCAGCGCGCCGCCGGCAATCGCTCCGGCCAGGGCGGCAGCCCCCAGTGTCAGGCCGCCGACCAGCAGGTCCACCCCGGCACCCGCCGCAGCACCGGCGGCCACACCACTGCCCAGGCGCACGCCCAGCAGCTTCAAGGTTTCGGGATTGAACAGGTCATCGCCCCAACGGCCATCCAGCAACGGCAGGTCGCTGGCATAGGCGTCCTCGCGGCGGAAGGCATACAGCTTGAGCAGTGCCTCGACACAGCGCTGCTCGCGCTGGCGCACCTCTTGCCGCAATGCCTCGATGGCCCGGGCTTCGGCAGCCGGTTCGGCCTCGACGCTGCGCCGGCAGGCGGCGCAGTCCAGCAGCAGCTCGGCAATCAGGCGCTTGCCGCTGTGCCGGCGCGCCAGGCGCTGTGCCTGCTGGTCGTCGATCAGCCGCTGCAGGGCCGGGCGGGCGTCTTCCAGCAGCAGGGCCAGGCTTTCGTACAACCGGCGCTCGCCATCCTCTGGCGGGGCCACGCTGTCGAACCGCACCAACGCGTGAAGCCCAAGCCTGGCAAGGGCTTCACGCCATTGCGGCTCGCGGTGCTGGTGGCTGGCGACGAAGTTCAGCACCGGTAGCAGCGGCTTGCCACAACTGGCCAGCACTTCCAGTTCGTCGCGGTATTTGGCCAGCACCGGTTCGCGGGCATCGATCACATACAAGCCGGCATTGCTGGCAAGCAGCTGGCGCAGCACCTTGGCCTCCTGCTCGAAACGCTGGCGTGCCTCGCTGCCTTGCAGAAAGCGCTCGAGGCGGGCCGGGCCGTCCAGGCGCTCGCCCGGGCGCTCCAGGCGTTCGAGGTAGTCGAGCAGGGCGATGGCGTCTTCCAGGCCCGGGGTGTCGTACAGCTCGAGCAAGGGTTCGCCGTCCACCGACAGCCGCGCACCTTCCACATGGCGGGTGGTGCTGGGGCGGTGGGAGACTTCGCCAAAGCCGACGTCACGGGTCAGGGTGCGCAGCAGCGAGGTCTTGCCGACGTTGGTGTGGCCGACCACGGCCAGTTTCAGCGGCTCAGTCATGGCCATGCTCCAGCCAGGTCAGCGGCGAGGTATCGGCATGCGCCAGGCCAAGGCGGTCGAGGGCTTCGTGCCAGTCGCCCAGGCGCTGGGCGTCCAAGGCCTCGCCCGGTGCGGCCTGCAGTAGCCAGATGCGGGTGGCGCCGGCATTGCGTGCCAGCTCGGCGAGCAGCGCCAGGCTGCCGCGGTCGGGCGAACGGCGCGGGTCGCAAGCGATGGCCAGGCGTGCCGGCGGAAAACGGCTGAGCTGTTCGAGCAGGCGGTTGCGCGATTCGCGGCTGTCGAGCACGCCGGCACTGGTCACGCTTTTCGGCAGGGCGGGTGGCCAGGGGTGCTGGTCGTCCAGCTCCAGGCCGACCAGCAGGGCACCGCTGCTGCCGCTTTCCAGCTGGCCAGCGGCAAACTGCGGCAAGGCCTCGGGCGCGGCATCCTGGACGCCGATGCGTTCGCTGCGTGGCATCAGCGCTTCACGCAGCTGTGCGTAGCCGGGCAGGCTGAGGTCCAGCGCCAGGTGTTGGCGGCCTTGACGCCAGCGCCACAGACACAGCCCGGCCAGCAGCAGACGCGGCAGCAGGCCGTACACCAGCACCACGCCAAGCAGCCAGCTGGCCCAGGCCTGGCGCGCCAGGTCCAGGGCCGGCTGGCTGTCGCCACTGGCGCGGATCATGGTCTCGTCGGGTACCGTGAAGCCCAGTAACGAGGGCAGCGCGCCCAAGGCTTGGGTCAGGTGGATGAACGGGTCGGCGGCGAGCAGGGTGGTCTCCCAGACAAAGCCATAGCGCCGGGTTGCCAGCAAGGCCAGTAGCATGCCCAGTGCGGTGATCATCGCCAGCAGCCACAGGCCATGCACCAGCAGGCCGAGCAGCCAGCGGTTCAGGCGCTGGCGTTGCAGCAGCACCAGCAGCGCCGGTGCCAGGTGCGCGGCCTTGGCGTCACGGGCAAAGCGTTCGCTCAGCCACAGCCACAGGCGGCCCAGCCCCGCGCCATGCTCGCCGCTAAGGGCAAAGCCGATGGCCCAGCCCAGCAGCATCAGCAGGTTCAGGCCGAGCAGGCTGCCCAGGGCCCAGAACACATTCACCGGGCGCTGCCCGTCGCCCAGGGCGGCCAGTGCCAACCCTGCGCCGCTGAGCACGGCCAGCACCAGCAAGGCCAGCAGCGCCAGGCGTGCGCCCTGTTTCCAGTGGCGCAGGGCGGTGCTGATGCCGTCGCGTTCGGCCAGGAACAGGGCACGGGTTTCGATGCGGGCCGCCAGGTCACCGCCTGCCTGGCGGGCGCGGCGGTTGGCTTCCTGGTCCTCCAGGGGGCCGGCATGTTCCTCGCGCAGGCGTACCGCTTCGGTGAGCCAGCGCTTGTCCAGTGAAGTCGGTGCGGTCACAAGGTCTTCCATTGCACAGGTCAGGGCAGAAGCATAACCCACACGGAAAATTGTGAGCTTCGCTAGATAGATCTCGACAGTTAGCTAGATATCTTCACCGGGTTGTTTGGTATTCTCGCCAGCATGAAAAAACCACTTCCCCTCTGCCTGATTGCTGCCATTGGTGCGAACCGTGTAATTGGCATCGATAACCGCATGCCCTGGCATTTGCCGGGGGATTTTAAATTTTTCAAAGCTCAAACGATGGGTAAGCCCATCATCATGGGGCGTAAGACATGGGACTCTCTTGGCCGTCCTTTGCCGGGGCGCTTGAACATCGTTGTAAGCCGCCAGGCGGGCCTGAAGCTCGATGGGGCGGAAGTCCTACCCTCTCTGGCTGAAGCTATTGAACGGGCAGATAGCTGGGCAAGAGAAAATGGGGTGGATGAGCTTATGCTGATTGGCGGCGCCCAACTCTATGGGCAAGCCCTAGAGCAGGAGCTAGTGGACCGGATGTACCTGACCCAGGTTGACTATGCTCCAGAAGGAGATGCGTGGTTTCCCAAGGTCGACGATTCCAAATGGAAGATTATTTCCCAAGATCCCCAGCCTGCTGAAACTGACGCACCCAGTTACCATTTTGAAGTTTGGGATCGTCGCTGATCAATTTGGGGCCGCATAGCGGCCCCTTTGATTTTTAAGTATGACTCAGCTCGGCATGTTCATCGCCAGCCAGCACATCCTTGTCGGTCTCTTTCAGCAGTTGGCTGGTCACCACCCCTGCGGTCATCGAACCGTTCACGTTCAACGCCGTGCGGCCCATGTCGATCAGCGGCTCCACCGAAATCAGCAACGCCACCAGCTCCACCGGCAAGCCCATGGCCGGCAGCACGATCAGCGCGGCGAAAGTCGCACCGCCACCTACGCCGGCAACACCTGCCGAACTCAAGGTGACGATGGCCACGAGGGTGGCGATCCACAGCGGGTCGAAGGTATCGATGCCCACCGCCGGCGCCACCATCACCGCCAACATTGCGGGATAGAGGCCGGCGCAGCCGTTCTGGCCAATGGTGGTACCGAAAGATGCGCTGAAGCTGGCAATCGACTGCGGTACGCCCAGGCGGCGGGTTTGCGCTTCGATGTTCAGCGGAATGCTGGCGGCGCTGGAGCGGCTGGTGAAGGCGAAGGTCAGCACCGGCCACACCTTGCGGAAGAAGCGCAGCGGGCTCACGCCGGTGGCGGCGAGGATAACGCCGTGCACCACGAACATCAGGGCCAGGCCCAGGTACGACACCACCACGAAGCTGCCCAGCTTGAGGATGTCTTCCATGTTCGAGCTGGCCACCACCTTGGTCATCAGCGCCAGTACGCCATACGGGGTCAGCTTCATCACCACCCGCACCAGGCGCATCACCCAGGCCTGCAGGGTGTCGATGGCCGACAGCGCGCGTTCGCCTTTCTCGGCATCGTCCTTGATCAGCTGCAGCGCGGCCAGGCCGAGGAACACGGCAAAGATCACCACGCTGATGATCGAGGTCGGCTTGGCCCGTGCCAGGTCACCTACCGGGTTGCTGGGGATGAACGACAGCAGCAGTTGCGGGATGTTGAGGTCGGCGACCTTGCCGGCGTAGTCGCTGTGGATAACCTGCATGCGCGCGCTTTCCTGCGCGCCGGCCACCAGGCCTTCGGCGCTCAGGCCGAACAGGTTGGTCAGGACGATGCCGATCAATGCGGCGATGGCGGTGGTCAGCAGCAGGGTGCCAATGCTCAGCACACTGATGCGGCCCAGTGACGAGGCATTGTGCAGGCGCGCCACGGCACTGAGGATCGAGGCGAAGATCAGCGGCATGACGATCATCTGCAACAGGCCGACGTAGCCGTTGCCGACCAGGTCGAGCCAGCTGATGGTGGCCTTGAGTACGGGGTGGCCAGCGCCATAGACGGTATGCAGGATCAGGCCGAACACCACGCCCAGCACCAGGCCCAGCAATACTTTCCTGGCCAGGCTCCAGTCGGTGCGGCGGGTTTGTGCCAGGCCCAGCAACAGGGCCAGGAACGCCAGCAGGTTAAGGGACAGCGGCAGGTTCATTGAAGCTCCAGCAGAAAAAAGCAGAAGAGGCATCGCCTCTGTGAGCGATTACGAACGGAAATGCTAACAGGCTGAAAACAAACGAATTTATACCCAAATGGAATGTGCATAGTCGTTTATGGAATAACGGCGTGTCGCGGATTGCAATGAACACGGCGTTTGCAGCTGCATGGAGGTCGTTATCAAAGGCTGCCGGCGGGGATTGTTGCACTAGCGTTTCTGGGTCATTTCAGGAGATTCGTACATGAAGTTCGCTCCGAAAGCCGTCGCCATCGGCCTGTCCCTGCTGTTCAGTATCGAAACCTTCGCCACCGAGCTCAAGCACTGGCCCGCCGAGGCAGCCAGGCAGCTCGACGGCATGATTGCCGCCAATGCCAACAAGGGTAACTACGCTGTCTTCGACATGGACAACACCAGTTACCGCTACGACCTTGAAGAGGCCTTGCTGCCGTTCATGGAAAACAAGGGCCTGCTGAGCCGCGACAAGCTCGACCCCTCGTTGAAGCTGATGCCGTTCAAGGACACCGCCGAGCACAAGGAAAGCCTGTTCAGTTACTACTACCGGCTGTGCGAAGTGGACGACATGGTCTGCTACCCGTGGGTGGCCCAGGTGTTCTCCGGCTTTACCCTGCAGGAGCTGAAGGTGCAGGTGGATGAGCTGATGGCCTCCGGCAAACCGATCCCGGCCACCTATTACGAAGGGGACCAGGTCAAGGCCATCGAGGTACAGCCACCCAAGGTCTTCAAGGGCCAGGCCGAGCTGTACAACAAGCTGATGGAGAACGGTATCGAGGTCTATGTGATTTCCGCTGCTTCCGAGGAGCTGGTGCGCATGGTCGCGTCGGACCCCAAGTACGGTTACAACGTGAAGCCGCAGAATGTGATTGGCGTGAGCCTGTTGCTGAAGGACCGCGCCAGCGGCCAGTTGACCACCGCGCGCAAGCAGATCAGCGCCGGGCACTATGATGCCAAGGCCAACGTGGGGCTGGAGCTGACCCCGTACCTGTGGACCCCGGCCACCTGGATGGCAGGCAAGCAGGCGGCGATCCTGACCTATATCGATGAGTGGAAGAAACCGGTGCTGGTGGGGGGCGATACGCCGACCAGTGATGGCTACATGCAGTTTCATGGGGTGGATGTGGGCAAAGGTGGCATCCACCTGTGGATAAACCGCAAGGCCAAGTACATGGACCAGATGAACGGGATGATTGCCAGGAATGCCGCGGCGCAGGCCAAGGAAGGGCTGCCGGTGACGGCGGACAAGAACTGGGTGATCGTGACGCCGGAGCAGATTCAGTAAGCCATGTGGTGCCTGTGCTGGCCTCTTCGCGGGTAAACCCGCTCCCACAAGGACTCCGCAGCCTTTGAGCCAGGCACTGTACCTGTGGGAGCGGGTTTACCCGCGAAAGGGCCCTTACAGGCATAAAAAACCGGCGCCCAGGGCGCCGGTTCTTCATTCATACCGTCAGAGCCTCACAGCCCTTCCAGCATCGCCTTGTTACGCACAGCGCCCTTGTCGGCACTGGTCGCCAGCAGGGCATAGGCCTTCAGCGCGGTGGTCACCTTGCGTGGGCGTACTTCAGCCGGTTTCCAGCCCTTCTTGTCCTGCTCGACACGGCGCTCGGCCAGCTCTTCGTCGCTGACCTGCAGGTTGATCGAACGATTCGGGATGTCGATCAGCACCTTGTCGCCGTCGCGCACCAGGCCGATGGCGCCGCCAGCGGCGGCTTCCGGCGAGGCATGGCCGATCGACAGGCCCGAGGTGCCGCCCGAGAAGCGGCCGTCGGTGAGCAGGGCGCAAGCCTTGCCCAGGCCCTTGGACTTCAGGTACGAGGTCGGGTACAGCATTTCCTGCATGCCCGGGCCACCTTTCGGGCCTTCGTAGCGGATGATCACGATGTCGCCGGCCTTCACTTCGTCGGCGAGGATGCCGCGTACGGCGCTGTCCTGGCTCTCGAAGATCTTCGCGGTGCCTTCGAACACCAGGATCGACTCGTCGACACCGGCGGTTTTCACCACGCAGCCATCCACCGCGATGTTGCCGTACAGCACGGCCAGGCCGCCTTCCTGCGAATAGGCGTGCTCGACACTGCGGATGCAGCCGTTCTCACGGTCGTCATCCAGGGATTCCCAACGGGTCGACTGGCTGAATGCCGTCTGGGTCGGGATGCCGGCAGGGCCGGCCTTGAAGAAGGTGTGCACGGCTTCGTCATCGGTCTGGGTGATGTCCCACTTGGCGATGGCTTCTTCCATGCTGCGGCTGTGCACGGTCGGCAGGTCGGTGTGCAGCAGGCCGCCACGGGCCAGCGAGCCGAGGATGCTGAAGATGCCGCCGGCACGGTGCACGTCTTCCATGTGATATTTCTGGATGTTCGGCGCAACCTTGCACAGCTGCGGCACCTTGCGCGACAGGCGGTCGATGTCGCGCAGGTCGAACGCCACCTCGGCTTCCTGGGCGGCAGCCAGCAGGTGCAGGATGGTGTTGGTCGAGCCGCCCATGGCGATGTCGAGCATCATGGCGTTCTCGAACGCCTTGAAGTTGGCGATGTTGCGCGGCAGTACCGACTCATCGTTCTCGCCGTAGTAGCGCTTGCACAGCTCGACGATGGTGCGGCCGGCGGTGAGGAACAGCTGCTCGCGGTCGGCGTGGGTGGCCAGGGTCGAACCGTTGCCCGGCAGGGCCAGGCCCAGGGCTTCGGTCAGGCAGTTCATCGAGTTGGCGGTGAACATGCCGGAGCACGAACCGCAGGTCGGGCAGGCGCTGCGCTCGTATTCGGCGACTTTTTCGTCGGAAGCCGAGGAGTCGGCGGCAATGACCATGGCGTCGACCAGGTCCAGACCGTGGCTGGCCAGCTTGGTCTTGCCGGCTTCCATCGGGCCGCCGGAGACGAAGATTACCGGGATGTTCAGGCGCAGGGCGGCCATCAGCATGCCGGGGGTGATCTTGTCGCAGTTGGAGATGCACACGATGGCGTCGGCGCAGTGGGCGTTGACCATGTACTCCACGGCGTCGGCGATGATCTCGCGGCTTGGCAGCGAGTAGAGCATGCCGTCGTGGCCCATGGCGATGCCGTCATCGACCGCGATGGTGTTGAATTCCTTGGCCACGCCACCGGCGCGTTCGATTTCGCGGGCGACCAGCTGGCCCAGGTCCTTCAGGTGCACGTGGCCCGGGACGAACTGGGTGAACGAGTTGGCGATGGCGATGATCGGTTTCTTGAAGTCTTCGTCCTTCATCCCGGTGGCGCGCCACAGGGCACGGGCGCCGGCCATGTTGCGGCCTTGGGTGGAAGTCTTGGAACGATAATCAGGCATGAAACACTCCTGGCGGCTTAATCAGGTCACAAAAAGGGGAGTGAGCTTCTCTTGTCCTTTGTACCGCAGGCCGGTTGCCACTGGCACGGATGGGGCCGAAGACCTCGCGGGATCGCCGCGTGCTTGGGCAGAGCTCATAAACCCGCCGGGGATGACTGGCGATGAATAGGCCGATTCTACACCGCTGGCGCGGCGAGGGAATGCAGATGTGGATAGCTGGCGGGGAGATTGCAGCAGGAAAGGGCCGCTTGGCGGCCCTTTTTAGCGGATATCAGCTGTTTGGCAGCAACCGGCAGGTGATGCTCTTGATGTAGCGGGTTTCGGCGATGGCCGGGTGCACCGGGTGGTCCGGGCCTTGGCCGCCGCGTTCGAGCAACTGCAGGTTGCGGTCCAGGTGACGGGCGCTGGTCAGCAGGATGTTGTGCAGGTCGTCCTCGGGCAGGTGCATCGAGCACGAGGCACTGACCAGGATGCCGTCCTTGGTCAGCATGCGCATGGCCTGCTCGTTCAGGCGGCGGTAGGCCGCTTCGCCGTTCTTCAGGTCTTTCTTGCGCTTGATGAAGGCGGGTGGGTCGGCAATGATCACGTCGAAGCGCTCTTCGGCGGCCTTCAGTTCGCGCAGGGCCTCGAATACATCGCCTTCGATGCAGGTCAGTTTCTCGCTGATGCCGTTCAGCGCGGCGTTACGCTCCACGCCGTCCAGGGCAAAGCCCGAGGCGTCGACGCAGAACACTTCGCTGGCGCCGAAGGCACCGGCTTGCACGCCCCAGCCACCGATGTAGCTGAACAGGTCGAGCACGCGCTTGCCTTTCACGTACGGCGCCAGGCGTGCACGGTTCATGCGGTGGTCGTAGAACCAGCCGGTCTTCTGGCCTTCGCGTACCGGGGCTTCGAACTTGACGCCGTTCTCTTCCAGCGGCACCCAGTCCGGCACTTCGCCATAGACGGTCTCGACATAGCGCTGCAGGCCTTCGGCGTCACGTGCGGAGGAGTCGTTCTTGAACAGGATGCCGCTTGGCTTGAGCACCTGTACCAGGGCTGCAATCACGTCGTCCTTGTGCGCTTCCATGGTGGCCGAGGCCAATTGCACCACGAGGATGTCGAAGAAGCGGTCGACAACCAGGCCTGGCAACAGGTCGGAATCGCCATAGACCAGGCGGTAGCACGGTTGGTCGAACAGGCGCTGGCGCAGCGACAGGGCGACGTTCAGGCGGTGCACCAGCAGCGACTTGTCCAGCGGCAGCTTGGCGTCGCGCGACAGCAGGCGGGCGCAGATCAGGTTGTTCGGGCTCAGTGCGACGATACCCAGCGGCTTGCCGTTGGCCGCCTCGAGAACAGCCTGCTGGCCGGCCTGGAAGCCTTGCAGCGGGGTCGCGCTGACGTCGACTTCGTTGCTGTAGACCCACAGGTGGCCGGCGCGCAGGCGGCGGTCGGCATTGGCTTTGAGGCGTAGGCTGGGCAGGGACATGACGTCGCTCCGGGAAAAAAGAGCGGGATTATAGCCTGTTGCCGGGCCGCATGCCCGTTGTGGGAGCGGCCTTGTGTCGCGAAAGGGCTGCGCTGCAACCCCAGGGTTTCAGCAGCGCTGCATGGATTGCCGGGCCGCTTTTGCGGCCCTTTCGCGACACAAGGCCGCTCCTGCAGGTCTCGCGTTGGCCATGAGATGGCGTCAGGCTGCCAATGCCTTTATCAGTTGCTGGTTGAACGCCGGAATGTCATCGGGTTGGCGGCTGGTGATCAGGTTGCCATCGACTACCACTTCTTCATCCACCCAGTCTCCGCCGGCATTGCGGATGTCGTCCTGCAGGGTCTTGTAGCTGGTCAGCCGCTTGCTCTTGGCTAGCCCGCACGACACCAGCAACCAGCCACCGTGGCAGATCACCGCCAGCGGCTTGCCAGCCGAATCGTGGCTTTTCACCAGTTTCTGCGCGGTGGGGATCAACCGAATCGTGTCAGAGTTTTGCACGCCGCCGGGCAGCACCAGGGCATCGTAGAGGTCCAGGTGGGCGCTTTCGAAGGTTGCGTCCACGGCGAATGCGTCGGCTGGCTGGTCGTGGTTCCAGCCGCGTACCGTGCCCTCCTTGTCGCTGAGGATGTCCACCACCGCGCCGCTCTGTTCCAGGGCCTCGCGAGGGCCTGTCAGTTCCACTTGCTCGAAGCCGTCGGTGACCAGGAAAGCTACTCGCTTGCCGTTCAGTTCTGCACTCATGGGCCTTGCTCCTTTCCTTGATGAATATGAGAAAGAGGCACGGATGGATAAAGTAAAGTTCCGGCGCAACGATTCAGTGGTTGGTCCATTTCCGGTCTGGAGGGTTAGAATCGCCGGTCCCAAACGAGTGTGCACGTATGTCCCAAGAACTCAGCGCCGAACAGATCCAGCAAGCCTTGCAAGGCATCACTATCCCGCCGCAACCGCAGATCATGGTCGATCTGCAGTTCGAGCAGTACATGCCTGACCCGGACCTGGAAACCATCGCCAAGCTGATTTCCCAGGACCCGGGCCTCTCGGGTGCCTTGCTCAAACTGGTCAACTCCCCGCATTTCGGCCTTTCCAACAAGATCGGTTCGATCCAGCGCGCGGTGAACCTGCTGGGCAGCCGTTCGATCATCAACCTGATCAACGCCCAGTCGATCAAGGGCGAGATGAGCGACGAGACCATCGTTACCCTCAACCGCTTCTGGGACACCGCCCAGGACGTGGCGATGACCTGCCTGACCCTGGCCAAGCGCACCGGCATCCAGGCGGCGGACGAGGCCTACACCCTGGGCCTGTTCCATGACTGTGGCGTGCCGCTGATGCTCAAGCGCTTCCCCGACTACATGGATGTGCTGGAAGAGGCCTATGCCAAGGCCGACGAGGAAACCCGCGTGGTCGACACCGAAAACCGCGCGTTCAATACCAATCATTCGGTGGTCGGCTATTTCACTGCCAAGTCCTGGCGCCTGCCCGAGCACCTCAGCGCGGCCATTGCCAACCACCACAACGCCGTGGCGGTGTTCCGCGACGAGAGCTCGCGCAATACCCAAAGCCAGCTTAAAAACCTGCTGGCGGTGCTGAAGATGGCCGAGCACATCTGCGCATCTTACCGGGTGCTGGGCAACCAGGCCGTGGACCACGAATGGAATGTGGTCGGCCCGCTGGTGCTCGATTACATTGGCTTGTCGGAATACGATTTCGAAAACCTCAAGCAGAACATTCGCGAGTTGGGCGGGCACTGACACATGCCGGAATTGCCAGAAGTAGAAACCACCCGGCGCGGTATTGCGCCCCACCTGGAAGGCCAGCGCGTCAGCCGGGTGGTGGTGCGTGACCGGCGCCTGCGCTGGCCGATTCCGGAAGACCTGGATGTGCGCCTGTCGGGGCAGCGCATCGTCAGTGTCGAGCGGCGTGCCAAGTACCTGTTGATCAATGCCGAGGTCGGCACCCTGATCAGTCACCTGGGCATGTCGGGCAACCTTCGCCTGGTCGAGCTGGGCTTGCCGGCGGCCAAGCATGAGCACGTGGATATCGAGCTGGAGTCGGGGTTGATGCTGCGCTACACCGACCCGCGCCGCTTTGGCGCGATGCTGTGGAGCCTCGACCCGCTCAACCACGAACTGCTGCTGCGCCTGGGGCCGGAGCCGCTGACCGACCTGTTCGACGGCGAGCGGCTGTTCCAGCTGTCCCGTGGGCGGTCGATGGCGGTCAAGCCGTTCATCATGGACAACGCGGTGGTGGTGGGGGTGGGCAACATCTACGCCACCGAGGCGCTGTTTGCCGCCGGCATCGACCCTCGTCGGGAAGCGGGCGGGATTTCCCGGGCGCGTTACCTGAAGCTGGCGATCGAGATCAAGCGCGTGCTGGCGGCGGCGATCGAGCAGGGCGGCACCACGCTACGCGACTTCATCGGTGGCGACGGGCAGCCGGGGTACTTCCAGCAGGAATTGTTCGTGTACGGGCGGGGCGGGCAGCCGTGCAAGGTGTGTGGCACGGAGTTGCGCGAGGTGAAGCTGGGGCAGAGGGCGAGTGTGTATTGCCCGCGATGCCAGCGCTGAGGCAAGTTACTCGGTACCTCTTGTGGGAGCGGCCTTGCATCGCGAAAGGGCCGCACAGCGGCCCCGGCAGTTTCTGCTGCGAAGCTGAAATCCTGGGGCCGCTTCGCGCCCCATCGCGACGCAAGGCCGCTCCCACACAGGGACCGCGTAGAGGCGGCCAGGCAGCGATCAGGCCTTGCCAGTAATCCGGCGGTACTTGGCCATCAGCTCTTCTTCGGTTTCCGGGTGCGCTTCATCCAGCGGGATGCAGTCGACCGGGCAGACCTGCTGGCATTGCGGCTCGTCGTAATGGCCCACGCACTGGGTGCACAGGTTAGGGTCGATCACGTAGATCTCTTCGCCTTGGGAGATGGCCTCGTTCGGGCACTCGGGTTCGCAGACGTCGCAGTTGATGCAATCGTCGGTGATGATCAGGGACATGGGGACTCCGGCCGGGGCTCTGCGCCCGGGCATGTTCAACGCAGTGGGCACAATTGTGCCGCATTCGCGCCCGCAGTGCACGCGGGCGCGATGATCAGCCGCTAAAGGTCACTTCTTGAAGCGTTCGGTCAGCGCATCGGCCACCACCGGGTGGACGAACTTGCTGATATCACCGCCCAGCGCGGCAATTTCCCGGACCAGGGTCGAGGAAATGAACGAGTAGCGCTCCGAAGGCGTGAGGAACAGGCTCTCGACGTCGGGGGCCAGTTGCCGGTTCATGTTCGCCAGCTGGAACTCGTACTCGAAGTCGGACACCGCACGCAGGCCACGCAAGAAGACGTTGGCGCCCTGTTCCTTGGCGAAATGCGCCAGCAGCGAGGAGAAGCCGATGACTTCGACATTGGGCAGGTGCTTGGTGACCTCACGGGCGAGCTCCACCCGTTGTTCCAGCGGGAACAGCGGGTTTTTCTTCGGGCTGGCCGCCACCGCGATGATCACGTGGTCGAACAACCGCGAGGCGCGCTCGACCAGGTCGCCATGGCCTTTGGTAATGGGGTCGAAAGTACCCGGGTACAACACTCGGTTCATCGCGTCATCCTGGCTGGAGTGCGTTGGGGAGTCGGATGGTAGCGCAGCGACGGCGCCCCGGCCAAGTCATGCGGCCGGCTGATGGCACTATAGACAGGGGGCCTGTTCCTTGTCATGCGCTGTGTGCCAGGCGGGCGACCAGCGCTTCGGTGAGCCTGGCGCTGATGGCATACACCGACAGTTGCGGGTTGGCGCCGATACTGGTGGGGAACAGCGAGCCGTCGTGAACCGACAGGTTTTCCAGCTGGTGATGACGGCCAAGGCTGTCGCATACCGCCTGGCGCGGGTCGTCGCCGAGGGCGCAGCCACCCATCACGTGAGCGCTGCCCAAGCGCGTGCGGAACGGCTCCAGGCGCAACTTGTGGATCATGGCCAAGGCCTGCTCCAGGTTGGACGCGGCGCTGGCATCGCTGTGCACGGGGGTGACCTGGTTGGCGCCGGCGGCGAACTGGATCTGCGCCATGCTGCGGTAGGCGCGGCGCAGGCCGTCGCGCAGGTAGTCGGTGACCGGGTAATCGAGCACCGGTGAGCCATCGCCGCGCAGCTCCACGGCCCCGCCCTGGCTTTGTGGGTGGAAGCCGTCACGCAGCAGCGCCAGCATCACGTGGGTATGTGGCAGTTCGGCCATGCGCCGGGCATTCTCGTGGCCGTGCCCGCCCAGCAGGGTGCTCGCCAGGGCCGGGTGCAGCGGTGGTACTTCCAGCTTGTAGCCAACCGGGCCGTCGCTGCCGCCTTGCCATTGGAAATGGTCGCTGTAGATGGACTGCGGGGCGCCATAGTAGGGGTCGATACGGTCGTTGAAGCGTGCTGCGCTGAAGTTGACCAGGTGCAGGAAGGTACGTTTGCCCAGACGGCCATGCGGGTCGGGCGCGTCGGAACGCAGCAGCAGGGCCGGACTGTTGATGCCGCCACCGGCAAGGATGTAGTGACGCGCGCGAACGCGGACCTGCCGGCCTGTGGCGTGTATGCCCTGGCTATCCAGCGCCTGGCATGACAGGCCCTGGATGCGCTCGCCGTTGTGCTCGAAGCGCTCGGCCCGAGCCAGGTACAGCAGCTCGCCGCCTTGTTCGAGGGTGGCGGGAATACGCGTGACCAGCATCGACTGCTTGGCATTCACCGGGCAACCCATGCCGCAGTAGCCCAGGTTCCAGCAGCCGCGCACGTTGCGCGGGATCACCGCCCAGCGGTAGCCCAGCTGTTCGCAGCCACGGCGCAGCACGTCGTTGTTGGCGTTCGGTGGCAGGGCCCAGGGGGTGATGCCCAGTTCCTGCTCGATGCGCTCGAACCAGGGGCGCATCTGCTCCTCGCCCAGGCCGCTCACGTTGTGGGCTGCGGCCCAGTGCGCCAGGGTCTGTGGCGGCGTGCGAAAGCTCGAGGTCCAGTTGACCAGCGTGGTGCCGCCCACGGCGCGGCCCTGGAGGATGGTGATGGCGCCGTCCTTGCTCATGCGGCCCAGGCCTTCCTGATACAGGCTGGCATAGGCTTCGTTTTCCAGCAGGTGGAAATCGCTGCTGGTCTTCAGCGGGCCTTCTTCGATCAGCAGCACCTTGAAGCCGGCAGTGCTGAGCATTTGCGCGCTGGTAGCGCCACCGGCACCGCTGCCGATCACGGCAACGTCGGCTTCCAGCGTGAGGTCGTGCTCCAGGCGCGAGGCGTCGTGGGTGATCCAGCCGCTTTCCAGGCCTTGGCGAAACGGGTCGGGTACAGGCATTGGCGCTGCTCTTGTTGTTTTCAGATTTTCGGTGGCCCGGGGTAGCCGCAGGCAGCCCAGGATTCGGGGCGTTCGTACCAGGCCATCTGCAGCAACTGCAGCAACGAGGCGTGGCCCATGCGCAGCAGGTTCAGCGAGCTGTCCTGCCAACGTTGCAGGAAGGCCGTGACCTGCGCGGCGCTGGCTCGTTCCCAGGCGCCCCAGACACCGGTCAGGGGGCCGCGGGTGAGCGGCAGGTTGAGCACGTCGAACAACTGCCGGGTGAGTTTGAGCATTTCTGGCGACAGCGCCGCCAGCTTGTGGTCGAGGCTATGCAGCACCAGTGTCTCGGCGGCTTGGGTGCCGGCCAGTACCACCGGGATCAGCGCGCGCAGCAGCGGCAGGTCGTCGTCGCGCAGTGCCTGGTAACCCGTTGCGGCTGTCTGTGCGCTGCAGCCGACCAGGCTGGTACCGGCCAGAAAGACGCTGGCGCCAAGGCTGAAGCGCAGCAGTTCGCGGCGGTGCATGGGCCGGCCCTCAGCGGATGAAAAGCTTGAAGACCAGGCGCTGCAAGGCTTTGCCATAAGGCGGGTAGATCAGCCGGGCAGCGTTGAAGCGTTGCTTGGCCAGCACCGCCTTGGCCTTGCTGAAGGTCAGGAAACCGTCATGGCCATGGTAATGGCCCATGCCTGAAGGGCCGATGCCGCCGAACGGCAAGTCATCCTGGGCCACGTGCAGCAGGGTGTCGTTCAGGCACACTCCGCCGGAGTGGGTGTGGCGCAGCACCTGCTCCTGGGCTGCGCGGTCATAGCCGAAGTAGTAAAGCGCCAGCGGGCGCGGGCGCTGGTTGATGTAGGCCAGTGCCTGCTCGAGGCTGTCGTAGGGCACCAGGGGCAGCAATGGGCCGAAGATTTCGTCCTGCATCACCTGCATGCTGTCGTTCACCCCCAGCAGCAGGTGGGGTGGCAGGCGCCGGCCCTGGCGGGTTTCACCGGGGTACAGGTCGAGTACCTGCGCACCTTTGGCGTGGGCATCGTCCAGTAGATGCTGCAAGCGCTGCAGCTGGCGCTGGTTGATGATGGCGGTGTAGTCGGGGTTACCGGCGATGCGCGGGTACAGCCGGCGTACGGCGCGCTGGTAGGCGTCGCTGAAGGCCTCCAGGCGCTCGCGTGGCACCAGCACGTAATCAGGGGCGACGCAGGTCTGGCCAGCGTTGAGGGTCTTGCCGAAGGCGATGCGCTCGGCGGCGCTGTCCAGCGGTACGTCGGCCGAGACTATGGCCGGCGACTTGCCACCCAGTTCCAGGGTGACGGGGGTCAGGTTGTGCGCCGCAGCCAGCATTACCTGGCGCCCCACGCTGGTGGCGCCGGTGAACAGCAGGTGATCGAACGGCAAGCGGGCAAAGGCCTGGCCTACCTCGACCTCGCCGAGCACCACGCTGACCAGATCGGTGGGGAACACCTGCTCCAGCAGTTGCTTGAGCGCCAGGCCAGTGGCGGGCGTGGCTTCGCTGAGCTTGAGCATGACCCGGTTGCCGGCGGCCAGGGCGCAGGTCAGCGGGCCGATGGCAAGGAACAGCGGGTAGTTCCACGGCACGATGATGCCGACCACGCCCAGGGGTTGGTAGCGCACCTGAGCGCTGGCCGGCTGGAAGGCCAGGCCGACCTTGCGCCGGCTGGCGCGCATCCAGCGCTGCAGGTGCTTTTCGGCGTGGCGCAGGCCTTGCACCGAGGGCAGCAGCTCGGCCAGCAGGGTCTCGTCGGCGCTGCGCCCCTCAAAGTCCTGGCCGATTGCCTCGATCAGTTCGGCCTGGCCGGCCAGCAAGGCTTCCCGCAGGCTTTTCAGCCATTGGCGCCGCTGCGTCGCCGCTGGCAGGGGGTTGTCGGCAAAGGCCTGGCGCTGGGTGGCGAACGTCGCCGCAAGGTCGAGGTCGGATTGCACAGGGGGCAAGGCACTGGGCGAGTTCATGGCGGCGTCGAGTCCGGGCAGGGAATCCCTAGAGCCTATACTCTAATTTGTACGATGGTGCGAATTTTTCCGCGTTGTCGAGCGGTGCATTCCACCGCCAATACGCCGTAAGATGACCCTTTGATGAAGGCCCGCAGACTGGGAGCTGAGCATGGCCCCGCGCATGAAGACCCGAGAGCGCATCGTGCAGAACAGCCTCGAGCTGTTCAACCAGCAGGGCGAACGCAGCGTCAGTACCAACCACATTGCCGCGCACATGGAAATTTCGCCCGGCAACCTGTATTACCACTTCCCCAACAAGCAGGCGATCATCGCTTTGCTGTTCAGCCAGTACGAAGAGCTGGTGGACAGCTTCCTGCGCCCGCCGCAAGGCCGCGCGGCGACCGTGGAGGACAAGCGCTTCTACCTCAAGGCCCTGCTGGCGGCGATGTGGAACTACCGTTTTCTGCACCGCGACCTGGAGCACCTGCTGGACAGCGACCCGGAACTGGCCGCCCGTTATCGGCGCTTTTCCGAGCGCTGCCTGCGCCAGGGCCAGGCGATCTACCGCGGCTTCGTCGAGGCGGGCATCCTGGCCATGGCACCAGCGCAGATCGAATCGCTGACCATCAACGCCTGGATCGTGTTGACGTCCTGGGTACGTTTTCTCAGCACCACGCGGGAGCATTCCGCGCACCTGGGTGAAGAAGCCTTCAAGCGCGGCGTCTACCAGGTACTGGTGCTGGAGCTCGGTTTCGTCACCGACAACGCCCGCAATGCCGTGGACGCCCTGTGCCAGGAATTCCATGTACCGTTCAACCAGGCCCTGGAGCACTAACCCAGGGCCTCAGTGCTATCGATAGTGCCATCGATCAGGAGATTGTCATGCCCCTTGCGCAATTGATCACCCCGCAGCAGTTGGCCGAGCGTCTGGGCTCGCCCAAGTTGGTGATCCTCGACTGCCGCTTCGCCCTCGAGGATGTGGACTATGGCCAACGCAGCTATGCCCAGGGGCATATTGCCGGGGCGCATTTTGCCGACCTGGAGCGTGACCTCAGCGGGCCGGTGAGCAAGGGGCGCACCGGGCGCCACCCGTTGCCGGATGCGCGCGGGCTGGTCGAGCGCCTGCGAGAGTGGGGCCTGGACGATGACAGCGAGGTGGTGCTGTACGACGACGGCCCTGGCGCTTTTGCTGCCCGTGCCTGGTGGCTGCTGGCCTGGCTGGGCAAGCGCAGCGGCGTGGCGATCCTCGACGGTGGCCTGAGGGCCTGGCATGCGGCGCACCTGCCGCTCAGCCTGGACCCGCCGCTCAAGCGGGAAGGCACCTTCAACGGTGAGCCGGACGGCAAGCTGCTGATCGATGCCGAGCACCTGGCCAAGCGCTTGGGTAACGCAGACCTGACCTTGATCGATGCGCGTGCCTTGCCGCGTTTCCGTGGCGAAGTGGAACCGATCGACCCGGTGGCGGGGCATATTCCGGGGGCGCAGTGCGCGGCGTTCACCGATAACCTGGGGGCTGATGGGCGTTTTCTGCAGCCGGACCAGCTAAAACAGCGCTTTGCCGAAAAGCTGGCCGGGCGGGCGCCGGAGCAGTTGGTGGCGTATTGCGGGTCAGGGGTGACGGCGTGTCATAACCTGTTTGCCCTGGCGTTGGCCGGGTACCCGCTGGGCAAGCTGTATGCCGGGTCGTGGAGTGAGTGGATCAACGATCCGCAGCATGGCGTAGCCACTGGCGAGTAAGCCGGTCAAATCCTGTAGGAGATCGCCCAGGCCCTGTGGGAGCGGGCGAGCCCGCGAAGCATGCAACGCGGTGGCTGGCACCGGCTGCGCCGGTGTTCGCGGGCGCGCCCGCTCCCACAGGGTTCCTGCAAAACAATCGCTTATGTGCCCTCCACCAACCACTGTGGAATCCGCCGCTCCAGGTAATAGCCCGGGTTGCGCAGGCTGCCATCGACAAAGCCCACATGGCCGCCGCGGCTGTGCAGTTCGAAGCGGGTCTGCGGCGCCAGTTCGCGGGCCGTTGGCAGGCTGTGGCCGGAGACGAAAGGGTCATCGCTGGAGTGGATGATCAGCGTCGGCGTGCGGTTCTGGCCGAGGAAAAAATGACTCGATGAGCGGCGGTAGTAGTCGTGCGCATCGCGAAAACCGTTCAGTGGTGCGGTGACCTTGCCGTCGAAATCCCAGAACGTGCGCAGGTTGGCCAACGGCCCCAGCCGTTGCAGCGTCGCCAGCCCTTCATGCTGGCCCTTGTCGTGGAAGTGCCGCTGCTTGAGCTGCACATAAGCCAGCATCTCGCGCATGAAATGCGCCTGGTACACCTTTGAAAAGCCCTGGCCGATGCGGTCGGCGCAGTGGTCCAGGCGAAACGGCACCGACACCGCTACCGCAGCCTGCAACTGGCTGGCGACACCGCTTTCGCCCAGGTATTTCAGCAGCACATTGCCCCCCAGCGAATAACCCACCGCATACAACGGCGCCAACGGGCGCTGGGCACGCAGGTGGCTGACGATTTCGGCCAGGTCTTCGCTGGCGCCGGAATGGTAGCTGCGTGGCAGCAGGTTGGGCTCGCCCGAGCAACCGCGCCAGTTCACCGCCACGCTGGCCCAGCCGCGGCCTTGCAGCGCTTGCTGCAAGCCTTTGACGTAGGGCGAGTGGGAGGAGCCGGTCAAACCGTGCAGCACCAGCACCAACGGCGCGTGGGGCTGGTGCGGGCCATGCCAGTCCAGGTCGATGAAGTCGCCATCGGCCAGCCATAGCCGCTCGCGGTTGCGCTGCAGCTCTGGCAGTTTTCGCCACAATGGTCCCCACAAGGTTTGCAAGTGGGGATTGGCAAGGCCGAGGGCTGGACGGAACGTTGCGCTGGGGCTGGGCATGTGGGCGACTCATGTTGTGCGTGCCTAGAATGCCATGGAAAAACCCCGATGTACCTGCGCTATTGGTCGTCCTTCATTGTTTACGGCAGTGGCAGCTGCACTGACTCGGGGCCTACGGTCACCAGCACTTGCGTCGCGTTGCCCAACCACACCTGCCCGGCTTCACGCAGGTTCGCAGGCGTGAGCGACTGTAGCCTGTCAAGAAAAGTGGCAAGGTGATCGCCTGGCAGCCCTTGGTGGCTGTAAGTCGCAAGTGCTCTGGCCAGTTTGGCGCTGTCTGCAAGGTCGTGATGCAGCTTGGCCGCAATTTCGTTCACAGCGATGTCGCATTCTGCCTGGCTTGGGCCTCGTTCGCGCAGGCACGCGACAATCCCCGACACCAGGGCCGCTGCCGCATCCCGGTACTGCGGGGCGATGTCCCAATGAATTTGCAGCAGGCATGCCGCATCCAGCGGGTTGAGGTCGGAGTAGATGGCGTAGGTCAGGCTGCGCAGGGTTCGCAACTCTTGCGTCAGGCGTGATTCATAGCTGGTGCCAAGTATCACGTTGAGCAGCGTCAAGGCCGGAAATAGCGGGCTGCTTGGCGAAGCTTTCGAGGACAACGTCAACAGTGCCCGGGTGGCGCTGCCGGCGGCGGTCAGGTGCTGCACGAGTGGCGGGTGTTCGGGGAGTGGCGGCGGGGCGGCGGCGGCCCACTCCTGCGGCAGGGCACGGGTGAGTTCGTCGATCAGTTGCTCCGCGTCTTCGCGGCTCAGGTCCCCCACCAGGCCAATATCCAGATTGTTCGCCGAGTAAGCCTTCTGGTGGAAGTCCCTGATCTGCTCGACATTGACGGTGCCACTGGCCGTCGTGGTGGCGCTGGCAGCGTACGGATGATCACGGAAAACATGAGCCATCGTGGTGTTGGTAAGCCGTACCAGGGGGTGGCTGCCCTGTCGGACCCGGTTGAAAGCCAGCCGCTCCCGGATTTTCGCCACGTCAGGCTCCCTGAAAGCAGGATATGCCAGCATCTGGGTGAACAGTTGCATCACGCTGGCGCGTAGCGCGGGCAAGCTCAGGCAGCGGAGTGTGATGACCGCACTGTCATCGGTGATCCTTCTGCCGAGGATGGCCCCGTACCCGGCCAGCTGCTCGGCAAACTGTGCTGCATCGAGCTCCCCGGTCCCTTGGTCGAGGCTGTACAGGGTAACTGCAGCCAGGCCTGGGTTGGCACCGTCAAGCACGTTGCCGGCTCGAAAGCGCAAGGCCAGGTCGAACATCGGGCGGTCATGGTCTGCGATGAAGCTGACCTTTGCGCCGCCGGCGGTTTGCCAACATTTGGCGGCGGCTTGCAGGGGCGGTACCTGGCCAAGCTCGATTTCCTTGGCCGATTCCAGGTTGGCCATGGCCTCCAACGCGGTGTCGGTAGTTGGGCCGTCGCATAGCGTTGGTCGGGTGGTCGTCAAGTTGTCTGGGCTCATGCTGGCACTCCTGGCCGAAGGTAGGTTGTGGTCAGCCGTTCGCGCCCCAGATAGGCAACCGCCACCTGTTGCACTGTCGCGCTGTCGAGGTCCCGGATGAGAGGGAAGTCCTCGTCAATCACCGATGCTGGCAAACCGGCGGCGGCAGCGGCGCCCAGCTCGTCTGCCTGGGCGGTGAGCGCGTCAAGGTCGAATAGCCGTCGGGCGAGCATGCGCAACTTGGCGCGTTGCAGCTCTGCTTCCGGCAAGGCAACGCTGCGCAGCGCCTGCACATGCTCGTAAACGGCTTGGGCGGCGTCTTCCGGTGTGGCGTGGGTGGTGTTCACGTAGGCTGAAATCGTCAACAGTGTGTCGCCACGTACCAAGGGCTCGTAGGACACTCGCACACCTGTAAGCAGGCGCCTGTCCCGTACCAGGTCGCTGTACAGCCGGGAGCTGAAACCTGCGCCAAGCAAGTCGCAAAGCAGGGTCAGGGCAAGCGATGTCCCGGCGTCGGGGGCTGTTGCTCGGCCTGGAACGTTGAATGACATGAACAGCCCCTCGCGTAACCCTGGCAGGCTTACGGTGTGGCTGCGGGCCTGCAGTTGAGTGTCATGGCGTGGAACAGGCCGGTCGGCGACAGGCGCTTTCGGCACGCCTGCGAAGTAACGCGCCACATGCTGCCGGAGCGTTGGCAGGTCAACGCTGCCGACTACCACAAGCGTTGCGTTGTTGGGCTGATACCAGGACCTGTACCAGGTTCGCAGCGCCGCCAGGTCGATGCTGTCCAGGTCTGCCGGATAACCGAAGCTCGGGCCTGCATAAGGGCTGGTGCCATGGGCCAGAGCGTTATGCTGATCGTATGCCTGTTGGTCGGGCTGGACGTCCAGCTTGAGCCGGCGCTCGTCCTCCACCGCCTTTATCTCCCTTTCCATCTCCGCTTGGCCGAAGGTTGCGGTGCTCATGGCATCGGCCATGATTTCCAACGCTATGGGCAGGCGGCTGGCCGGTAGCGAGATTTCATAGGAGGTGGCGTCCAGGTGGGTGGAGGCATTGGCATTGCCCCCTATGCGTGCGATCACCCGGCTGTATTGGCCGGCGGGCAGTTTGCTGCTGCCTGCGAAGATCAGGTGCTCCAGTACGTGAGACAGGTTCGTGTGGCCGGCAGGCTCATGGCTTGAGCCTATGTGGTACCAGAGTTGGACTGCGGCCAGAGATGTCTTGTGATGTTCTCGCAAGTAAACGGACAGGCCGTTTTCCAGCGTGAAGTGCTGCAATGGCGAGGTAGTGGTGCAGGACAAGGCGGCAAGCCCTGCAGAGACCTGGCCCAGGTCGGGTGGCGAAGTAGGTGGTGAGGTCATCGCTGAAGTGCTCTGGTTGATGTGAACCCGAACAGCTTCAGCGACAAGGGTGCTGCACCTGCTTTAAATAATTAGCCCCGCTGCCAGAGCGCGTAATGTACCTGGCCGGTCTTTTTCTCTCGATGCAGGCGCCAGTTACCTGGCAGTTGCAAGGTCGACGGGGCAGCCTCGCTTTCTGTGTAGACCCACGCTTGCTCGCGCAGCCACTGGTTCTGTTCCAGCAGGTTGCAGGTGTCGGCCAGCAGGTCCTGGTGGAACGGCGGGTCGAGGAACACCACGTCGAACTGCTGCTTGGCCGGGCCTTGCAGATAGCGCAGGGCGTCGGTCTGCAAGATTTGCCCGCGCGGGCAGCGCAGGATCTCGAGGTTGTTCTTCAGGTTGGCGATGGCCGCCGGGTTGCTGTCCAGCGCGACGGCGTCCTCGGCCCCGCGGGACAGGGCTTCGAGCACCAGGGCGCCGCTGCCGGTGAAGGCGTCCAGCACGCGGGCACCCTCGATATAGGGCGCCAGCCAGTTGAACAGGGTTTCGCGCACGCGGTCGGGCGTTGGCCGCAGGCCTTCGCCTTCCGGCACCGCCAGACGGCGGCTGCGCCATTCGCCGGCGATGATGCGCAGGTGGCCCTGGCCCTTGCTTTGGCCCGG